>CALEHF010000187.1 GCA_937876125.1 uncultured bacterium
GTCATGCGGCTTTCTTTGTCCTCTGATTCGAAGCACAGCGCTTGGGCGAGGACTTCGATGAGGTCTCGGCCTCTCTCGCCGGGGTCGAGAGCGTGGTTCACCGCAATTTTTGAAAGTCTCACTGCGCCTGTAGAGTTCTTCGCAATCTTTCGGGCGAGAGTGTTTGCCGCCTCGAGCAGGGTCTCGTCGCTCGCGGCGAGCTGGTTGACGAGCCCGATGCGGTGAGCTTCGTTGGCGTTGATCACTTCCCCCGTGAAGATCAGCTCCCGTGCTTTTCCGAGCCCAACCAGACGCGCCAGGCGGTGGGTGGCACCCGCCCCAGGAATGATGCCGAGAGCGACCTCCGGTTGACCAAAACGGGCGCTCGGGCTAGCGACGCGAAGATCACAGCTCAAGGTGAGTTCGCAGCCTCCACCGAGGGCCCACCCGCGCACCGCCGCAATGGTGGGCATCGGGAGTTCAGCGACGCGCCGAAACAGGTGTTGGTTCACTCGATCGAATGCTTCCGGGGCACGTCGATCTCTGAGTTCTGCGATGTCCGCTCCCGCGACAAACGCCTTTTCGCCTGCTCCGGTCAGAACGATCGCGGAGAGTTCGCGGTCATTTTCCAGGCGGTCGAGTTCGTCGTGGAGAGCGCGCACCATCTCTGCGTCGAGGGCGTTCATGGCGTCGGGGCGGTTCAGAGTCAGAGTCTCGATGTTGTCTTCGCGAGTGACGACGATGCGCGGTTCCATGGAGGTCCTTTCCGGGGTGAGTCGAGGGCGATTCTAGTGGCCCTCGCCGGGGGCGGAGAGGAATTTTGGAGGGTTGCGTTGGGCCGCGGCTGGCTGCTTGCCGTCGGTCAGGGAATGACGGCTACTTTTCCGAAGACCTCTCGCGCTTCGAGCTTGCGATGCGCTTCTCTGAGATCGCGGAGAGGGAGTGTTTCAGAGAGTTGAGGTGTGAGTATTCCGCGATCGAGAAGTTTCACCAGGGTGTGAAGGTTTCCGCGCGGTCCCATCGTGCTGCCGAGAATCGACTGACTCTTGAAGAAGAGTCGCCGCAGCTGGATCGTGGCCTTCGCACCGGTGGTGGCTCCGCAGGTGACGAGTCGGCCTCCCCATGCGAGGCTGCGGAGGCTTTCATCCCAGGTCGCCTCTCCCACGTGCTCGAACACGACGTTTACGCCCTGTTGGTCGGTGAGTTCCAGCACTCGTTCGGAAATGCCTTCGGTATTGTGATCAATCGTCTCATCCGCTCCGAGTGTTCGGAGCCGCGCACACTTCTCTGATCCCCCCGCCGTCGCTATCACCCTGCACCCAATGTACCGGCCGATTTGGATCGCGAGGCTTCCCACCCCGCTTCCCCCCGCGAGGACAAGGATCGTTTCTCCTGGTTGCAGCCGTGCTCTGTCGACAAGCATCGTCCATGCGGTCAGTGAAACCAGCGCGAAGCAACCCGCCAGTGGCCAGGGGACTTGGCTGGGTCGGGGGAGCAAATTCGCTTCAGGGACGAGTACGTACTCTGCGCATGTGCCGTCGCGAGTCTCTCCGAGAATTCCGTACTGCGTGCACAAAGGATCGTTGCCCCGCACGCAAGCCGCGCAAACTCCGCACGACAGGCCCGGGGCGATGATCACCTCGTCCCCGATTTTGGCTCGGCGGGTGCCGGGGCCGAGGGCGATCACGACGCCTGCACCATCGCAACCTGGAGTCAGCGGGAGAGGGAACGTATGGCCGGGAACTCCCTTTCGGACCCAGAGGTCGAGATGGTTGAGTCCAGCAGCCCGGACCGAGACGAGGACTTCCCCCGGGCCCGGGTGGGGCACCGCGATTGTTCGTAGTTTCAGCGCATCCAAATGACCGTGAGCTTCGACACGCGCGGCGGTCATCTCGGTGGGCAGGCTCTGCGCCTCGCACTCACTCACGTCAGGTGCTCTTTCGGGTTCTGGGGAGAGTGCCACACTCTGCCCGGGTTCAGAGTGCGACTTCGTCGGGGCTCATCAAGCCTTCGGGCTCTTGCCAGACCGGCTCGCGTTTCTCCAGGAAGGCGGCAATGCCCTCGGCACAGTCGGGGTGGGGGAGCAAGTTTTCGAGGTAGTCTGCTTCTACCGCCGGGATGCGCCGCGCCCAGTGGTGCCGGGTTTCTTCGTGGAGAAGATGGGCGACCTGGCCGATGACGGCCGGGCTCCACTTCGAGTATCGGGCGACCTCTAGGTCAATGGCGGCCTCGAGGCCTCCGTTGGGCGCGATGGAATCTACGAGTCCCCAAGACTGGAGATCTTCGACGGGGATGTTTCCTCCGCCGAGAATCATCCCAGTGGCGCGGCCGATGCCGAGTCGGGCGACGAGCTGGGGGATTGCCACAGGAGGGAAGCAGCCAAGTTGAATTTCGGGGAGGCCGATTTCAGTTCCAGTTTCGGCGACGATGCGATCACAGGCGAAGGCGAGTTCGGCTGCACCGCCCAGGCAACGTCCATGGAGCGCCGCGATGGTGATGGCGGGAATTCCGAGGAGTGCTTCGAACAGGCTGTGAAACGCAGGGAGAAGTTCAGGCATGGTCTCGGGAGTGTGCTCTTTGATGTCCACTCCTGTTGAGAACACAGTGTCTGCGCCGCGCAGAATCAGGACACGAGCTCGATCGTCGGCGCGTACTTGATGCAGCACGCTCGCGAGTTCGCGGACGTGTTCGAGGTCGAGGACGTTCGCGGGGGCATGATCGATGGTGACCGTCGCTACGGTCAGGGTGCCGGATCTTGTGTCGGTGCGATGGATAGCCATGCGAGTTTCCCTTTCCCTGAGTACTGATCTCGATCGTCTGATTCTGTCAGGGACCCTCGAAGGGGTCCACCGACTCCGCCGGACTCCACTCGGGGCGGGGCTCAGCGGATCTCGTGTCACTCCCCGCGAAACACGGGGGGGCGCTTCTCGTTGTACGCGGCAATTCCCTCGGATGCGTCCCTCGAGGTGAAGAGCTGTTGTTGTAACTCGCGCTCGAGTGCCAGTCCCTCGTGGAAGCCGACTTCGGCGCCGCTCTGAGTCGCGCGTTTGATGAGGCCGACCGCTTTCGAGGCTTTTTGTGGGGGTGCGAAACTCTTCGCATACTCGAGCACCCGTTCATGGAAGCCCGCTTCCTCCCACACCTCATGCACAAGCCCCACTTCCTTCGCTTCCTCGAAAGTGGTGACCTTTCCCGTCACGAGCCACTCCATCGCGCGAGACTTCCCCAAGAGCCGGAGCATGCGTTGGGTCCCCCCGGTGCCAGGAAGGACTCCCAGATTCACTTCGGGGAGACCGATCTTTCCTGCGCCGCGCCGCGCAACCCGCAGATCGCACGCCATCGCGACTTCGAGACCGCCCCCGACGCAGTGCCCGTTCAAGACGGCGATCGTCAGCTTGGGGGTCTGCTCGAGTCGATTGAGGGTCTCGTTCGAGTGGAGGCAGAAGTGGTACTTGAAGGTCGGAGTGACGTCTCCCAACATTCCGATGTCTGCCCCGGCACAGAAGAACTTCTCTCCTTGGCCCCGTAAGATGATGACATGAACCGATTCGTCGAAGCGCGCGTTGAGGATTTCGCGATCGAGTTGGAGCATCATCTCGTGGGAGTAACAATTCGCGGGAGGGTTCGAGAGCTGAATGGTGCGGATCGGGCCGTCTGTGGCAGTTTCAATGAGGGAGTCGGCCATCGTTCCTCGACTTTCGGGTGAGTGGGGGGCAAAACTGGAAGTTTGACCGGCTCATTCTCAGCGAGGGACCCCCTCGACTGCAAGATCTGCTGATCGATCGCTCCACTTCGCTGGCACCTCGTCGCGTCGGTTGCGAAACTCTGGGTCCGATGGCTTCGAACCGAGCTCGTGAGAGGAATCCCATCATGACGGAACGAATCGCAGTTCTCGGAGCTGGAACGATGGGCCGCGGTATCGCGCAAGTCTGTGCGACCTTCGGCTACCAGACCACGCTTCACGACGTCTCAGCGGATGCTCTCGAGCAGGCGGTGGCATCCATTCACGCGGGGGTCGAGAAGGGGATTGATCGAGAGAAAATTCCCGCCTCCGCTCGCGATACCGTTCGGGAGCTGCTGCGTCCCGATCCAAAACTCACCTCTGCAGTCGATGGAGCGACGATCGTGATCGAGGCGGCGCCCGAATCTCTGGAACTGAAACAGAAGATTTTCGGAGCGGTGGCGGAAGTGGTCTCTTCCGACTGCCTGCTCGGCACGAACACCTCTAGTCTTCCGATCACGGGGATCGCGGCGGGGATTCCGTCTCCCGAACGTGTGATCGGTCTCCACTTCTTCAACCCAGTCCCTGCGATGGCCCTGGTGGAGATCGTCAGGGGGCTCGACACGACCGATGCCGCGGTCGATCGATCGTTGGCTTTCTGCGCAACGATTCATAAACAACCGATCGTTGTGCGCGACAGCCCTGGTTTTGCGACGTCGCGACTCGGGGTCGCCATCGGGTTGGAGGCGATTCGCATGCTCGAAGCGGGTGTCGCGAGTGCTGAGGAGATCGACCGGGCGATGGAGCTAGGGTACCGACATCCGATGGGTCCCTTGCGCCTCACCGATCTCGTCGGTCTCGATGTGCGCCTGGCAATTGCGGAGCACCTGCATCGAGAAGTGGGGGAACAGTTCCGCCCGCCCGCTCTCTTGCGGACGATGGTGCGCGCGGGACGGCTCGGAAAGAAATCCGGCCGCGGGTTCTACGATTGGTCCTCTGCTTGAAGCCGCAGGCGGCGGACCCTCAACTCTGATCTCGACGGGAGATCGATGCACATTTTCGATGGCGTCATCGAGTCGCCGTGGGTCATCACCGCGACCTGGGTGATGGGCGGTGGAGGGATCGCGATCGCCTCTCGTGGGTTTGTCCGGGGGTCCAATGAGGAGCACTCTGCCTTGGTGGGCGTCTTCGGTGCCTTCATGTTTGCAGCGCAAATGATCAACTTCACGATTCCTGGATCCCCTGTGAGCGCGCATCTCACCGGGACCGCACTACTGACCATCCTGCTGGGGCCGGCGGCCGCCATCGTCGTCTGCGCAGCGGTGCTCTTGGTGCAGTGCCTCCTCTTTCAAGATGGAGGCGTCCTCGCCTATGGTGCGAATGTCTGCAATTTGGCTCTCCTTCCCGCGGTGGTCTCCGCGTTGATTCTCCGAGCGACCCCGGTGAAGGGGAGACACCGAATTCCGGTGCTTGTCGCCATTGGGATCGCAGGCGTCGCCGCTTCTTCACTCGCGATCTCGCTGGAACTGATCTTCGGTTCAAAAATCGATGCGAAGGTCGTCGCCAGCGGTCTCTTGCTGGTTCAAGGGGGAGTTGCGGCGGCCGAGGGGGTGATCACGGCAATCGCCTTCGTCTCGATTCGCGAGTTGCTCGGAGGACGAATTCCACTTTGGCTCTCGCCGGAAAGAGTGGAGTGATGTCGCGCCTCAAACTGAGTGGTCTGGGACTGGCGCTCCTCTTCGCGGCCCTCGGTGCGACGATCGCTTCTCGCCACCCCGATACGCTCGAGCGTTTTCTCGATGATGAGGGCATCGTCGGTGAGGAGCCCGCTCCTGCGCCCTTCCCCGGCTACACCATCGAGGGGGTCGAGTCGGAGCGGTGGTCCAAGATCCTCTCCGGGGCTGCAGGTGTGCTTGCGACCTTCGGAGTCTTGACCCTGCTCGTGGGGCTCGCGCGCCGAGGGTCTTCCCCTGCCAAGGAAGCGGCAGGCTCTCAGGGGTCAGGCTCTCAGGGGGCAGACTCTCAGGGGGCAGAGGAAACCAACGACCGTGCATCGTGAGTGGATCGATCGCAGTGCCCACGGGGACGGAGCCCTCCAGCGGTGGGATCCCCGGCTCAAGGTTGGGATCTCACTCGCCACTCTTCTGATCATCGCCCTTGGATCGCGAGACCCCGATGCCGTGAGCGTACTACGTCTGGGGGGGATCGCTCTGGTGCTGTCCGCCGTCGCAGGCTACGGGGGAATCCCCTGGAAGAGCCTCTTGCTGCGGTCGCTTGTCGTGCTTCCCTTCGTCGGGTTCGTGGCGGCTGCGCGCGCGATTCAGATTGTTCATGGGAGTGCGGGCGGGCTGCACCTTGGCGAATGGACCGTTGGCCTCGCACCTGACGGAATCGAAGCTGCACTTCTGATCATCGGGCGAGCATGGGTATCGGTCGGAGTCACCCTTGTTCTCGTTCTCACGACCCCCTTGCCCGCAATTCTCAGTGCACTCGATCGCTGTCATGTGCCACGCGGGTTTCTCGAGACCTGTTCGCTCGTGTACCGCTATCTTTGGGTGTTGCTCGATGAGGGAGGTCGTCTGCTGCTGGCGCGTCGACTCCGGGGGGGACCCGTCGCACCCTGGCGAAGTGGTGGTGCGATGCTCGCGACTCTGTTCGTGCGATCCCTCGACCGAGGGCATCGGATTGAAGTCGCCTTGCGGCTCCGGGGGTACCAGGGCACTCTTCCCATCGGTCGAGACTTGAATTGGACACGAAGTGATTCTGCGCGATTGCTGATCGCGGCGGGCGTGCTCGTTGCAGTTTGGCTCGCTGCAGGTCTTGTGAGTGGGGGAACCGGGACGTGACCGACGAGAACTCGGCAGAGCGCGGACCGGAGCCAGGCCCGGCACTGCGGGCGGAGAAACTCCACTACCGCTATTCCGAAGGCACTGCGGGGCTCGGCTCGGTCGATCTTCAGATCGGCCGGGGCGAGCGGTGGGGGATCATCGGCCCGAACGGATCGGGGAAGTCGACACTCCTGCATCACTTTGCCGGGGTCTACGCCGCCAAGGGTCATCTCTGGGTGCTCGGGCTCGAAGCGACGAAGCGCAACCTACCGACGATCCGCCGACAGGTCGGTTTCTTGTTTCAAGACCCCGACGACCAACTGTTCCTTCCGACGGTCGGGGCGGATGTTGCCTTCGGCCCGCGGAACGCCGGACTCGGAGAGGCCGAAGTCGAGGCACGCGTTGCGGGGGCTCTCGCCCGGCTTGAGGTGTCTCACTTGCGTGACCGACCCACCCACCGTTTGTCCGGCGGCGAGAAGCAAGGGGCGGCCATCGCGACGGTCCTCGCGCTCGATCCGGAGATCTTGGTTCTGGATGAGCCGACCAACGATCTCGATGCCGGGGCGCGACGGCGGCTGGAGAGGTTTCTCGGGGGGTGGAGCAAGACGCTGGTCATCGCCACCCACGATCTCGAGCTTCTTCTCGGGACCGTCGATCGGATTGCGGTTCTCGACGGAGGGAGCTGCGTCGTCGAGGGGAATTCTTCGGAGTTACTCCGCGATTTCGAGCTCCTCGAAAAGCATGGTCTCGAGGAGCCCCCCACTGTCCGGATCCTGCGCGAGGCGGGGGTCACCGACCCCCGCAGGATTCCGGACCCGCGTGAACCTGCGGATGGTGCCGCGCAACTGGATACTCCCGCGCCGCCTCCAATGGCCGATTGACGCCACCCTGTACCCCCACGCCGATGAATCTTTGCTCGGCAGGGTGTCCCGCCATTGACTCCCCCTCTACCGGCGCCTAGAGTTTCAGCGAGGAAATCGCCTGCGAAAGAGCTCCGCCACCTGGTGTGTTGAGTGGCGATCCGGGCTCGGCTCTTTCGCCCATCTTTCATGATGAATATCAGGATGACCTCTCTCTCGCCCGGGGGAGCGGTCCGTCTTGGAGGAGGTACCATGCGCCGATTGACCACGGTTCTGGTGTGGCTCGTGATGTGTACGGCAGTGCCGGTGGCGAGTGCGCAGGTCTTGAACCTGACCGTCGAGCCGATCGGTCAGAATCCGCATATTGTCCTGCCCGGCGGGAGTGGCTTCTCCGCACGCGTGCTTTTCGACTCGGATCAGATTGTCCAAGGTTGGTCCTACGGGATCTGCAACGACGACACCATCGCCGTCCTCGAAGCCGCCACGGATGGCGCGACCACACTGATCGTGCAAGATGGCGATCTGCCCGCATTCAACGATGTCTCGGTCTTCCCGAACGGCGTGTCCGCGGGCGTGGTGATCAGCCTCGTCGGCGCGTTCACTCTCCCTCCGGGAACGGGATATGAGCTCCAAATCCTCGACTACTCCATAGCTCCGGGCGTCGTGCAGCCGCTCGCCGGCGAAGCGGACATCGTCTCCACCATCGCCCCGTGCGACACGGTGGGTGTGCCACCAGTCGCCACCGTGATCGTGGTCAATGGCGCGAGCCTGGTGCCGGTCCAAAGCGGTTTCGATCTGATCGTTCCGGCAGTGGCCGAGTGCGAGTTCACTTGCGTCTCCGGAGTCGATAACGCCGACATTACGTGGAACAACTGCAACCCCGGCGGCCCGGCGGACTACTACATGTTGTTCCGCGATGGCGTGCTGCTCGGCGTCTTCGACGATGGAACGCAGACGTACGCCGATACCGGCCTCGCTCCGGGTAGCTACCACTACGAGTTGCTGGCAGTCAGCTTCCCCGATCCGAACGGCCCGCCGTCTATTCTCCAAGGAGCCTGTGACGTGGACGTTATCCCCGTCACCTTGGGCGATGTCATGCCGATCGTCGGAATCTACCAGGGCGGCACCATGCTGACGATCACCGGCACCGGCTTCGCGGCCGCGCTCGATACGACGATCACCATCGGTGGCATCACAGCGCTGAACATCGTGGTGGTCGACGACAACACCCTGACCTGCGAGACCCCCGGAGTCGACTTCATCGGCTCCGTCGACATCGAGCTTTCGAACACATTCGGCAGCGATTCGCTCCTGGACGCGTTCCTCTACGGGTTCCGTCGCGGTCTGATCAGCGACGATCTGGAGATCGACCTTGCGGACCCGATCTTCACCCTCGAATACCTCTTCGGGGGCGGACCGACGCCGTTCTGTATCGACGCAGTCGACACGAACGACGACGGAACGATCGATCTCGGCGACTCCATTTACCTGCTGAACTTCCTCTTCATGGCGGGTACTGAGCCGCCGCCGCCGTTTGTCGAGGCGGGACTCGATCCGACTGCGGACACGCTCGATTGCGGGTTGCCCCAACCCTAGCAACCGGTTGAAAGAGTCATTTCGATCGAGAAGCCGAGCTTCCTTCGCCCAGCACTCCCGGCCAAACTCGAAGTACGACCAGTACGACGTCGTTTGGCCGGGGGCACTGGACTCGAAATCTCAACCTCTCGATTCGAAAGCACTTTTTCAACAGACTGCTCGCAGTCTGAGCGCTCCGGCCCTTCTGGAGTATTGCCGACGGCGTCCCGGTGACCGGGGCGCCGTCGGCTTTCTTGTGGACTTGCCCCTTCTGCGTGTGGTGTGAACTGAAAGGGAGAAGGTGCTCTTCGATTCTTCTCGGGAACGTTGACCACTTTTCGGGGGCGGGCTATACTTCTCCGCCCTTGCTGGGAAACGGTGTGTCGCGTGGTAAGTCGAGCGGGCGTGGTGCCTTGAGCCGAGTTGCTTCGTGACGATCTGCCCACCCTCGCAAGGCTCATACAGAAGTGACGGGGTGTGGCTCAGTTTGGTAGAGCGCCACGTTCGGGACGTGGAGGCCGGAGGTTCAAATCCTCTCACCCCGACCAAAAATTCAACCCTTCGGACCGATCGCGGTTCGAAGGGTTTTTTCGTGGGGTCTCAACGATCACGGTGGGAGAGCGGGTCCCCGTGGGAGATCTCGCGTGGACCTGCCGCCAAGGGGAAGGGGGCTGCATCCATCGTTTCGCTGGGACTGCTACTGCTCTGGGGAGGTGGTTGGCTCGCTCGGCTGGTGGTCCTCCGGGCGAGCCGAGTTCGCCGGTTCTTGAACCGCCTGGTCTGCCTGATTTGCAATGATCTGGGCTGGAGGCTTCGTGGGGTTGCCAGCATCCGCACGCTGGCCCACTCCGACGACATGCCCGCGCTCGAAGTACACGGCTCGTTCGTTCGCGTAGATGTAGGTCTCCCGGCGCGAGTTCGTGAAGAAACCGGGATCGAGCGGATCGCGTGTCCGGAGAATCTCCTGCGGGGGGCCCACAGTGGCGATCACATCCGCCTCCGACATTCCCGCTTCGATGGAGCCCCGTGCGATCGGATCCCGAGGCGCACGTCCGAGCCAAAACAGCACGATCGCGCTCACTATAAAGAAGCCGATCACCAACTGAACGAGCATGGACAGCCTCCGAGGGAGTTTCCGGTCTCCACGCGCTTCCCGTGGGGCAAGCGCACCGGTTCCTACAGAAGACTACCATCGTCCCCCTGACCCCGCCGAAGACCCCGCTTGGGCAACAGCTACGGGCAGTTGGTGGGCAGAGCGCAATCGAGGGCGTCGAGCGTGGGATCCTCCCCGCAACTGGCGGTGGGGGGGGGCGGTGCCGATTGGCCGGAGAAGAAGAAGGCGAGAAGGAAAATGGCGTCGGCGATGTTCATCGCCCCGTCGTCGTTGCTGTCGAGGGCATCGAGGCAACCCGCGGTCGACCCGCCAAACAACACGCCGAGGGCGAAAATTGCATCTGCAATGTCTCGAGTGCCGTCGCGGTTCCCGTCCCCTCGCAAGAACTCGCTGGCTGAGCAAGGATCGGGAATCCCGTCCTGGTTCAGGTCAGAGACTTGTCCCGTAGCGATTTCGCAGGCGTCATCGACCCCATTGCCGTTGCAATCGTCTCCTCCCGCGGGGCAACCGAGGAACTGCCCAATGTTCACGTTCGACTCGCTGAATGGCAGTGATGTCACCCAAACAAAGTCGCTGCCACGGCTACCGGTGCCGACCCGTTGCAACGTAGTCCCGACAGGCGTGCTGGACGACTCAGAGACGCCGATGTCGCTCGCGGTCTGACCGTTCGCGACTCCGGCGGAGGCCGTGAAGCTCCCTTCGTAGCTGAGGAACTCAATCACCGTTCCCCCGCCATCGACGACGGCGAGTCCTGCGGGGCCGCTATTCCGCAGAGCAGGGATCGGGAACCAAATCGTCCCAAAGCCCCCCGACTGATCGGGGAGCGTGCCGTTGAGGAACGTCGTCCCCGCAATCGTGCCGCCTACTCCCTCGTAGCTGACGACGAGCCAGCCGCCGAGATCCGTTCCAGCCGGGCCGGCGATCTCCACACCCTCATCGAGGTCGGTCCCGACGTTGTCGTAGTGAATTTCGTTCACCCATGGGAGGAAAGCGACTCCGCACGCGCCCGACCCGTTCGGCGTACTCGGCTGGGGGGCACTGGGAAGACTCTCGTTCCCTGCGAGGTCGACCGCGACGACCGTGTACTCGTACGACACTCCGTTGAGTGCAGTGTCGTCGACGAAGCCCGTGGCAACGAGAAGGCCCGTTTGAACCGGAACTGCCGCGCCGCCCCCGCTCGAGCGCAGCACTCGATAGCCCGCGAGGTCAAACTCCGGGTTGGCACCCCACGCGAGAATTGTCGAGCAGTCCCCGGGAATGGCGAGAATGCCGGTCGGCGGGATCGGTGGAACGGGGTCCCCGCCCGGGCAGCCAAAGATCATGCATGCCCACTCGGGGTGGTCGACGAACGGATTGCGATTTCCTTGGAAGTTCGCAATGACGTCGTTGCGGTTGCGCTCGAAGTCATCGACCGGATCGCTGAGGTGCCACAGAAGCAGGGTCGACAGCTCTCCCATGTAGGCGGGGGAGTAGTTCTGCGAGGTGTTCGAAACGATGAGGCTGCGGTTGTTGGTCAGGATCAGATCGGGCTCGGTGCAGCCGGTTACGCCGTGGGTGCCCCCCTCGTAGCGCACACTCAAATAGAGGAGCCCACGAGCGACGTCGCCACGACGGCCCGGCCATGCTTCCCAGGAACCGGTGTTCCCAGAGCCAGTTCCCCGGTTGGGGGTGGTCGGCGCTCCGTCCACTGGCCAGAGGTCACAGCTGCCGGTGCAAAAGTCGTAAACCCGGTTTCCTCGAGCGGTGTTGTAGCCCCAGTCCGCCGGCATCAAGTGATGCAAATCGGTGTAGGGGTAGTTGCAGCCATTGTCGTCGGTGAAGCCGTATGAACTCGGCCACGTGTGTTCGCGATTGAACCCGGTCGATTGAGAGTGGTCTGTTCCGTCGACACTGTGGTTTCTGTACACGGTCAGAATCTCCCCTGGGACCAGGGGATTCGCGTTCGCGATGGCGAGGACATCCCAGGTGTCGGTGCTCGAAGCGGTGTACGGGACGCGGAGATGGTCGTCGACGATCTCGTGCAGAGCAGCTGACAGTGGTGCTCCCGTCAGGCCGATCGCCGAGTCGTAGTATCCCGGGGGTGGGTCAGCGGCGACTTGCGGTGGAAGCGGCAAGAACGTGCTCGCCGAGAGCGCGGTGCCAAGGAGCGTAAAACGGAGCCACCAGACCGGTCGGCGCGGAGTCGCCATGCGAACCTCCCTGGGCACCGGAGCGGGATCGCTCAGCGTGCACATTGATGCGCTCTGGGAACCCTCGCCGGGCCGGTCCCGACAGGGAGCGGAGCTGTGGCGAACAGGAGCGCAGTCGGTCAAAATCGGATCATGTCCCATGGAGAAGTTTACCCGGACCCGTCGCATCGGGAAATGCAGGGCCCGTGACAGAGTTCTCCCGAAGAGCGTGATTCCGGCGAGAAACGGCGTATCCTGAGCCGTTCCTCGACCTGCGAATGGGCCCGGAAGAGATTGGTTTCGAGAGGGTTCCCGCTCGGCCAGGTTCCTGCTCCGTGCGTCGAGTCGAACTTGAGCACCCGGTGGCGACAACCCAATGTGAAGAGAGAGACCCATGTCCTTCGAAGACAAACTTGACCGGTACGCCGAACTGCTCGTCACCCACGGGGCAAACGTGCAGCCGGGGCAAATGTTGCTCCTGACCGCAGAAGCCGCCGTGCGTGATTTCGCCGTGAGGGTCGTCGACGCGGCGTACCGCCGGGGAGCGAAATCAGTGACTCTCGATCTGATCGACGCCCGGGCCGCCCGCAGTCGCTTCCTCCACGCGAATGAGGAGTCCCTCGACTTCGTCCCCGGCTTCATCACTGCGAAGTTCGACGAGTGGGTCGAAAACAAAGGGGCGACGATCCGGTTGGTCGGGAGCGAGGATCCCGACATCCTCTCTGATCTTCCGCCAGCGAAGCTGAACCGGGCGCGGGTCGCGCAGTACCACGCCGCGAAGCGCTTCTACGATGACGGCATCGGTCGGGGTCAGGTGCACTGGACCGTCGCCGCGGCCGCGACCGAGGGATGGGCGAAGAAAGTTTTCCCAGATCTCTCCGGCAAAGATGGCGAGCGAAAGCTGTGGGACGAGATTCTCCGCTTGGTGCGCGCTGACCGTGAAGACTGCCTCGCCGCGTGGGACGAGCACAATGAGAAGCTGCATCATCGCGGCAAAGCGCTTTCGGAGATGTCGATCTCCGAGTTGCACTTCACGGGACCGGGGACCGATCTCACCGTCGGATTGTCGAAGAAGGCCGTTTTCAAAGGGGGAACCGACATCGGTCCCTATGGAGTGCCGTTCGAGCCGAACCTTCCCACCGAAGAGGTGTTTACCACGCCCGATTGGCGTCGCACGACGGGCTCCGTTCGGGTGACACGTCCCTTCCTCGTGAACGGAAAGCTCATCGAGGATCTCAAGCTCGAGTTTTCGGAGGGCAAAGTCTCCTCGGTGGAGGCATCGTCTGGGAAAGAGACCTACGCCGAATACATTCAGTCTGACCCTGGTGCCAGTCGCCTCGGCGAGGTCGCGCTGGTCGGCATCGACTCCCCTGTCTTCCAATCCGGTTTGGTCTTCCAGGAGATCCTTTTCGACGAGAATGCCGCGTGTCATATCGCGGTTGGATCCGCCTACAAGAGCTGCCTCGACGGCGGAGAGACGATGACCCCCGATCAGCTCGTCGAGGTAGGGTGCAACGAATCGAGCGCTCACACCGACATGATGATCTCCGATGAACAGGTCAACGTAGTCGCTCGTACCTACGGTGGCGACGAGGTGACACTCCTCCTCAATGGGGAATGGCAGATCTGATCCCAAGGGGCTCCATCGGGCGTCATCGCGGTGTCACCAGTTCTTGGCGGCGGCACGGCCCCCCATGGACGGAGTCGCCAGGAACCGGTTCTTCGGTGGATTCGTCGGTGCTCCCCGCTCTCGGTGGACGAGTTCGGACAGATCGCCGAAGATGTCTGGGGGACCGTCATCGGTTCTGTCCCCCCACGTGCCCCGATCCGACAGCTCGTGATCCGGAGAGGATCCTTCATGCGCTCCTGCCTCGCGCTTTCGCTGCTCGCTCTCATCCTGACCTCACCCGACCTTTGGGGGCAAGTCGTGCCTGCGGCCCAAGCTCCGTCTCTGGGCGTCGGAAACGTTCGATCCTTGGTCATCAGCCAACAGGCGAACGGCCTTCCGAACCAACCGACGAAGGAGAAGGTCTTTCAACGGATGCAGGTGACGAAGGACCACCTCCGACTCGATGACCTCCAAGGGGGGGTGATCTATCTTCTCGAGCTGGTCGACGGTGAACCGAGACTGAAGGAGGTTTCCGCCGACGGAAAACACTACCGCGAAGATGGCGAGCTCGGCGAGCTTCAGAAGAGTCGAGATCGTTCCGAGCGCCAAACTCTGGAACGATTGAAGGGTCGGCCGGAGCTCGAGCGGAAGGAAGTGATGGCTGCGCAATATCTGCGCCCCGGACTCGAGCGTGAGGTCATCGTCGAGCGCACCGGCGAGAAGAAGGTGATTCTCGAGCGTACGGCGGAGCGAGTTCTCGTGAAGGAAAACGGCCGGACGATTGTCAATGTCTGGCTCGCGCCGTCGGAGGGGATCGACATTCCGTTCTTTCAGTTCTACAGCAAGCTGGGGGCGTTCTCGAAAGAGGTGCTTCCGAAGCTCGCTGAGCTGAAGGGGCTGCCGCTCCAGGTGGACTTCACCGTGGTGACCGCGATCTTGGCGTACAACATCAGTGTGACCGCGATCGACGTCTCGGTCATGGAGGTCCCCCTCGCGGAGTACCGAGTTCCGGCGACCGCAAAACTGGTGGAGCGAGAGACGATGGCGACTTGCCCCATCTGTGGTCAGCAGGTGGAGATCGCGAATGCCAAACAGTCACGGCGTAGCGACGGATCCTCGGTTTACTTCGACTCCAAGGAGTGCACGGCGGAATTCAATCGGAGGACCTACCCCGAGAGGTTTCCCCCCCAAAACAAGGAGCCCAAGAAGAAGTAGCGCCACGCCCTCTTCAAACAAAACGAGCCGCGGAACGAGGGATCGTTCCGCGGCTCGTTTTGATGTTGAAAGTACACCCCCTTGAGGGTGTTCGGATCGCTACGTGAACTCCTCCAGTGCGCTGACGTCCACCGGGTGTTCCTTCAGTGCTGCCATGACGGTCCTCGAAATTCGGGTGAGCGCTTCCGGGGTCCGCCCTTCGACGCGCACCGTCAGATTCGCGGTCGTGTTCGACGCTCGAACCAGCATCCAGCCGTCGTCCCAGGTTCCGCGCACGCCGTCGATGGTGTTTGCGCGGTCGCCGCCGAGTTCGCGCTTGAAGTGATCTTGGAGCGCAGCAACCACGGCGAACTTTGCTTCCTCGGTGACGGGTATCTTCACCTCGGGGGTGTAGAAGGTCTCGGGAATGTCGGCGAACAGCTCGGAGCAGGTCTTGCCGGTCTCGGTCATGATCTTGAGCGTCAGGCAAGCGGCATAGAAGGCATCATCGAAGCCGTAGTAGTCGTGCATCACGCAGATGTGCCCGGAGAGTTCGCCCGCGAGAATCGCGTTCTCCTCGCGCATCTTCTCTTTGATGATCGAGTGCCCGGTCTTCCAAAGGATCGGCGTCCCCCCGCGTTTCGCGATGTCGGTGTACAGGTAGTCGGAGCACTTCACGTCGAAGATGATCGTGCCCTTCCCGAGCTTGTCGAGGAGGTAGCGGGCGAAGATCAGGACCAGATGGTCCGCGCTCCGCTTCGTGCCGGTCTCGTCGATCACGCCGACTCGATCGGAATCGCCATCGAACCCGAAACCTGCCGCGAAGCCGCCACCGGCGACTTTGTCGCAGAGGTCCTGCATGTACTTCGGAACTTCGGGATCGGGGAGGTGGTTCGGGAAGGTTGCGTCCGGTTCGGGGTAGAGAGCATCGACTTCGACCCCGAGCGCCTCGAACAGCGGAATCGCCACCGGGCCCGCGGTGCCATTGCCGCAGTCGATCGCGATCTTCGTTCCAGCCGGGAACTGGAACTTCTCTTTCAGCTCGGCGAGGTAGAGCGGAATGATCTCTCGTTGCTCGAGAGATCCCTTTTCGGCGACAGGGACGGCGCGCTCGGCGATGAGGCGCAGCTTGGTGATTTCTTCACCCCAAATCGGCCAGATGCCGCGGGTGATCTTCAGCCCGTTGTATTCGATTGGGTTGTGGCTTCCGGTGATCATGATTCCGCCGTCGAGCTCGAACTTCGCTGTGGCGAAGTAGAGGAGCGGGGTGGGGACCTCACCGACGTGCGTGACGTCCATGCCGGCGTCGCGGAGACCTTCGGCGACCGAGGCGGCAAACGGCGCGCTCGAGGCTCGGACGTCGTGCCCCACCGCGATCGTCTTTCGCCCCTCCCCCCGCAGCATCGTCCCGTAGCCCAGGCCGATTCGATAGACGATGTCGTTGGTCAGGTCCTCATCGACGATCCCGCGGATGTCGTAGGCACGGAAGATCCGTTCGGGGAGAGGATGCTCGCTGGCGGTCATCCGGTGGTCCTTTCTGGGGGCGATCTGGGGTCTCATTCTGACTTGCTGAACGTCGACAAGTGTCCAGTCTGGGCAGCAACACCCCGTGGGTACCCTGACGGGTGGGCCAGGCGGAGTCTAGCGAGGGAGTTCCTGCTGACAAGCAGAAGGCGTTCCACCAAAGCATGATCTCAAGCGGACTTGCCGCAAGAGTCGTGGGTTCAGTATGCTGCTCCCCTCCCTCATCCGATCGGAGCCGCCGTGCAGCGCATTCCGCGACCCCCTCGGGCACTACCTGCTCGAGCTTTGGTGCGACAACGAATCTTCGCCGTTTCACTCTTCTGTTTGTTGATCTTCGGAATCTCTGGCCGAGCATTCGGCCAGGATCCGGTGGTGATCCTCCACCTGAATGACTTCCACGGGCAGGTTTATCCCGTGAAGCGGTCGTCGGGAGAGCTGGGGGGGATCCGTGCCCTGTCGGCGATGGTCGAGGCCGAGCGGGGTCGGGTCGGAGCCGAGCAGATGCTGCTTCTCGACGCCGGCGATTGGTTCCAAGGGACACCGGAGGGCAACCTCACCGACGGGCGGATGATCATCGATCTCTTCAACGAGATCGGGGTCGATGCCTCGGCCATCGGGAATCACGATTTCGACCTGGGAGTGCCGATCCTGGGCTCCCTCATCGAACGGGCGGATTTCCCCATTCTCGGCGCGAACATTCTCAAGCCTGACCGCTCGGGACCGGTGGAGTGGGCACTCCGAACGACCATCATCGAGCGCGGCGGGATCCGGTTCGGTCTCGTCGGTGTCGTGACCGAGGACACGAAGAACATCGTGATCGCAAACGTCGCGGCGAGCCTCCAATTCGCGAACACCGAGGAGACGGTTCGCGCGGCGGTCGACAATCTCAAGCTCTCAGGTGCCGAATGCATCATCGTCTTGAGCCACCTCGGCGATCACGGGGATGACGAACTCGCCAGAACGGTCGCGGGGATCGACCTCATCATCGGCGGACACTCTCACTCCGCGATCCCGCCGAAAAAGGATCCGACGCACGGCACCGTAATCGCGCAAGCGGAGTCGAACGGCATGTTGCTCGGGCGGATCGAAGTTCGGCGCGCAGAGAGAGGCTTCGAGATCGGCGGAGACCTTTTGCCCGTCGTCGCGCGTGAAGAGCCGGTTTCCCCCGCGATCGAAGCCATCCTCGCTGAGTACCGCCCAGAGATCGAAGGCGTGATGGGGGAGGTGGTGGGGAAATCTCCGATGGAACTCGCCCGCCCGATTCGCATCTCCGACGACGGAGGGCGCAAGGGGTGGCACCCCGAATCGGATCCCCTGACCACGTGGATCGCGCGAGTGATGGCGAATGCGGCAGGAACAGAGATCGCGATCCATAACCGCGGCGGCGTGCGGGCCGCGCTCCCCGAAGGAACCGTGACGCGTCGAGACCTGTTCGGGATCTCCCCGTTCGGCAACACCATTGTCCGCGCGACTCTCACCGGCGCTCAGCTCAAGGAGATGGTACGCGTCGGTCTATCGACGCCGAACCGCCGCTTCGATGTGGTGGGGCTCGAGATCGGTTGGACTCACGGCGCGGAGTACGGCGTCGTCAAGGAACTCGCATACTTGAAAGCGGGGGGGGTCGCGGTCGCCGATGGCGAGCTCTACTCGATCGCGACCAACAACTACCTCGGTGGCGGTGGCGACAGTTGGACTCAGTTCGAGAGTGCAAACGTAAAGGACACCGGACTCGAGGTCTACGAGGCGACGGTCGAGGCGTTCCGAGCCGGGGCGCTCGAGGTCGAGGAAGACTTCACGAAGCGATTCAAAGCGATCGCCGCGGAGACGCACTACCTGCAACGCGGCACGGTGACCGAGCGGGGAACGAGCCTCTTCGGATTGTTCGTCCTCCTCGGCATTGCGTGGCTCCTGTCGACCAATCGGAAAGCGCTCGCCTTGCGCACGGTGATCTGGGGAGTCGCACTCCAAGCAATCATGGCCGGACTCATCCTTCGCACGGGGCCGGGCAGAGCCCTTTTCAATGGTGCAAAGAAGGCGTTCGACCTGGTCCTGAGCTTCTCCGCTGAGGGTGCCGCGTTCGTTTGGGGACCTCTCTCCGATGTTCCAGCGAGCGGATTCATCTTCGCGGTGCAGATTTCCGCGACGATCATTCTCGTAAGCGCCGTGACGGCGATCCTCTATCACATCGGTGTGATGCAAGTGATCGTGTATCTCCTCGCGAAGGTGATGCAGTGGACGATGCGCACGAGCGGGGCCGAGTCCCTTTCCGCCGCGGCCAACATCTTCGTCGGTCAGACCGAGGCCCCGCTGGTCGTTCGACCGTATCTCGCACGGATGACGGCGTCGGAAACGATGTGCCTCATGACCGGGGGTATGGCAACGGTTGCGGGGGGAGTTCTCGCAGCCTACGTGGGGTTCGGGATCGACGCGGGACACCTGCTCGCCGCAAGCGTGATGTCCGCCCCCGCCGCGCTCGCGATTGCGAAGATCATGGTTCCCGAGACGGAACAATCCGCGACCGCTGCCAATGTTCCGTTCGACATCCAGAAAATCGATTCGAACGTTCTCGATGCCGCGTGCCGCGGCGCATCGGATGGCTTGAAGCTCGCCTTGAATGTCATGGCGATGTTGATCGCGTTCACCGCTCTCGTCGCGATGGTCAACTGGGGAATCGGTGAAGTGCATGAGTGGTTCTTCACCAAGGATGAGATCGCCAACCCTGACTTCCACCGACTCTCCCTCGGCGTGATTCTCGGCTGGGTGTTCGCGCCGATCGCGTGGCTGCTCGGAGTTCCGCGGGAAGAGATGTTCCAGGTGGGTTCCCTCCTCGGCATCAAGATGACGCTGAACGAGTTCATGGGGTACCTGGAGCTTGCGAGCATCAAGGACACGATGAGCCCTCGCAGTACTATGCTTGCGACCTATGCGCTCTGCGGCTTCGCGAACTTCGCGAGCATCGCGATCCAGATCGGCGGGATCAGTGCGCTCGAAAGTGGACTCAGACCGACGCTCGCGAAGTACGGCTTCCGGGCAATGCTCGGGGGAACCCTCGCGGCATTGACGACCGCGTGCGTGGCAGGAGTTCTCACTTGAACAGCCAGAATCTCTCGATCCCGGATCAAGTCAGAGAAGCAGCCGAGGCACTCCACACACGACTGGCTGGGTTCACTCCTGCGGTCGGGTTGATTCTCGGATCGGGGCTTAGCGCGGGGAGCCTGCCGATCGAAGACGCGGTCGAAGTTCCCGCGGACGAGATACCGCATCTCCCAGTGCCCACGGTGGTGGGGCATCGCGGCGTGTGGACCTTCGGGAAGATGGGCGGCAGGCCTGTGGTCGTCGCCGGTGGACGGGTCCACCGCTACGAGGGCTTGTCCCTGGCCGATGCGACGCTTGGGGTGCGGATCATTCGCGCTCTCGGTGCCGGCGCCGTCATCGTCACGAACGCCGCGGGGGGGATTCGCGAGGACCTCTCCCCCGGCACTCTGATGCGTATTCGCGATCACATCAATCTCTTGGGTGACTCTCCCCTGGTCGGCCCCCATCACGACTCGATGGGCGCGCGCTTCGTCGATCTCTCGGAAGCGTACGACTCCGCGTGGTGGCTGCGGGTCGCGCCGCGTCTCGTGTCGAAGTCGATCAGTCTCGCCGAAGGGGTGTACGCCGCCTGTCTCGGTCCAGAGTACGAGACACCGGCGGAGATCGATTTTCTCGAGCAGATCGGCGCGGACGCGGTCGGCATGTCGACGGTGCCCGAAGTCATTGTCGCCCGTCAGGTCGGGCTCCACGTGTTCGGGATGTCTCTGATCTCGAACGCCGCCGCGGGCCGCGGAGCGGGAACCCTCAGTCATGAGGAGGTCCTCGAGGCGGGGCGAGCCGCGGTGGAGACGCTCGGATCTGTGATCTCTGCTCTGGTGGCGACGGCTCCGTAGGTTGGACCCCGCAGTGCACCTGCCAGAGGTTGTTCCAAAGAAGAACGGCTTGAAAGTTTCGATGCTCTTCTCTAGGTTCGAAGCGATGTGAACCCGACTGATCACTGATCCCAGGGGGGGCCATGAGACCATCTGCCACCACGATTGCTCGCGGGGGAGCCTGCGCCCTGATTCTTCCTTGGCTCCTCTTCACAGTCGGAATGATGGCGGGAAGCGAGGACCCGAGCGCCGAGAACCCGAGCAACGGGAACCAGGACGACGGGAGCCTTTCCCAACCGCCCCGAGAGATGGTCGATCCGAGAGCGATGATCGAGAAGGCGGACGAATTCCTTGAAGCGGGGAAATCGACCGAAGCTTCGGAGCTGTACCGAAAGGCTCTCTTCGTTCGGCCGACCGAGAAGAAGGCGCTCAATGGGTGGCAGAAGATCCAAAAGGCGAGAGCAGCGGACTTCGCCGCGCAGGCTGTCGCCGCGTTCGAAGAGGACCCTCGTCGCGGCCACTCGCTCTTGCAGCAGGCGACCAAGTTCTACGCGAAAGATCCGACCGTCAAGAAGCTCATTCGAGAGCACAAGTACCAGGAGTTTCGGGGTCTTTGGCTCACCAAGACAGCCATCGCTGAGTTCAAGGAGAAGCGCGAGGAGATCGAAAAGCGGCGGAAGCAGGGAATCAACGTTTCCCTTGAAATGGCCGTGATCTATCAGGGCTCCTTCCGTTTCTTCACCGATGTCGATACTCGACTGGCGCGTTCGACGC
>CALEHF010000188.1 GCA_937876125.1 uncultured bacterium
TGACCTTTTTCAATCAAGAGGGCAACTTCACCCTCCGCCCCCACGTACACGCACTTCGCGAATACGTTTCATACGACGAGATCGGCGAGACCACCTTTCTCTTGGGCCCCGACCCCGACGTCGTGCTTCCCATACGGTTCTTCGTCAAGCGCGATCAGCCCGTCGAGTTGTTCTCGTTCTGTGGATTCTTCAAGATGAAAGGGCGTACCAAGCTCTTCGGCATCGATCGTCCAGAAGACTGGGTCACGACAAACGTGGACCAGGGGAGACGGCACGCCGTGGTGTTCCTCATGGGATCGGATGCGAACGGGCGAGACCTGATGTCTCGGATCTTTTTTGGTGGGCAGATCTCGCTCTCCGTCGGCTTGTTGGGAATTCTCCTCAGCATGACGATCGGGCTCGTCTTTGGAGGCATCTCGGGCTACTACGGTGGCGTTGTCGATTTCAGCATGATGCGCCTCACTGAGTTGTTGATGGCGATCCCCGGCCTTTATCTGATCCTGACGCTGCGCTACGTCATTCCCGACGACCTCGACAGTCGAGATACCTACCTGATGATCGTCGTGATCTTAGCTCTGGCCGGCTGGGCAGGAACGGGCCGCGTCGTGCGTGGAATGGTGCTGTCGCTGAAAGAGAATGAGTACGCGCTCGCCGCCCGGGCGCTCGGCGCGCGAGACTCGCGCGTGATTTTGCGACACATTCTACCGAACACAGCGAGCTTCGTGATCGTGACCGCGACGCTCTACGTCCCCTACTACATCCTCGGTGAGGTTTCGCTCAGCTTCCTCGGCTTGGGGATCACTGAACCCGATACTTCTTGGGGATTGTTGCTGCGGGATGCGCAGAACTCGCAAGTGTTGAAGTATTCCCCGTGGCTGATCCTGCCCGGGTTCTTCATCTTCTTTGCGGTGCTGGCCTACAACTTCCTCGGGGACGGTCTTCGCGATGCCGCGGATCCACGGGCGGTATTCGCAAAGAAGAAGTAGCGGGTAGGCGCTGGAGCACCTCCGGTCGCGCGGTTTTCTTACCGCGCCCGCGCGATCGCCTCCAGCGCCTCCGGGTTCGCGATGCTGGTCAGATCACCCATGTCTTCCGCCCCGAGGTGCTTTTTCTGAATGAGGCGGCGGACGATCTTCGCACTGCGAGTTTTCGGGAGATCGTCGACGAAGAACACCGCCTTCGGGCGGTCCACTTTTCCGAGGGCTTTCACCACCTGCCCGACCAACTCTTCACGGAGCTCCTCCGATTCCTCCCGAGCCGGGTGCAGCACCACGAAGCACACCAGCTCGGTTCCCTTCAACTCATCCGGCACTCCGATCGCCGCCGCTTCGCTGACCGCGGCGTGCTCGATCAGCGCCGATTCGATCTCTCCCGGCCCCACTCGACGTCCGGCGATCTTGAGCGTGTCATCGGCGCGACCGAACAGAAACCAATCACCGTTCTCATCGACCATTGCCCAATCGCCGTGGTTCCACACCCCGGGGAACTTGGACCAGTAGGTCTCGAGATACTTCTCGCGGTTGTTCCAGAGTCCACGGGTCATCGATGGAGCGGGTTGCTTGCAGACGAGATAACCCACCTCGCCGACGATCGGATTTCCTTCTTCGTCGAAGACGTCGATGTCCATGCCGAGACCTGGGGATTGGAGCGAGATTTCTGGGATCGGCATGACGGGAAGTGGAGCGAGGAAGCACCCGACGATATCGGTGCCCCCGGAGATGTTGATGACCGGGCAGCGGCCTTTGCCCACCTTGTCAGCGAACCAGCGATAACTCTCGGGGTCCCACGGCTCGCCGGTCGACCCGAGGATTCGAAGAGTCTCCATCGGATGGCGGTCGACCCAATCATCGCCTGAGCGCATCAGCAATCGAACCGCAGTGGGGCTGATGCCGAGGTGTGTGACCTCGTGCCGTTCGACCATGTCCCACACCCGATCGGGGTTCGGATGGTTCGGGGCGCCCTCGAAGACCACGAAGCCGACCCCATTGAGGAGGCACCCGATGATCTCCCACGGCCCCATCATCCAACCGATGTCGGAGAACCACCAAAACGTGTCGTCGGATCGGACGTCGAAGTTGTAGCGGATCTCTTTCCCCATCTGGGCGAGACACCCGGCGTGACTGTGGACTGTGCCCTTCGGCTTTCCGGTCGTGCCACTGGTATAGATCATCAGAGCGGGATCCATCGCGGGCATCGAGGCGGCCTCTAGATCGGGGGTCGCGCCATCGACCAGGTCGTGCCACCAATGATCGCGCCCTGGGCTCCAAGGAGTGGCGAGTTCGGTTCCCACCCGGCGGAGAACGATCGAGTGCTCGAGCGCAGTCAAACCGGCCATCGCCTCGTCCGCAGGTTCCTTGAGCGAGAACGGCTTGCCGCGCCGCCTCGAACCATCGGCGGTGAAGAGGAGTTTGACGTTTGCGTCCTCGAGTCGCTCTCGGACCGCGGGCGGTGCGTAGCCGCTGAAGATCGGAATGAAGATCGCACCGACCTGCATCGATCCGAGCATGGCGAAGACCACCTCGGCCACCATGGGGAGATAGCACGCGACGGTGTCCCCCCGGCCGACGCCGAGCGACCGGAGTGCCGCGGCCACACGGTGAGTTTGATCCGCGAGCTCCGCGAAGGTGAAGGTACGGACGTGGCCATCCTCCGTCTCCGCCGTGAGAGCACGACGCGTGGCGGCAAGTCCGGTCGCGTGGCGATTCACGCAGTTGAGCGTGACATTGGTTTCGCCGCCGACGAACCACTCGGCCCATTCGTTCCCCTTCGATGTGTCGAGGACGACGTCGTAGGGGTGAGTCCACTGGATTCCCAGGTCCTTGACGCAGGCGTCCCAGAACCATGGTGTGTTTTCTTGAGTCGCTGAGACGAACGCGCGAACGCGGCGGGCAGTCTCGATCGGGTCGGTGCTCGGGACCTCATGTCCGAGGGAGCGCATCAGCGCGGTGATATTCGCCTCTTCGATGCCGCGAGACGTCGGGTGCCAGATGCCGTCGGCCATCGATCAGGCTCTCTCTCGTTCGGTGATCTTCGCGTACTCTTCGCGGACCCGCTCTGTGATCGGACCCGGAACAGGATAGCGTGCCAGGTCGATGCTGGAGATCGGGATGACCCCTCGGATGCTGCTTGTGAGAAACGCCTCGTCGGCACTCAGAAGGTCCTCGGGTAGAAACGCATCGCACGTGACGGGAATCGAGAGTTGCTCGAGCGCCTCGAACACCGCAGCGCGGGTCACCCCGAGAAGGATCCCGCGATCCTCGCCGGTTCGAACCTCGCCGTCACGCACCCAGAACAAATTCCAAGTGGTCCCCTCGGCAACGTGTCCCGCCACGGTGAGAAGGACGGCATCGGAGACCCCGCGCGCCTTCGCTTCTCGGTACGCCTGGATGTTGTTCAGGAAATTGCCGCTCTTGATGGCGGGATCGAGCGCGCTCGCAGGATTCCTGCGGGTGTCGGCGATCGTGAGATCGATGCCCTGGGCCTCGAGGGGGTTCGGACCGGCGGGGAGGTTCCACCCAAAGGCGAGAATTCTCGGCGTCGGGCAGAGGCTGGGATCGATGCCGAGCGGTCCTTCCCCGCGACTGATCATCAGTCGGACCCCCACTTCCCCGGGAGCCCCATGCGCGGCGACTTGGGTGACGATTGCTCTAACGGTCGCCCGGTCCGCGGGGAGAGTCATGCCGACTCTGGCGGCGGAGAGGTCCAGGCGATCGAGATGGGCATCCAGCCGGAACAGGGTTCCCCCGTAGGTGCGGACTGTTTCGTAGATCGAATCGCCGTAGAGGAAGGAGTGGTCCAGAACCCCCACCGTTGCCTCCTGAGCGGGAATGATCTTCCCATCGATCCAGATCCACGGTGCCTCTGTCCCCATCGACTTCTCTCCTCGGCTAAACTCTGAGCGATCCTAAGTCCCCACGCGACCCACCCGAGGTACCCAATGAGAACCAGAGACGCAAGATGACCCCCAAGAGCGACGAGAATCGAGCGCCTTTGGCGGAGCGCCTCCGCCCCCGCGAACTCGGCGAAATGGTCGGACAAAGCGCCCTCCTCGGTGAGGATGGGGTGCTCCAATCCCTCCTCTCCGGCGGACGCCCCCCGTCGTTGATCTTGTGGGGCCCCCCAGGGTGCGGAAAGACGACCGTCGCGCGGATCATCGCGCGCGTCTTGGATCGTCCACCGGTGCAGATCTCCGCCGTGACCTCTGGGGTGAAGGAGCTGAAGGAGATCGTCGCCCAGGCCCGCGACACGATTCGCATGGGGGGAAAGGCGACGCTGCTCTTCGTCGATGAGATCCATCGCTTCAACAAAGCGCAGCAAGATGCATTTTTGGGCCCGGTCGAGGAGGGGCTGCTCATTTTGGTCGGCGCCACGACCGAGAACCCCAGCTTCGAGTTGAACGCCGCCGTGCTCTCCCGTTGTCGAGTCGTCGTGCTCGAGCCCCTCGACTCAGGCGCGCTCGAGACCCTGCTCGACCGGGCGCTCACCGACACTGAACGGGGGCTCGGCGTCGATCCACCATCCCTCGATGCCAGTGCCCGCGCGTTTCTCGTGCGTCGGGCGGATGGCGATGCCCGCGCGCTCTTGACGGACCTCGAGTGGATTGCTCTCGGGGCGAAGCAGCGCAAGATCGACGTGGTCACCGCAGATACGGTCGGGCAGATCCTCTCGACCCGCGCTCCTCGCTACGACAAGAGTGGCGAGGAACACTTCAACATCATCAGCGCGCTCCACAAGTCGCTGCGCGGGAGTGATGTGCAGGCCGGACTGTACTGGCTGGCTCGAATGCTCGAAGGGGGCGAAGACCCACTCTATATCGCTCGCCGCTTGATTCGGTTCGCTACGGAGGATGTTGGCACCGCTGACCCCGACGTTCTCCCGCTCGCCATCGCGGCCAGGGACACTTTGAAGTTCCTGGGGATGCCGGAGGGTGCGCTTGCGCTCGCAGAGTTGGTGGTCGTCCTTGCGACGGCGCCGAAATCCGATCGCGTCTATCGTGCGTACCAAGCGGCGGTGGATGAGGTGCGTAGCTCGGGTACGCTGCCGGTCCCCCCCGAAGTGCGCAACGCGCCGACCTCCCTGATGAAGGGGCTCGGTTACGGGAAGGGGTATCGTTCTCCTCACCTCGATCCGGCCGGACTGCTCGTGCCGTTCCTTCCGCCAGAGTTACGGGGAAAGAAGTTCTACGAACCTCAGGAGCTCGGTTTCGAGCGAGAGATCGGGAAGCGGATGAAGTACTGGGAAGAGCAGCGGCGGCGCGCGCGGGGAGAGCAGAGCTGAATCCAAGATCGCCGTTCCATCCGGATTCCAAGCGAGAGGCTGACTGAAATGCGACACCTGCGCAAAGAACTGTGGTTCGAAGTCCCTACCCGTCGGGAGTACCGAAACATCACGCCCCTCGTCGAGGAGTGCGTCCGGGAGAGCGGTGTGCAGAACGGATTGTGCCTCGTCAACGCGATGCACATTACCGCGAGCGTCTACATCAACGACGATGAGAGTGGTTTGCTCGCCGACTACGACGAGTGGCTCGAGAAGCTCGCGCCCCACGCTCCCACCGACCGCTATCGCCACAACCGCACCGGCGAAGACAATGGCGATGCCCACCTGAAACGGCAGATCATGGGGCGGGAAGTGGTCGTCGCGATTACCGACGGCGCGCTCGACTTCGGGCCATGGGAGCAGATCTTCTACGCGGAGTTCGATGGGAAGCGTCGGAAGAGGGCTTTGGTCAAGATCATAGGGGAATAGTCGTCGACGAGGAGGGCCGACGAGAGTCAGGCGGTGACGAATTCTCGCGCGCTCTCCGCCTTGGCGAGAATCTCTTGGCCGACCTCTTGGATCGACTTCCCCGCGAGATACGGGATCAGGTGCGGCGGTGTCCCCCACGACGGTTCCGGCGTGCCGATGATCCGAACCGCACCGAGTCGGTTCGCGAGGTCATCTCCGAGCGCCACCAGCTCGACCACTTTGCGCAAGTCAGCATCGAGCGATGCCATCTGAATGGAGTTTGGGTCCATCGCTTCATGGTGGTCGCGGATCGCGGCGTGCAGGAGCGGCGGTAGCCGCCAGTGCTCGGCGAGCCAAGCGCCCAGCAAAGTGTGCTCCACGCCGATGACTTGCCGCTCCGCTACGATCGAACTGACCCCCGTATTGGTGACGAGGAGATCGGCCTCTTTCACTTCTGCCGCGAGGTAGCGACGAGACACCAACACTCCGATGTCGTGCATGAGTCCAGCGGTGAAGAGATCATCTTTGTACGGGAGGCGATTGAGTTCGCCGAGGTAGCGGGTCGCGCACGCAACGGTGAGAGAGTGCTCCCAGAACGACTGCTGGGCTGCCGCATCATCGTCACCGGGAAACGCGCTGCGGACCGAAACGCTGATCGCCAGAGAACGGACCGAGTTGAACCCGACCAAGGTGATGGCGTGGCGGAGGGACGAGACCGGGCGCGGGAGGGAGTAGAAGGCGGAATTCACGAGCTTGAGGACCTTCGCGGAGAGCGCTTGGTCCTTGTCCATCACCTCGGCGAGATCGGCGCTCGAGGAGTTGGGATCCTCTGCGACCTCGGCGAGCCGCAGGATGACCTGCGGGAAGCTCGGTATGTCGTAGATCCGCTGCACCACGCGCTTGAGCCGCGCGTGAGTGTTGCGATCGGGTGAGCCTGCGGTCGTCGACATGATTCTCCACCTGAGCACGGCGCGATCCACGCCGACTCTTCCCCGAAACTTCGCTTTGCGATCCGACGGTGGACCCCACGGCACGATTTCCTGCCAGTGAAGACTACAACGGAGAGGCGAATCAGACCGGCGGGGTGGGAGGCTGTGGGGAGCTTTCGGGGGTCATTCGACCTCTGGAGACAAGGAGGCGATCGGAAAGCTCATTCCGACCTCACAATCCCTCCTCGAGAAGGCCTCCCGACTCGGCCAGGGGAGCGAGTCCTCGGGCCGCCAGGCACTCGGCGACCGCGGGGAACAGTCCGAGGCCGTGGGTACCAAACGCCCCTGCGACCGCAATTCGCCCTCCTCGACTCACCAGGACCGGGTCGGTGGCATCGAAGGCGAGGCGCGGGAGCACCCGGGCTCGTTTCACCTCACTCTCCAGTAACCAGGGGAACCGCGCCCCCTCTTCGCGGCGCATTGCCTCGAGAAGGGTCCAATCGACGGCCGCTTCGACCCCGAGGCGCCCATCGACGGCCACTTCCACCTCCCACTCTCGCTCATCCAGGGGGAGCAGCAGCGTGCGACGTTCGGGGAGCCAGATGACCGGTCCCGAGGTTGTCGGTGTGGTGATGCGAAAGGAATGAACCTGTTCAAGACACCACTCGTGCCGGCAACCGAGCGCGGGGAGCATGCGCAGGTTCTCTGCCCCGGCGGTCAAATAGACGCGGGAAGCGCTTCCGGATCGTCCTCCGGCGGTGAATCGAACGGTCTCGCCTTGCTCGTCGAAGTCGCCGAGCTCGGCGTCGAACAGGAATCGGGCGCTCTGCCCGCGCACTCGCGAGTAAAAGGCAGAGAGAAGCGGAAGCGTGTCGAGGGTTCCATCCTCGGCAAAAAAGCGGGCTCCCTGTTCGCCGGTCACCAGCTCGGGATAGCGTTCTTCGAGCTGGGTGACGGTCAGGCGCTCCGATTCGAACGGAAGGGCGTCCTCGGAGGGAATTCGGAGGGACCCGACGCGACGATATCCGGCCCCCTCCCGAAGATAGTCCACATCGAGATACTCTTCCCCGGCAGCCAGAAGGAGACGTCCGCGCTCTTCGAGCGCGTCGTGATCGAGTCCCCCTTGGCGGACGAGAGCCCCCACTTCGCCAGGGCGCCCGCCGTTGGTCGATCCCGCGCGTTCCACCACCAAGACTCCCGTCGCCCCGCGACGCAAGAGGTGGTCTGCGGTCGCGAGTCCGAGCAATCCGGCTCCGACGACGAGATGTTCGCACTCGAGCGATTTCACCGCGTTCCTCTCCTGGTCTCTGATTTGGGGCACAATCTGTGACGACGGGGCGCTCAAACGGAGAACGGTACGTCGTGGGCCGCTCCTTTGCCAGTCACCCGCCGGGGACTTCGCGTGGGCTGCCCCCCCCTGGGACGCGCGCGCACTCACGCGCGGGAGTCTTGCCGTTGTTTGTCAACTGCGGCACCATTCTCGAGAGCCGGTCGGCACCTTCCTGCTGTGTTCGGAACGAACACGCCGTGTAGTCACTGCGCACAGGGTGTTCGGCAAGACCTCACCCCGCCCACGGAGGTGCCGGTTCGACGACCTCAGAAAGGACACCTGTGATCTCCTCACACTCCTCGCCTAGAAGAATCGGGCCTCCAAAAGCCCTCTGGGTGGCTGTCTTGGCCATTTCTTGGATCTTCACCGGAGTCGGCTGCACCGACGTCCCTGAGCGTACCGGCGACACCCGCACGGACTTGCGGAGCTCCGATCCGCTGATCCGGGGGGATACCGCGCTCCAGGCGGGTCGAACGCGAGACGAATCGGCGATTCCAGAGCTCTTGGACCTTCTCTACGACAAGGAGTATGGAGTGCGTCTGAATGCCCATATGGCCCTCATCTTGATCACGGGGCAGAAGAACTTCGGATATCTCGCGCTCGATCCACCCGCGAAACGGTCCGCTGCCGCCGATCGCTGGCGAGAGTGGTACTCGTCGATTCAACCCTGATCCGACACGCGCGCCCGACCCTCCTGACCTCGATCTGCCCCCCCCGCCTTCAGACGCCCCCACCCCACGCCCGATAGCAGGGAGGAGTTCCGAAGGAAGAATGGGGCCGGGGATGATGCGCAGAACGATGATCGCAGTCGGCGATTGGGGTTCGGCGGTGGGGCAAGCGCTCTACTGGCTGACGCCTTCGCGTTTGCGCAGTCGCACCGGGGTCGTACCCGCCCGGCTGGTCATCGAGCAGATCGATCGCTTCTCGATCGGTGTGATGCCGCTCCTCGTGGTCGTGCTCGGCTTCGTTGGGATGATTCTCGCCCTCCAGCTCGCCACCATCCTCGAAATTCTCGGGGTCGTTGAGTTCCTCCCGAACATCGTGGGGATCGCGATGGTGCGCGAAATGGCTCCGCTCCTCACGGGGGTCGTCCTCTCCGGATTTGCCGGGGCCTCGATCGCGAGTGAGATCGGCAGCATGAAGGTCTCAGAAGAACTCCACGCCTACGAGAGCTTCTCGATTTCTCCCACCCGGTACCTGCTCGCGCCGCGCTTGCTCGGCATCGCGATCGCCGCGCCGCTCGTCACTGCGCTCGGGTTCTACATCGGGATTGGCGGCGGACTCGTGATCGCCGAGGGAATCCTCGGAATGGAGTGGGGGCAGTACCTCGCCCGTACCGCCGCCGCTCTGAAGGTCGAGGATGTCGTGCTCGGGCTCGTGAAGGGCGAGGTCTTTGGGTTGACCGTCGTTTCGATCGCATGGTTCGAGGGGAGCCGGGTCACCGGCGGCGCTCTCGGAGTGGGACGCGCGACAACTGCTGCCGTCGTGAAGTCGGTGGTCGCGGTCATCGCCGCGGATCTGTTCCTCACCGTTCTCTTCTATCAGATCGGTTAGGACCCATGAACGACACCACACAGAACTCGACACCGCCTCCCGTTGGCTACCCCGAGCGCGAAGTCGTCGTGCAGATGAAAGACATCCACCTCGCATTCGACGGTCGCCAGATCCTTCGCGGCATCGATCTCACCGTATACCGAGGAGAGACGTTGGTCATTCTCGGCGGATCAGGGTGCGGCAAGTCGACGCTCCTCAATTGCATGACCGGATCCTTGGTTCCCGATCGGGGCACTGTCGAAGTGCTCGGTTCCCACGTCTGTGATCTCACGGAGAAGCAGCTCGACAGTCACCGAATCAAGGTGGGGTTTCTGTTCCAACACGGAGCGCTGTTCCAATCGATGAACGTGCGCGACAACCTCGCCTGCGTCCTCCGCGAACATTCGACACTCACCGAGGAGGAGATCGACATCCTGGTGAAGATGAAACTCGAACTGGTGGGACTCCGCCACACGGTGGATCTCCGCCCCTCCCAGCTCTCGGGGGGAATGAGAAAGCGCGTGGCCCTCGCTCGAGCCTTGGTGCTCGATCCACCGCTCATGCTCTATGACGAGCCGGGAGCAGGGCTCGACCCGGTTTCTCTTGCGGGAGTCGATCGCATCATCGCGACCCTCGCTCGCGTCCTTGGCATCACATCGTTGGTGGTGACCCACCATATGGCGAGCGCGCTGCGCATCGCGGATCGATTGATCTTCCTTCACGGAGGGCGAGTGATCGTGGAAGGGACTCCCGATGAGTTCCGCACGCACACGAACCCGCTCCTCCGACAGTTCCTTGACGGTGCGGCGGAAGGGCCTCTGACCGAGGCCGGCGTCGACGATGACTACGCCGTTTCCCTCCTCGGAAAGGAGAGAAGGTCTTGAAACGCTCTCATTCCAGCTTCCGCGTCGGCCTGGCTCTGACCTTTGCCTGTACGCTTCTGTTCGTCATGGTGTTTTCCCTGGATGGGACGATGTCATGGGTGCAGGGGAGTGCAGAGATCCAAGTGCGGTTCCCGAACGCCCAGGGGCTGATGAACCAGGATCCGGTGCACTTCCACGGTGTGCCGTGCGGTCGCGTGATCTCCCTCGCCTTCTCGACGGGTGCGGGCGGATCGGGTGACGGCGCAGAACCGTCGGGTCCAGGTGTTGCCTTCGCCGAGGACAACCGTAGGGCGGATGACGTGTCGGTTCTCCTGACGATCGAAGTGCCGCCGGAAGTGCGCGGTTATCTTCGAGAGGGTTCTCTCGCGTCGATCCAAAAGACGCTGACCGGGGTTGCGGTCGTGAATCTCGAGCAAGGCATCGGGGGCCCTCTGCCGGAGGGGCGAATTCTCGAGGGAACACCCGAGGCGACGATTTCTGATGTCGCGAGTGCCATGGAGGGAGCGGTGGCCACGCTGACTGAAGTCTTGGAAGAGTTCCGCCCGATCGTGACGCAGATCCGTGAAGACGACCTGATCTCCGAGACCGTGACTCGCTTCGGAGATGCTGCCGACGAAGTGAAGGATCTCGCGGAACAATTGGAACGCACGTTCGACGATCTCGACGACCCGATCGTCGCTCTGACCGAACGAGCTGGAGAGCTTATCGGAGAATTCGAACGGTCGGCGGCGGAGATCCCCGAAACCATTGCCGATCTTCGTGGGAGTGTGCGCGGCGCGCGCGACCTGGTGGAGGACATGCGACGCGTGGTGAGAACGGCGTCTCCAGAGTGGCAAGCGGCGAGCGAAGACCTCGCAGCGACCAGCGCCAATGCGCGCGATCTGACCGAAGAGATTCGCCGGCGCCCGTGGCGTCTGCTCAAGGCTCCCAACTCGAGCGACGCCGCTGCGATCGACCTCTATGAGACCGCCGCGCGTTACGCCGATGGCGCGGTGGAGGTGCGGAGAGCACTGGAGTTGGTCCAAGGTGCTCTCGCCCGGCGTGGAACCGATGCCGAAGCGAACAACCAGCTTTCGGCGGCTCTGGCGCTTCTCGAGGAGAGTCTCACTCAGCAGCAGAGTGTCGAGCGGATGTTTTGGGAGCGCTTCTCCGGCGAGAAGTAACCTCGCTGACCGGTCGCTGCTCGCATGGACCCGTCATGGTGCTTTGTTCGGTGTTTTCTGCGGTGGCTTCGCGGGTCCGGGTTCCGCCTTCGAGTCCCCCTCCTCGGGGGGAACCGTCGGGGGTGTGGCGGCCCCCAGAGCGATCGCGTAACGCTCCTCGAGATTCGCCGGAAATCCATCGACGATGTGCACGGCGCGACTCGCTCCGTTCAGAATCAGCAGCGTTGGAAATTCTTTCCAGGGGCGCAGCTGTCGTCGCTGATCGATCGTCGCGAGTCCGATCGGGAGCTCGATGCGATTCTCCAACTGAAATCGCGACAGCGTATCGAGTTTCGCCTTCGTGCCTTTCCCGGTGCACTCGACAAGCACCAAGACGCCGATCGACTCCCTCCGCTCCTTCGCAGCCGCCTCGAGCGCCCACAAAGCCGTCAGCCCTCCCCCCGTCGACTGGAGGAAAAGCACTGCGAGCGGTTTGCCTCGACGCTCCTCGAGAGAGTGTTCGCTCTCGAGCAAATTGACGTAGGCGAGGGAGCCGAGGTCGAGGCTGTCGATCGTACCCTTCTCTTGGCGCGACTTCACAGCGGCGAGAAGCGCGTCGAGTCCCTTTCGGAATCGAGCGTCCTTCTCCATTAGGCTCTGAAATCCCGCGTCGGTTCGCAACCCTTCCGGTTTCTCCCACCCTCGTTCGATCGAGGCCTTGAGGGCGGTCAGGCAGTCGTCGGTCTCTTCGAGTGCGGCACAGCTCAGCGCCCAGTAGTAGGTCGCCATGGCAGCATTGGGATACCGCTCGGCCATCGCGACGAAGTGGGTCTTTGCCTTACGGTTCTCGCCCTTCTGCAAAAGGCCGATCCCCTTCTGAAGTTCGACGATCAGCGAGCCGGACCTCCCGCCCCCGGGGAGCTGGGCCTCGGCCGTGCCGATGGCGAAGTGACACAGCGAGAGCCAGCACAGTGAGAAGGCGGCTAGACGAGAAACAGAGAAGTGTGCGCGTGGGTTCATGGGATCGATCTCTCGCGGAACGGGTGGTACCGAGAACGGATCAGTGGGCGGAAAGGGCTCCGCCGCACGCTCTCTCCTTCAGGTATCGCCCGGTGTGGCTTTCGGCGCAAGCGGCGATCTCCTCGGGAGTCCCCGAGGCCAGAATTTCGCCGCCGCCATCGCCCCCCTCGGGGCCCAAGTCGATGACATGATCGGCATTCGCGATCACATCGAGATCGTGTTCGATGACGATCACCGTATCGCCGCGATCGACGAGTCGGTGGAGCATCCCGACGAGTCTCCGCACGTCCCCGAAATGGAGCCCTGTGGTCGGCTCGTCGAGAATGTAGACTTTTCGGCCGCGCGGGGGGCGGCCCAGTTCGGCGGCGAGCTGGATCCGCTGCGCCTCGCCGCCGGAGAGGGTCGTCGCGGGCTGACCGAGAGGTAAGTAGCCGAGTCCGGTTTCTTCCAGCGCGACCAAGATCGGGGCCACCAGCGGGATGTTTTCAAAGAATGGAACCGCCTCGGCGACTTCCATCGCGAGCACGTCGGCGATCGTGGCGCCTTTGAAACGGACCTTCAGCGTTTCGGCGTTGTAGCGCTTCCCCTTGCAGCGCTCGCACTCGACCCACACGTCGGAGAGGAAGTGCATCTCGACCAGGATGCCCCCCTTGCCCTCGCACTCTTCACAACGCCCGTCCGCGACGTTGAAACTGAACCGCCCCGGCCCCCACCCGCGCGTGCGCGCTTCGGCCGTGCGAGAAAAGACGGTGCGGATGGGGGTCAGAATTCCGGTGTAGGTCGCCGCATTCGAGCTGGGTGTTCGCCCGAGCGGGGTTTGGTCGATGACTCCGAGGGACTCGAACGCCTGCCAGCCGCGGACCTCACGGTGCGACGCAGCGGGCTTGCGGGCGTCGTTCAGCTTCTGCGCGAGCGCGCGAGACAGGATGTCCATCACGAGCGACGACTTCCCGGAGCCGGAGACACCGGAGATCACGGTCAACGTTCCGGTCGGGATCGCGACATCGATGTTCTTCAAGTTGTGTGCGCGGGCACCGAGTACTTCGAGCGTCCCACCGTTCCCTAGGCGTCGTGTCACCGGGACGCCGACCACTTCGAGACCTGCGAGGAATCGGCCGGTCCCCGATTTGGGGTTCGATTCGATCGCCTCTGGGGAGCCCTCCGCGACGATTTCGCCTCCGAATCGACCCGCGCCGGGGCCCATGTCGATGATGTGGTCGGCGCGGCGCATCGTTCCTTCATCGTGTTCGACGATGACCAGCGAGTTCCCCTGGTCACGTAAGCGCACCAAGGAATCGAGGAGCCGATCGCAGTCTCGCGGGTGCAGTCCGATCGTGGGCTCGTCGAGGACGTAGAGCACGCCGACAAGGTGGCTGCCGATTTGGGTGGCGAGCCGGATCCTCTGCGACTCTCCACCGGAGAGGGTTTCTGTGCCGCGATCGAGACTCAAGTAGCCGAGTCCGACCTGATCGAGGAAGCGAAGGCGCCCCACGATCTCTTGGTGCACCCCTTCGACAACTTGCTGTTGCCACCCTGCGAGGTGCAGCGCATCGAAGAACCCCAACGCCTCTGTCACAGAGAAGCGCGCGATCGCATCGATCCCGAGCCCCCCCACGCGTACCGCGAGCAGCTCGCGCCGAAGACGCCCGCCGTGGCACGCGGCACACGGTTGGCTCGACATCCGCTCCTCGAGGGAACGTCGCCACGCTTCGGACGAGGCTCGCACGTGCCACCGCCGCACGCAGGCCCGGAGCCCCTCCCAGGTGGTCCCGGTGACCCGTCGAGGTCTGCCAGTTCCGCGCATCGAACGATACGAGACGGGAATCACCTCCTCGCCGGTGCCGTCGAAGATCTCCTCAATGAGGCTCTTCGGGTACTCGTCGACGGGGGTGCTCGGCTTGAGCTCGGCGCGGTCGCGGAGCCAATCGATCACCTTGCGCACCCGGCCACTCTTCCGCGCCACCCAACTGCCGACGCGGTTCTCCATCGCTCCCTCGAAGATCGGCAAATGTGAGTCTTGGACCAGGAGAGAGAAGTCGAGGTCGCGTTGGTGGCCGATCCCTTGGCATTCGGGGCACGCGCCGGAGTGGTGATTGAAGCTGAAGAGTCGCGGAGTGAGAGCTTCCATCAGGGCGCCGTGCCCGTCGGGGCAACTCGGTCGTTCGGAGAATCGAAGCGTCGTCTTGCCGTCCCGACTACGCGCGGCCATTTCGCCGCCCCCCCGGCGGTACGCCTCTTCGACACTTTCCGCCAACCGCCCGCGACCCACCTTGGCGGGGCGGAGACGGTCGACGACCAGTTCGGCGTCATCGAGATTGGTCTCCTCTTCGAGGTCAGCGAGGCGCACCTCCGCATCATCCAGGATCACTCGCGCGAACCCCTCCGTGCTCAATTCGCTCACGGTGGGTGCGCGATCCGCCCCGTCGCGGTGGATGGGAGCGATCAGATAGGTCGGCTCTTCGCCCAACGTCTCAGCAATCTTCCGCGCCGCGGTGGTCGGGGTCGTCGCGGTGAGGATCGCATCGCACACGAGGCAATGAGGGGTGCCCGCCCGCGCGAACAGGAGGCGGAGATAGTCGTGAAGCTCTGTGCTGGTCGCGACGGTGGAGCGCGGCCCCCCGCCGCGGCCGCTCTGATCGATCGCGATCGCGGGGGCGATTCCTTCCACGCGCTCGACGTCGGGGCGATCGAGCCGACCGAGAAAGCGTCGCGCATAGGTCGACAGGCTCTCGACGTATCGGCGTTGCCCTTCGGCAAACAGAATGTCGAACGCGAGGGTCGTCTTTCCGGAGCCACTCGGCCCCGTCACGACGGTCATCTTGCCGCGCGGCACCTCGACGGTGAGGTTCTTGAGGTTGTGCTGTCGGGCGCCCGTGATGACGAAACGGTCATCCGGCTCCACCCCCGTGCCTCGCTTCCGACCCTTCACCAAGGGGGGTGCGTGGGAGCCGGCGAGAGCATCGGCGAGTGGCGCTGCGGTCGCCCCCTTTCCGCCTTTCGCCACTTGTTCGGGAGTTCCCTCGGCGACGACGGTCCCCCCACCGGCCCCCCCTTCGGGACCGAGATCGATCACCCAGTCCGCACACTTCACGACATCGAGATTGTGCTCGATCACGATGACCGTGTTGCCCTGGTCGACGAGCCGCTGAAGGCAGACGAGGAGGCGCTTGACGTCCGCGAAGTGCAGGCCGGTGGTCGGTTCATCGAGCACGTACAGCGTGCGGCCGGTGGCGGTCTTCTTCAATTCCGAGGCGAGTTTGACCCGTTGGGCCTCGCCGCCGGAGAGGGTCGTGCTCGGTTGGCCGATGCACACGTACCCGAGTCCGACGTCGACCAGCATTTCGAGGGTCTGGTGGATCTTCGGGATGTCGCGGAAGAACTCTCGGGCCTCGTCGATCGGAAGGGACAGGATGTCCGCGATGCTGTGACCTCGCCACTTCACGGCGAGCGTTTCAGGGTTGTAGCGTTTCCCGTCGCACTCCTCGCAAACGACGACCACGCTGGCGAGGAACTGCATGTCGATGCTGATCACCCCGGCGCCTCCGCAGTGCTCGCACCGACCTCCCTTGACGTTGAAGCTGAATCGCCCCTTCTGGTAACCGCGGGTCTTCGCTTCCGGAGTCTTTGCGAACAAGTCGCGAATCTCGTCGAACACCTTGGTGTAGGTTCCTGGGTTCGAGCGGGGAGTGCGCCCGATCGGACTCTGATCGATCCGGATAATTCGATCGATGTGATCGAGCCCGTCGATCTTCTTGTGCTCGCCGGGCAGCTCGTTCCCGAGCCCGAGGTGTTTTGCGACCCCAGGCACCAAGACGCGCTGCACCAGCGTCGACTTCCCCGACCCGGAGACTCCGGTCAACGCGATGAAGAGGCCGAGCGGAAACTCGACGTCGATCTTCTTCAAGTTGTGCTGGGCGGCGCCTCGAACCACCAATCGATTTTTTGTTCGCTTGCGACGCGTGTCGGGAATCTCGATCCTCTCCTTCCCGGAGAGGTAGCGCCCGGTGATCGAGTCGGGGGCTTTCTTGATCGAGGTCACGGTGCCCTCGGCAACGATCATCCCGCCGTTGCTTCCCGCCCCGGGCCCGACGTCGATGACGTGGTCCGCCGCTTCGATCGTCTCGCGGTCGTGCTCCACGACCAAGACCGAGTTTCCGAGGTCGCGTAGTTTGCGGAGGAGATCGAGGAGCGCCCGATTGTCCCGCGGGTGGAGACCGATCGATGGTTCGTCGAGCACATAGAGCACTCCACGCAGTCCTGATCCGAGTTGACCCGCGAGTCGGATCCTCTGCGCTTCACCACCGGAGAGCGTGTCCGCCGAGCGCGCGAGGGACAGGTAGCCGAGACCGACCTTCTCGAGGAACTCGAGACGCTCTCGAATCTCGGGGAAGAGGGTTTTCCCGATGAGCCGCTCTTTCTCCTGCAACTCGAGGCCATCGAAAAACTCAATCGCCTCGTGCGTCGTGAAGTTGACGATTTGGTCGATGGAAAGGTCGCGGAATCGAACTGCCCGCACCTCAGGTCGGAGCCGCGTCCCTTCGCACTGCGGGCACAGGCGATGGGGAAGAAACTTCATCAGTTCCCACGCGCCGGTGGTTGCCCACGCCTCCTCGAGAAGCGCCGCGAGCCCAGGGTACCCTCCGCGTGGCTTCACGCCGTGGCGGCGCTTCTTCCCCGTGACGACCTCTCCCCCCTTCTCCCCCTCCCAGAGGAGCTTCCGAATCTTTGCGGAGAGCTTGCCGATGGGAAGATCGGGATCGCCGCCCCACTCGGTGATGCGCTTGTTGAGATCGGAGGGTGCGACTCCGAGATAGCGGTAGTTCTTCCCCTTCTTCGGCAGGACGATCGCCTTCGAAAGCGGGAGGCTCGCATCGGGAACCACGGCATCAAAATGCGCGATTCGCGCTCGACCCAACCCTTGGCAACGGGTGCAGGCCCCTTGTGTCGAGTTGAAACTGAACAGCCGAGGTTCGAGCTCGGGAAGGCTCACGCGGCACTTCGAGCAGGAGAAGCGACTCGAGATCAGGTGCGCGGTGCCGTCGACGATCAAGTTGACCAAGCCCTCTGCGAGGGCGACCGCCTTCTCGACCGACTCGGCGAACCGAGTGCGGCGATCCGGGGTCAGCTTCAAGCGATCGTAGACGACTTCGATCGTGTGTCGCTCATAGCGGGCAAGGGTGATCTCTTCGTCGAGTCGCCGCACTTCGCCATCGATCCTCACCCGGACGAACCCTTGCTCACGCAGCTCGCCGAGCTCTTTGCGGTACTCCCCTTTTCGCTCGAGGATCATCGGTGCGCAGACCATCACGTCAGCCCCGGGCCAGTCGAGGTAGGCCTCTTCCACGATGCGATCGACCGAGTGACTCTCGATCACGTCGTCGCATTTTGGGCAGTGCGGCGTTCCGAGTCGCGCGTAGAGAAGGCGGAGGTGGTCGAGGATCTCGGTGATCGTGCCGACGGTCGATCGGGGATTCCGAGAAATTGTCTTCTGATCGATGCTGATGGTCGGGCTCAAGCCCTCGATGTGTTCGACCTTGGGTCGGTCGAGTTTTCCGAGGTATTGCCGAGCGTAAGAGGAGAGGCTCTCGACGAACCTCCGCTGTCCCTCGCGACAGATGATGTCGTCGGCGAGGGTCGACTTCCCCGAACCGGAGAGACCCGTGATGACCACCAAGCGGTTGCGGGGGATCTCCAAGTCGACGTTCTTCAAGTTGTGTTCGGCAGCGCCTCGGATGACGATGGACGAGCTCACGGTGTCACGCACTCTCTCCCACGTCGAGGTCCCGACGAGCGATCGCGTCGAGGAGCAGACGGTGAATGGTAGGGTTTCCAGCGACGATCGAGCGACCATAGAGCCACTGATCTTGACCGGAATAGTCGGTCACAACACCCCCCGCCTCTCGAATCAGGAGCGCACCCGCCGCCACATCGTGCGGCTTCAGATCGGCTTCCCAGAATCCGGCGAAGACTCCAGAGGAGACATAAGCGAGATCGAGACAGGCGCTGCCCCCGCGGCGAATCTCTCGCGCGGTCTGAAGGAGATCTGCGAAGAGCTCCAATCCCCCGCTCTCCAGCTCGATTCGGCCGTAACTGAAGCCGGTGGCGAGGAGCGCATTCAGGAGCTTGGGTTCGCCCGAGACCGAGCAGTTTCTGCCGTTCCGCACGGTCCCTCGACCGAGCGCCGCGCTCCACGTCTCCCCAAACTCAGGGGCATGGACGACTGCGAGGATCGGCTCACCCCCGAAAGTCAGCGCGATGGAAACCGAGTAGAGGGGATAGCCATGGGTGAAGTTGGTGGTGCCGTCGAGGGGGTCGACGATCCAGAGCGCTTCGGTGCTCTCGGTGGTTTGGGCCGCATCGGATCGCTCTTCGCTGAGGATGGGCACGTGCGGAGTCAGGGTGGCCAGCCGCTCGAGGATCAGCGATTCACTCGCGAGATCCGCGGCGGTGACCAGATCGCGTTCACCCTTGAACTTCACCTCGAGTCCGTCGGTCCGCCCGGGAAAACGCTCCTTCAGCTCATCTCCCGCTCTCTCGGCGATCACAATCAGCGCCGGGAGCAGACCCAAGAACTCTTGTTGCTGCGAAGGGGAGAGCGTGTGGAAAGAACGAGCGTCCGCAGTCCCGTCACTCATCCTCTCCCTCCAGCCCGGCACTCCGGAACAGATGGGCCGAGATCGCGTAGTCGATGAGACGACGGCATAGCGTGGTGAAGTCGATTCCCGCGGCTGCGGCGGCTTGCGGAAAGAGACTGGTCTCTGTGAAGCCCGGCACCGTTTGAGTTTCGAGCCAGATTGGGCCGTCGGGAGAGAGGATCAGGTCCGTGCGACTGGTCGCGCCGAGTTCGAGCTCCACGTGCAGGCGTTCGGTATGCGCTGCGAGATGCTCCCACAGCTCCGGCTCCAGGGGCGCGGGGACGATCTCGCGCACCTTGTTCGGATCGTACTTCGCTTCGTAGTCGAAAATGCCGGATTTGGTGAGCGGTTGGATCTCGATAGCGGGGAGTACCAGCGGCGCATCCCCCGGACGTTGCCCGAGGCACGCAATGGTCAGTTCACGTCCTGGAATGTACCGCTCGATGAGCATTTCAGGCTGGGTGCCCAGAGTGGCATCGAGGGCTTCGGCCGCTTGATCTGCATCGTCGACCTTCGAGGCCCCGATTGAAGATCCACCGGTCACCGGCTTGAGTATGGCCGGCAACCCGACCTCGGTCGCGATATGCGCGAGGACTTCTTCGGCGTGATTCAGCCATGCTCCGGTGGTCACGATGATTCCGGGTGGAACCTCGTATCCGAGCCCTGAAGCGATGAGCCGAAACGTCCCCTTGTTGTGGGTAACAGCGCTCGCATGGATTCCCGCGCCGGTGTACGGCAATCCAGCGACCTCGAGAATTCCTGCGACCGTTCCATCTTCACCGGCACCCCCGTGGAGCGCGTTGAAGACAACGCCGACTCCTTCTTCGATCAGCTTCTCGAGACAGATCAGTGGGCGCTCGGTCACTCCCTCGGCTTGGAGATCGTCATCGGGGGATACTATGGTCCAGCCACCGCGGTCCCACCGGGTGCGCACGACTTCCAATCCGGCGCCGCGCAGGGCGCGATCGATGGGAAGGGCGGATGCGATCGACACTTCGCGCTCGTCCCAGGTTCCTCCATAGAGGAGGACCACGCGGGAGATCGTTCGACTCATGGTGGTCAGACCTTTCGATCGACGAGGAACGCGGCGACTTCCTCGAACTCGGTGACGCGACGTGGATCATCGCCGGGAAGCTGTGGGAAGAGCTCTCGAGCGGCTTCCGTCCGATGGAGGGCTTCTTGCTCGGCAAACGCGACCGAGCCCAGCTCTTCGAACAGCGAGATGACCCATGCGACATCGGGGACGCCGGTCTCTTCGCGTGGTCGAGCAAGAACATCGAGCAGGCGCTGACGGCGTGTGTCATCGAGCGCACTCTGGGTGAGTGCGTGGGCCACCAGGATCGATGGCTTCCCTTCGCGAATGTCGCAGCCGATCTCGCCCCCCCGCCCTTTGCCGCTGGAGAGATCCAAGATGTCATCCCGCACTTGGAAGGCGGGACCGAGTTCATCTCCGATGCGCCAAAGTAACGAAACCGCCTCTTCGGACCATCCCGCGAGTCGAGCGGGCCCGATCCAGGTGAGAGCGAGGTAACGCCCCGTCTTCTGACGAATAATCCGCTCGTAGAGATCCAGAGTGAATTCCGGGTCAGCACGATAAAGCAAATCGAGCGCTTGCCCTTCGACCGTCGTCCGATGCGTCCGCGCGAAGTCGGTGACGAGGGCGACGATGACTTTTGGATCCGCGTCAATGCTTGCGACGGTGCGATACGCCTCGGCGAGAAGGTGATCCGCGACGTTCAGGGCCACCGGGATTCCTGACTCGACCCACAGAGTGGGGCGGCCGCGGCGCCAACGGTCCCCGTCCTCGATGTCATCGTGGATCAGGAATGCGTTGTGGAGCAGCTCGACCGCAAGACCCCAGCTCTCGCAGTGTTCGGAGCGAACTCCGAGTCGAGTTCCCCACCAGATCGACAGGGCCGGCCGGAGAGCTTTCCCTCCCTCGAGTTGATGGGCGAGACCGGGAGCGAGACCGGGAGCCCGCCATCCCGCGAGGGCGGTGTCGAGGACGCTCCGAGCGCGAAGAAGGGGCTCCCGCAAGCAATTCGGCAGTTCTCTCGGTGAGCA
>CALEHF010000189.1 GCA_937876125.1 uncultured bacterium
GCGGTCAGCGTTCTCTCCGATTCGTTCCTCTACACCCATGAACTCCCCTGGCCGGTCCCCTACGAGCTGTGGGGGTGCGTCGGCAACGCTCCGCCGGTCCCCGAGGTCCAGCAGGCGAAGCAATTGCGGATCTACGCCCCGGACGACGTGGAGGGTCCGCTGCCGGTGTTGATCTTCCATCACGGAGCAGGATTCCATCACGCGGAATACGATGCGCTGCTCGAGCGGATCGCGAGCCACGGATTTGTCTGCGTGAGTGTCAACGACGTGTTCTCCTACACTACTTTCCAGACCTACTACTGCTGGGGTGGGCACGACGAAGCGGCGCGAGTGATGGTTTCGACACGCTTCGCTCTCGAACAGATGGCCCTCGATCCCTCCCATGCTCTTCTGGGCAGAATTGACTTCGATCGCCTGTTCTACGGGGGGCACTCCCGTGGCGGAGCGAGCGCAGTGAGCGCGGCGGAATTCGATCCGCGGGCGCGGGGCGTGATCGCGCTGCAACCGACAGATGCCAAGAGTGACAGCTTTATCGGGTTCACCGATCGCTGGGACCAGCTTCCGCCGCTGCCGATCCTCGACATCTCTGCCGAGCAGGACACCGACGTGGTGTTTCCCTGGGCCGAACGCCTGCTCGAGCGCACCGTCCACGCGACAACGCTCGTGACGATTTACGGGGGTTGTCACGGATTCACGACCGACGATCGGGAAGATGGCTGCTTCGATTGCCTCTGGACTCCGACCTCCCCGCTGGTCGATCGCTGTCTTTATATCTCGCGCGAACAACATATCGAGCTCACGGCGCACTGGTGCGTCGCGTTTCTGCGTCGGCACGGCCTCGGCGACCTGAGTGTCGAAGGGCAACTGTACGGCGATGAGTGGAACAGTTCGCCACTGCTCTCGCTCGCTTCGAACCGCAACCTCAACGACTCTATCTGGGTCGACGACTTCGCGACCTACCCAGTTCGTGCCGACGGAAATGCGTGGACTGCGACCGGAATCGGGAACGTGAGTGTCGGAGCGTGCTACGACTCCCCGACACCCTCGATCTCGCCCAACCTCCCCATCGAGAATCTGATCGTGGAGTTCGAGATGACGGGGGAAGAACTGAGCATCGAGACCACTCTTGGCGCGCCAGGGAACCCGCTCGATGTGGCGAGCCGGCGCTCGGTTGTGTTCCGCTTGAAGAATCACGACCGCTGGCAACTCGTCGACAACTTCGGGTTCTCTTGGCTCGATCTCGCGCTCGAGTTGACCGACGTCTCGGGAGACCCGGTGGCGGTTTCGGTCGACGAGTTTCTCCCTCAGTCCCTCGTACACCCGCAGTCGACTCCGACCGGTGTGCTGCTCAAGGCGCAGCGCTTCATCGATGTTCGGGTTCCGTTGGCGAGGTTCATCCAGGAAGACCCGCTCTTCGACCTCCAAGCCCTGACCCACCTGCGGTTCCGCTTCTCGGCGGTACCGGGTCCGGCGCTGGTGCTCCCGCCCACACTCGGCATCGACGACATCAGATTCGAGTAGCTAGGCTAGACGAGTGCCCTGAGTCAGAAGTTCGCGCACAAACTAGCGCGCCCTCGACGCCGTTCACCGCGTTGCTGGAGGCGAGACGCTTCGGGAGGTGACGGAGCGGAGGGTGCACTACTCGCGCGGGCGACGCTGCCCCCGCCAGAGAAAGAAGCACCCGAGCAAGGCGATCGGATAGAGCGGCCACACGGGAAGGCCCCCGCCTCCGGTGTCAGCTGGGCCCTCATCACCTGGACCCTCATCACTTGGACCCTCATCACTTGGGCCCTCATCGCTTGCGGACTCATTTTCTTCACGTTCGGTCGCTGATTTCTCAGACGCAGCTTCTTGAGAAGCAGCGTTCCGAGGAGCAGCGCTGTCAGGCTCAACCGCCGGGCGAGTCACTTCACTGAACTCGAACGACTCCGAACCTGACTCCGAGGATCGAGTGATCGCCGGGCTCGGCGCCCCGCCCTCAAGCGACATCGTCGCCTCGGCAACCCGACCTGCGTGAGTCGAACGAGGCGAACTCGGGCTCTCCACTTCACGGCGCACGGTTTCGACCGGCTCCACCAGCTCCGTCGGCTCTTCGGGAAGCGACACGAGTGAGAGCGCCTGACGCTCCAAGTCCTTTTCGATACCGTTCAGCTGCTTCTCGATATTCGCGTAACGGCGAGCGACCGTCGCGAGGTGTTCCCGCAGCTCGATTCCTTTGATGGCACCGCCGGCGACATCGCGTTCAACCCGTGCGATCGCTTTGTTTCGGGCCTTGATCCCAGAGCCGATCTCTCCGAGCGCGGACTCAGCGTCTTCGACCGCGGCCGCAATCCGGCGCGTCGAGACCTTTTGGACGCGCGCCACCCGAAGTCGGGGTGCGATGTCATTGAGAAGCTGTCGGCTGCGCTCTATCGCGATCTTGCGCCGCGCCTCGAGTTCTCCGGCGAGTTGCGTCAGATCCGCCGTGCTCACGAGAGGCGAGACTTGCTCCGCACCACTGTCGCCCGATCTTCGTCGCGAGGCCGCCGACGCGCTCCCATCCCACCGACGGGATTTCTGTTCTTTCTCTTCTTCCAGGCGCCGCTTCTCGATCCGAACCCTCCGCGCCTCTTCCCGCTCGATCTTGTGGGCTGCGATCTGCGCGGCGCGTGTCTCGAGTGTTGCATTGTTGAGTTCCGGATCGAGGGGCGTCGCGCCGAGGAAGTCCTCGACCGAAACCCAGATGTCGTAGTGAGTGGCAAGTTGCTCGGAGAAGAGTCGAAGGCGCACTCGGTTTCCCGCGATCTGGACCTCTCCCACCGCCTGCTCGATCTGCTCGTTTCGGCGGTAGTCAATTTGTTCGAGAACGGCGCGAGGTTCGCCCGCTGCGAGAGTCGAGGCGGAGTGGGTGCCGAGCGCGGCCGAGAAGGGCAGGATGGCGGGAAGGAAGAGTGCGGCGAAGGTGGCCGCAGACAGGAGGGGGCGCGAGGGCGCGGGGCGAACAGCAGTCTGGAGGGGTAGGGTTCGGCGATGCCGAGACCCGCCCCGATCGGGACGATTCGTGTTCATGCTGGCTCCACTCCTTGACTGAGCGCCCTCCCCAACTTCATCGTCGGTTCCCCGGAGGACTTGACGATTGTACGGAGAATTCTTCGATTCAGGAACCCGGGTCATCGAAGGGTCCGAGAGTGGCCCACCGACGGTCGAACACGGCAAAGGGGGGCGATTGGGGGCCGCTGTGCCCCTCAAGGGGAGAGGGCAGCTCGAATCTGAAGCCTCTGGAGTTCATCTGCCACTTCGATGGCGGTCGGGCGGTCCGCGGCGTTCAGGCTCACCATCCGGCCGATCAGGGCGTTCAGCGGCTCCTCCCGATCGTGACCCTCCTTCCCCCGAACAACCGATCGGGGAGACGCGGCACCCTCGAGGATCGCCCGCACCGCCCCTTTCCCGCGCAGAGCGCCGAGCGGGTGGGCGCCTTCGAGGAGTTCGCGGGTGACGATCCCTAGGCTAAAGACATCGCTCGGCGAACCGAGCGCCGCCCCGCGCGCCTGCTCGGGGGACATGTACCGCGGCGTGCCCCACGGCATCTCGGGGCCCTCCTGATCCGCGCCATCGGGATCGATGCGGCGCGCGATGCCGAAGTCGGCGATCTTCACGTTGACCTCGATCGGAAGGCTGCGCAAACGGTCGAGCCCATCGAGGCCGCGGCCGCCGGGACCGAGCAGTTCTTCTCCGGCGTTTTGGAGCGCTCTCCGCTCCGAGCCCTCCTTCGATTCTCGATAGCATTCACGCGCCCCGTCGACGGCCGCGAAGAAGTTCACACGCTCGTAACTTTGCCGGGCGAGGAGCGCCGCCGACACCGACCAGCGATAGGCATCGACCATCCGTCCTTCAGCTCGAGCGAGTTCCGCGGCTCCGAGGAGCAGCTCGGTCGAGGTGCCGGGTTCCGACAGGCGGGCGGAGAGAACCGAAAGCGCCTTCCGCACGATCTTTCTTCGTTCGGGAGCGACCAAGGCCGGATCGAGAGAGCGACGAAACCTCACGTTCGAAAATCGGAGTCGCTTCGGATCGGTACGGACGAGATAGCCCGCCGCCTCGACGTGTCCGAGAAGGTAGTAGAGGGTCGCGGAATCGAATCCGGAGATCTCTGCGATCGCTTCGAAATCGAGGGCACCCGCGACGATCGAGAGCCGGGTGAGCAGATCGCGTACCCCCTTTTCCTCTCCGCGAAAGCGCTCGCCGAGCTGTTCTGCCACTGCGCGTTCGTCGAGCTTGAGCGCCGAGACATCGAGACGATATCCGCCCCCGCTCGGGCGCCATGCTCCGCGATCAAACCCATCCGCGATGGCCTGGCGCAGAAGCGCGGGGTGGGTCGTGACCTCGCGCCCGACAGCACCGATGAACGCGCGGGCGCTCTCTCGATCGTGGCAGATCGCCTCGACCAGTCGGATCGCTTGTCCGGACAGGAACGGCTTCAGGTAGAGCTCACGGATCTGCCCCGCGGCCCGCGCGCGAGACGCCGCTCGCTCGAAATCGGGATCATCGGGGAGGAACGGGGGAAGCGGGGTAATCCAGACGCCGACGAAGTCCTCGGGCGGGGGGCCCCAATCTTTGGGGCTCTCGATGGCCACCTCGAGGTCATCTTTTCCGGCGCGCAATCGCGCCTCCTCGATCAGCCGGTGTCGCCCCACCCCGCGCTCTCCGAAGAGCAGTACCCAGCGCATTCCCCCCTCGCTCACCTCTTCTCGAATCTCCGCGATGTAGGCGAGTTCAGCGTCACGCCCCACGAAAGGCAACGGATCGAGGTCGGGTCTCTCGGGAAGCCCTATGCGTTCGGCGATTTCGCGCTCGAGGGCGTCGTCGGGTCCCAGGGGTTCTTCGTCAACGTCTGGAGACTCCAATATCGAGAGATTCTCGTCGCGCTTCGCTTCCGATCCCGCCACAGAGCAGAGGAGCAAGTTCGCGGGCTTGAGATCCGCGTGCACGATCCCCGCGCGATGGGCCGCGTCGAGACCGAGCGCGGCCTGCCGGAGGACTTCCAACTTCTCGAAGAAGTGAAGCTTTTCCGCGCGTACCGAGAGATCTTTCCCATCGACCCATTCGAGCAAGAGGAGCGGGTCGTCGTGGAAGACGCACTCTTCGAGAACGCCGACAACATTGGGGTGCACGATCGTGCGACCGAGCGCTGCCTCCCGGGCGTGGAGCCGCTCGAGGATTTTTGCGTCCCCACCTTGGCGGCGACGGAGCCGCTTGATCGCGACCATCGTCGCGAGATCACGGTCGCGCGCGCGATACACTTCGCCCATGCCCCCGCGGCCGATGAGGGTGACATCGCGCCAGCGAGGAGTGTCGGAGAGGAGCCCGGCGGGAGCGGCGGAACGGCGAGGGGGGCGATGCTCGCTCGGCCGCGCCACGAACTCGCGATACACGAGCTCAACCACGCCGACCTGCACTTTGTCCCCATCGCGCAAGGGAGCGGGCTCCTCGAGTCGGATCCCGTTGAGGAGGGTGCCGTTGGTCGAGCCGGCGTCTCGGACCCAGTCTTTCTCGCCTTCGTGGAAGAAAATCGTGTGGCGGCGGGAAACTGCGGTCGCGGACAGGATCAGGTCCGCTTGGCTCGAACGACCACAAAGGAGCGTCCCCGCTACGGGGATCTCCACATGCTTTCCGCGGGATCGATCCCCGCCCTTGCCCTCGAGTACGAGCCATCCCATGCTGCCCATTGTCGGGATCGAAGCCCCGTGAGGGAAGCCCCTCTCCGACACCCCATGGATTTGCTCCAATGAGACCCCGATCGCGAGTGGATTTGGTGTCAGGAGCGCGGGCGGGGAGCCAACAAAGCTATTGGAGGAGCGGATGATCTATTTTTGTGTCTCGAGCGTGACAGAGGACGCAGCGCCTCTCCTTGCCCGGCGTCTGGTCGAGGAGCGCCTCGCCGCCTGTGTGAACATCATCCCCAAAGTGCGCTCGATCTACCGCTATGACGGGGAAATCCACGACGAAGCCGAATCGATCCTGCTGTTCAAATCCGCGCCACGCACCGCCGGCGGATTCGAGGAGCGCTTTCGCGAGCTTCACCCCTACGACTGCCCCGAGCTGCTGATGATCTCGGTCGATGAAGGGTTGAAGAGCTATTTCCAGTGGGTCGCATCGGTGACCGGGGCCGAGACCCACGAGCCCAACCCGTCTCAGAAGCCGGTCCCCAAGGATGGGGAAGGTCCTTGATCTCCCTCGAGGATGCCCGCGCGGCGATCCTCGCGAGGATCATTCCCTTGGGCGTGGAACGAGTCCCGCTCGATCTCGCCCTCGGGCGCACTCTGGCCGAAGGGGTCCTCTGCCGCGATGCGATTCCCCCCTTCGACAACACCGCGATGGATGGCTTCGCGGCCGATCCCCGGGATCTCGAGGGCGCGAGCGCTCTGAACCCGATCCGTCTCCCCGTCGTGGAAGTGATCGAGGCGGGGCGTCCCGCCTCGCGGTCGCTGGCGCGAGGGGAAGCGATGCGGATCTTTACCGGCGCGCCGACACCTTCACTCTCGGTCCCGGGCGCCGCAGTCGCGGTGATTCCGTTCGAGCACTGCATCACCTACGACGACGCCTCCGCGACTTTCGGAGAGCCGATCGCGCCGGGGGCTCATGTTCGACTCGCGGCCGAGGACTTCGCTCTAGGGTCGGAGGCCCTCCCCGGCGGCACCCGCCTCACGCCCGCCGCCCTCGGGGTTCTCGCGACCATCGGCTGCGCGACCCCCTCGGTTCGCCGGCGGCCTCGGGTCGCGGTGCACTCATCCGGGGACGAGCTCGTGCCGATCGAAGACGCGCTCACACCTGGCAAGATCCGGAACTCGAACCTGACTTCGATCGCCGCGCGGGTGCGCTCCTGGGGCGCGGAGCCGCTCTTGCGGCCGGTTCTCCGCGATAACCCCGCCGCCATCCGTGACGGGCTCCGCGAAACGCTGGCTCTCTCCCCGGACGCGATCGTCACCACGGGGGGAATCTCCGCGGGCGATCTCGACTACATCCGCGAGGTGGCGCGGGAGCTCGGAGACGATGTCGAGGTGCGAAAGGTGAACATGAAGCCGGGAAAGCCGCTTGTCGACGGTTTGATCGGGGGCGTGCCCTTCTTCGGCCTCCCCGGGAATCCCGCCGCCTGCTTGGTGAGTTTTGAGATCTTCGTGCGCCCCGCCCTCGCCCGGCTGGAGGGGCGTTCCGACGGGGACCTGCCGAAGAGAAAGGCGCGTGTCGAGGTGGGCCGCGAGTTCCCGAAGGCGGGACGGCTCCAGTTCTTACGAGGGCACGTGCACTACGATGAGACACGTGACGAGCTGGTTCTCGCCCCCCTCATGGGGCAGGGATCTCACCTCTTGTCCAGCTTCGCGGCCGCCAACTGCTTGGTGCGGGTCGGCCCCGAGTGCGATCGGCTCAACGCGGGAGACTTGGCAGACGTACTTCTCCTCGAGTAGCAGGGCACCACACCCAATCCCAGGAACCCAGGAACCCAGGCGCAAAAAGAAGCGAGCACGCGGTACTTTCTGCTCGTGCCCTCAGGGAGTTGGTACGGTCTCACCCCTGACTTTGAGTTTTCCTGCGACCTCGACGCGCCAGGTACGAGTATCGCCCGATCCCCCACCCGGAGAACCATGAACCGAACTCGATCCGAGGAGAACCCTCCCCTGTCATTACCCGTGGTCGTGACGATCGTCGAGTCGGGAGAGACCCGCACGATCGAATATGATGGGTCGCGCGCCCTGACCATCGGTCGCGCCGAAGAGAACCGTATCGTCCTCGCGACCCAGCGCGCCTCTCGCATGCACGCTGAGATCATCGGAGAGGGAGGTCGCTTCACCCTGATCGACGCAAAGTCGGGGAACGGGACGACGGTCAACGGAGAGCAGACCCGTCGTGCGGCGCTCTCCGCCGGCTCGGAAATCCGGATCGGCGAGGCGCGCATCATCTTCGGTGAGATCGCCCCGCGCGCTTTCCCCCAACGTCAGAGTGCCCAACGTCAGAGTCCCCAACGTCAGGGTCAGCCTCCTCATCGACAGGGGCCGAGCGCCCCCATCGCGGGACCATCGCGCCCGACCACCCCACGTCCCCGCGCTGTAACCGTGGTTGTAGCTGCCCCGAAGCGCCAGCGTGCAGTGGCCACGGGGATCACGATCATCGCACTGATCGGGATCCTCTGGGTGGCCCGTGAGTTCGTTGCCGCTCCGATTTCGACGAACGGTGATGCGAGCGGAGACACCGTCCTCGCCAAGGATCACGAGCAGAGCACACTCTCCGATGCATCTCTCGGAACGACCCCGTCGACAACTCCACGCCCACCGAACCCACTCCCCACTGCTGGCTCACAGGAGAACGAGTCGAGAGCTCCCGGCTCCCTAGCCCTTCCTCCCCTGTCGATCGACCCCAACGACGTGCCATCAGACGACGGGGCCTCAGGCGACCTCGACTCCTCGACCCCTTCAAATCCCCACCGCCCCGACGCGCTGGATCTCGACGAGTGGCTGGATGAGGAACGAGAGATGGGGATCGCCGTGGACAGGGACGCCCCCCCCGATCCCGATCTCGAGGTCACATTTGAGCCGGTCGACGGCCAGACCCAGGGCGGGCCCGCCGCGGCCGAACTGCCCCCCCCGGTACTCCAGATCATCGCCGACGCGTGGCCGCCGGGATCGCGCACGATCGGCTATGAGTACAACCAGAAGAACCACGGCTCGACCCCCGGCTTCGTCGGCCGCGACGGCTCCGGTTTCCCCGAGCGCAACGCCGCAAAGAGTGGCCCGAAGTACCGAGTGATCGGCGTCGAAGTCTCTCCGCGCGATCTCCAGCCGGGAGTGCAAATGCGCCTTCGTTCGAGACAGGTGCAGAAGGGGGAGAAGCTCCCTCTGAGTATCCCAGGCCCCACGCTGCCCGATCGGATCCGCCGCTACTTCGCGCTCGAAGAGCCGAAAGATCGCGTCGTTTCCTTCGAGCTCCTCTCCCCCGATGGACGCACCGTGATCGCGACCAGCGAAATCGTGCTCCCCGACGGGGGACGCACCACCCCTCTCGCCGCTGAGGCCATCGCGATCATGGAAGAGCGCCAGCGTGAGGAGTGGGAGCGCTCGCAACTCATCACGCGCGAGGTGCAGATCGAAGTGTTCGACGATCTACGCCGCCCGGTTCCCGGGGCCACGGTCATGCTTCTCATCGAGGGAGGCGGGCTGACCACCTTCGAAGGGACCACCGACGAAGAGGGCCGGTTCCACACGCGCGTCGTTCCGGGGAGCTACACAGTGCTCGTGCACGCAGACGTCCCGGAGCCGAAGATCACAACCGAGCAGACGAGCGTCAAGCGGCTCCCCCGCCTCCTCTCTCTCCAGGGCCGGATCGGCGCGGAGGAGACGAAGCTCAGTTTCAAGCCAGAACGATCGGTGAAGGTCGCGATCCTCGATGAGGGCGAGACCCCACTCGAGATCGAATCGATTTGGGTCACCCCAGCTCCCATCGCCGAGGCGTACCGCTACGAACAAATCGCCCAGCAGATCGCGGCGCGGGGGCGCTTGGAGACGGGACGCCAAGCCTCGGGAGGTTTGCGGCTGATCCTCGGCGACCTGCCTGTCGAACTCGGAGTGCTCTGTCGCACCGCCGACGGAGAGCCGGTCCTCATCACCGAGACCGTCACCCCCCAACGTGAAGATTTGACTTGGGCATTCCAGCGCGATCGCTTCGCAAAGATCGAGTTCGATCCCGCGCGCGGGGCGGGTGGGGTCACCGAGCTCACCGGCGAGATCGTCGCAGTGTCTCGCTACCGCGAGCGCTTCCCGATCCAAGCGAAGGGTGCGTGGCGCGCCTATGTGATGCCGGGCAAGTTCCGCGTCACCCTTGCCGCCACCCTCGCCAGTGGAACCGCGCAGTTCCTCCCTTATGCCGTCGACCTCGCTTCGGGACAGACCTACGACATCACCCCGCGTGCGCCGTGGAATCTGACCCTCTACCAAAAGCGCAAGGACCGCGAACAGCAGTTGTGGCTCGCGGTGGTCGATGCCGGCGGGCGCATCCTTTCTGCGCCGCCAGGGGAGCCGGGACGAATCATCGGATTGTCGGGTGAGGTTGCCAAGATCGACCAAGAGCTGTCGCGATTCGCATGGCAGGAAGCGGAGCGATTGCTCGGCGTCGATCTTGGGAAGCTGAGATTCGAGACGACCATCCCGTACGGCTCGGAAGAGATCCGCGCTCTCGCCACGATCGACCAACTACGCACCTTCAACGCCGCCGGCTCGAGCGCGACCGCCCCGGGCGTATTCGAGGATCGCATCATGGCCATCCTCCCCGAGATTCAGAGAACGATCGAAGGAAGTCTCGAGAGCACCGGACTCCCCGACGGATTACGGCGGATCCATCTCGAGCTCGACATCTTCCTTCCCCCCGGGATCGGCGGCACGGGCGGCGGCGGTGTCATCACCCTCGACAACGCGGTCATGTACCGCTACGCCTGCGCCGGGGATCCGCTTCCGGGAGCATACCGTCACGAATACGGGCACAACATGGGCTTCGGCCACGACCCGTACATGATGCTCGCCGAGGGGGGATCGGCCACGGACGAGAAGTTGTTCGGCGCGCTCGCGTTCCGACTGCTGCATTCGGGCGCGACCGCGCGCACCTACGACCATCTCCTCTCCGACAAGGGTGAGCGCGGGCTTGCGTGGAGTCCCTCCCCCTCGGTCTTCACCGCGCTGCGCGCGCTCTACGGACCCGATGTTCACAAGAAGCTGATCACCGAACGGCGCGCTTCGGAGCAGACCCTGGTCCTCCACAGCCTGAGCAGCATCGAACGCATCGCGACCCTCTATTCCCTCGCCCTCGATCGCAACGTCGCGTGGGTCTTCCGCGCTCACGGTTGGCCGGTGTTCGATGCTCGCGTCGATCTCGGCGCCTCGGCGGTGAAGTTCCAGAAGAGTCACCCCCGTCAACTCAACTACACCCACGTTCAGGGCACCGAGATTCGCAGCTGGTGGGTCCTCGATTTCGATAGTGGCCTGAGCCCGCTCGAGTGGCAGCGAGTGCAGTGGCCATCGGGGAACATCGACCTCGCCATCCACGGCGAGCCGATCGAGAGCAACCGACGCTTCCTGTTGTTTCGCCGCATCGTCGTCCTCAAGAACACCGACGCTCGCATCCTCTGCGCCAGCGACGTGGGACTCGAAGTACGGGTGAACGGACAAGCGATCGGGGTCTACGACCCCTCGCCGCAACAGTTTCAGCCGGCGCACGACGAGCTGATGCTCAATCAAAAGCGGCCACTCCCGGTGTACCTCCCCAAAGGCGAGAACTTCATCGAAGTCGCGGTGAACCAGCCCCCCGGCAGCCGCGGATTCGTGCTCGCACTCGCAACTCCGGCGGGAAAACCTCTACGGGTCGGACTCGAAGACGATGCGCCTCCCGGAGAGGATTCAGCGAGCGCGAAGCCGTTCTTGGTGGCGACCCGCCCCGTTTTGGGAGGCTCGTTCGAGGACGGCTGGAAAAAGGCCTGGATCGAAGGCGCGACGACTCCCCAGGGGAGCCTGCGCATCACCACCGACGACAAGACCTCTGCGGTCGGGGACACCTCGCTTCGCATCGAGCTGGTCGGCTCGGGCTCGGGCGCGATCATCCAACGGGTCTTCATCCCGCCGGGCGAGACCTACACCTTGACCGCGGCGCTCCGCACGGAGGACTTCAAGGGCGAGGCCTTTGTCGGCCTGTTCACCGGTGAGCTCGGCGGCTGGTTCACCCGAACCGAGCCGCTCCGGAAGCCGAATCAGCCGTGGAAGGCGTTCAAGTCCAACTGGTCCCCCGGGACATCGCGCGTCGTGTATGTCGCCTGTTACGTGAAGGGCAACGGAGGAACGGTCTGGTTCGACGGCGTGCAGCTGGAAAAGATCAAGTAAACGTCACGGGCTCTCTCTCTCGCACTGGCCCTCTCTCTCGCACTGGCCCTCTCTCTCGCACTGGGAAGCGAGGTCCCCTACCATGGGACTTCCCTGACCAGCAGAGATCGATCGGAGCCTCACCATGGCGAATCCTTCCCCAGAACACCCCTTGGCCGATCAGTGGCCTCGCCTTCTTGCGACCGTTGAGTCCGGCGGGGTCCCGGCCCTGATTGCCGAGATCGAGAAGACCGAAGATCGGGAGACGCGCCGCGGGCTCTTCTCCCTCTCATTCGGAAAACTCTCCCGTGAGGAGTGGTCCGGTCGCTCCCTCGACTCGACGATCGAGATCGGGCGTGCCACCATTGCCGAGGGACTCCGACAGGCGGAATCCGAGGAGGACCCGGTCGAAGCGGGAAAGCGCATCGACTTCGCGAACGTGGTGAGCTACAACCTCGCGGCAGATCTCGCAGATTGTTGGCCGCACGACGATCGTCCCCGCGAAACCCGACACTCAGAAGCGGGCCTCGCGGCAGCGGAAGACTGCCTCCGCTGGCGGGAAGAGCTCGGCAAGGGTCCCTTTCCCTTCTCTATCGCCTACTGGGCCCACGGCATGCACTCCCTCTCCCTCGGACAGTGCGCGGCGGCGACAGAGAGCTTCGAAAAGAGCCTCGCCGCCGCCCAAGAGCTCGCCCGCGGTGAACATCGTGCCGTCGAAGTTGGGGCGGATGCGACCTTCGGAGTCAACCTGGGCGTCGGTTACCTCGGGCTCGCTCGGATGCGAGCTGGAGATCCGGAGGGGCGCGCGATGTTCGAGAGCGCACTCGCCGGCTTTTCAGCTCAAAAGGCAGCGCATCCGGAAGAGGAGTTGGATGCCGACTTCGGCATTTCGCAGCTCGCCACCGCCGAAGCGCGAACTCGATCGTCCTCGTGACACGAAGCTCATCGCGACCCTCGCGGATCGGGATCCTCTACGACGACCCCGACCTCACCATCATCGACAAGCCCGCAGGGGTGACCTCGATCAGTGAGCGATGGGATCCGAACCTCCCCACCGCGATCGATCTTCTGTGGGCAGAGTGGAAGAAGCGCGACCCCGACGCTCCCCGCCCGCACGTCGTGCATCGACTCGACAAGGACACCTCCGGCCTGCTCGCGTTCGCACGGCACCGTGACGCCCAAGTCGCCATGCGTGAGCAGTTTCGTGTGCGCACCGTCGAGAAGCGCTATCTCGCGCTCACTGCGGGGATCCCCAATCCTCCCGACGGCCAGATCGAGATTGAGATCGAGTCGGACCCCTCGAATCCGGGACGGGTCCGGACCATCAAAAAGGGGGGCAAGGCGTGCTTTACCGAGTACCGAACTCTTGCGGTCCACGGTTGGTACGCTTGGGTTGAACTGCATCCGCGCACCGGCCGCACCCATCAACTGCGCATCTCGCTCCGGGAGGTCTCTGCCCCGATCGTCGCCGATCCATTCTATGGCGACGGTCTGCCGGTGTTCCTCTCGAAGGTGAAGCGCAACTACCACGTCGGGCGCGGCCAAACAGAGAGACCGATCCTCGGCCGCCTCGGCCTCCACGCCGCCTCGCTCACCTTCGACCATCCGTCGACGGGAGTGCGCACCACCGTCCTCGCCCCGCTCCCGAAGGACCTCCGCACGACGCTCCGCCAGCTCGAGCGCTGGAGCTGAGGCGGGCGCGGCAGTCGGTCGCGGTGCGTGTGTGAAGCACCCACCGCTCCGGAAACCCCACCGGTATTGAGAACGAAAAACTCCCCCGCCAAAGCCATACGGCACTGACGGGGGAGCGGCTGTCGTTGACCCTTCGGTCGCTCACACGAACAGGCTGCTCGCGCCTAGGGGCATTGCGAAATTTGGCAGTCCAGCTCGTCGATGTCACTCTCGTAGCCGCACGTAAACGGCGCGGGGAACGGCGGGAGCTGCCCGACCAAGTAGTTCAGCGTGTAGATCGGGTCGGCGAAATCGAGACGTCCATCGTTGTTCGCATCGGCGGCGTCGAGACACTGCGGGAACGGTCCCTGACCCGTCAAGTAGCTGAGCATGAAGATGGGGTCTGAGATATCGACCGGCGAGCCGGAACCCACGCCCTGGTTGTTCGCATCGCCGCGGCGGAACTGGTTCTCCCCAGCGAACAACTGCGGGTGATGGTCCTGGTAGTCGGGGGTCACGATCGACGCGCGATAGAGCAGATCACCGATCTGAGTCTGCGGAACCATCCGGATCGGGTTCGGTAGCTCGGTTCCGAAGAGGTGCAACTTCAACGTTCCGAGATCCTGCCAATCCGCGCTTCCCGTTTCGAGAACCGGATCGCAATCGGTCGCGATCGACACCATGAGCTTCGATCCCACTTGTCGGTTCGCCGACTGGATCAAGCCAGCGAGCGGACCCGAGGGCACGAAGAACGGCGTGTCGAGGGATAGATCTGGAGATCCGAGATCGAGAATGAACTGGAGTCCACGCACCGGCTCGGGGCTGAGAATCTGAATCGGAATCTCGACGTCACGCTCGATCGGTCCTGCGCCGATCAGAGTGAACCCGGTCGCACGGATCGCATAGTCGGTGTCGACTTCATCGAAACCATGCGTCGAGTTGCCCGGATCGATCCCGCAGTAGATCGGGCTGGAAATGTCCCCGCTACTGGCACAGAAGATGTGTGTCGCCAAGAGCAGGTAGTCGGCGATGGTGAGATACTCGTTGTCGTTGACGTCGTCCCCCTCGGTCGGACCTCCGTCGCACTGGGAGACGAGTGTGCTCGCGCTATCCTCGATGTAGAGCGCCAACCAGATGATCAGATCTTGGACGTCGTAGACGCCGTTGGCATCGAGGTCTCCACGGATGAAGACTGGCTCGATCACGCGCACGAAGTTGGGGTGGTGATCCTCGAGGTTGTCATCGACCACCGTTCCGCGGCGGAAGAATGCATCCGAGAAACCGGAGACCCACTCGATGTCGGGGTTCAAGACTCCGGGCGCGACATCGAAGACGATGTGCCCGAGCCGGTTGAACCCGGCGCTGAGGGTGAGCGGGGAGAGTGCATCGTTCAGCGTGACACGAACGACGCCGAAGGCGGCGATCGTCACGCCCAACGGCAGCGGTCCATCGTAGACCGGGTTCGAGAGCTCGGCGGGGTCGTAGTCGAAGTAGAGCTCGATCGCGCGCACGGGGCCCGGTATTTGAAGAGCGATCTCAAAGCTGCTCTGACGGAGGTCCAGAGCTTGAGGGTCGGTGCGATCGGTCGGTCCGTGCAGACGCACTTCGTAGGCGGGATCGATGACATCGAAACCATTCGTGCTGTTTCCGGGATCGACTCCACAGGTCAAGGGAGGAGGAATGCTCCCGCCGGGAATGAACAGCGCGGTTGCGAGCCGAAGCGGGTCGGCGATCGTGAGAAACTCGTTGTCATTGACGTCGGCGATATCGAAGGTAAACGGGTCGAGGCACCCGTTGGTCGGGGGGGGGCCCGCAGAGTAGAGGTAGCTCATCAAGAAGACGACATCGTTCACTGCGTAAGCCCCATCGCCAGTGGCGTCCCCGCGCATGAATTGTTGGCCGCTGACGGGAGCGCACATGACTAGGACTGCGAGGCACGCGCCGAGAATTGCGAGCCGTCCGCGCGAGCCCGCCATCTGCCTGAGTCGATTCGTTGTCGCCAAGTGACACCTTCCTTCCTTGCCCGGGAGAGACGGGCATCGAAGTGTCGAAACCTGTTTGATGGCCATAAGACCCCTCGGGTCAAAGACCACGTGGATAGATCAAACCTGTAACCTGTGTGCTGCACGATCCGAGGCTCTGCCCCTCCCTGTGCGTACGACAGCCACCGACGCGCCCTTCTCGCGGAATCGGCTGAACGACGAACAGCGCTGACCCCGGGGGGATGCAGCGAGGGAATAAGGAGGGGAAGCCTCGCTCGGATGAGCGTTGGCAGCGGACATTCTTAGAACTGTGGAGAGGGAGCTGGGGACCCCGGGAGCTGCGCTGGAACGCCGGATGCTCCGCTGAGATTGACGGTCGACTCGAAACACCGCGCGCCCATCCTATCCTCATCTCGCATACGCCCACGCGCCCCACTCGCGGTGAGAGCGCGTCGTAACGCACACGAAGTGCGGAGGGCCCCAGGTGCACTGTGAAGCAGCCTGTGGACTTTGGATCGCTACAGCCAAGACTGAAGCTAACCCAGGGCCCGACAGGTGCAAGAATAAACCCCCTGTGGACGCTTCGGACGGATCCTCTCGTCCCCCCCCGACCCCTCTGCTACGATCGCCCATCCGTTACAGAAGGGGAATCTCGCTTGAATCGCGACCATCCGAAGCCCGGGGATCTCCGACGGAGCCCGAAAGCACCTGAGCCCGGCATCCGCGGCGATGCGGTCGTGCTCGCCGGCGGTCGCGGGCAGCGCCTCGGCCGACGCAAAGAATCCGTCCCCCTCGGGGGTATGACATTCCTTGATCACCACATCACCCGCTGGAGCGCTCTGTTCGACCGCGTTTGGGTTTCGGCCCGCGAACCACTCGATCACCCGCTCCCCACCGGTGTCGAGGTGATCCTCGATCCTCCCGCGGCCGATTCCGTGATCGATGCACTCGCAGCCATCCTGCGGCGGACCGCTCGTCCCACCTGGATCGTGGCGGTCGACCTCCCTGCGATGCCGCGCGAAATCCCCGAAACCCTCTTTGCCGCCCACGCACCCGGAACTTCGGTCTTCGTCGAACAAACGGTGCCGGAGGGAACGCCCGGCCTCGAGATGCTGTGCGGGCTATACGACCCCCAGGCGCTCCCCGCGATCGAGGAGTTGATCGCAAGCGGGGTCCGGCGGCTCTCCGCGATCGCAGCCAAGACGCAGTGCAAAGTTCTCCACTTCCCCGACGACTTTCCGCCCCTCTCCGGTCTCGCCGCGCGGTCCGGCCCGTTCTACAACGTCAACACACCTCTGAACCTCGAAGAGCTGGAAGGGTGGTTGGCCGAGGGAGAGAGCCTATGAGCTCTCGCGCGCGGGCACGGCTCATCGAGACGCAACGAAGGCTCGTCACCGAAGCGAAGGACGAAATCTTCGAAGCGCTCGGGCCGATGACCCCCGCGCTGCGCACGTACTACGATGAGTACCAGTCGAATCTCCCGGGGATCAGCCGACCCATCGAAACCGGCGTCATCGTCGAGGCGATCAACGCAGCGAACATTGTGCTCTTCGGCGACTACCACACCCTGCGCGAGTCGCAGAAGGCGCCGCTTCGAATCCTCGATCGGGTGCGTCGGGCGGGGCGGCCGATCATCTTCGCCACCGAGGTCGTGCAGCTGATCCACCAGGCGAGTGTCGATAGCTACCTCGCCGGCGATCTTTCCGAAGAGCAGTTTCTCGAAGGAGTCGAGTACGACCGCACCTGGGGATTCAGCTGGCGCAACTACAAGCTGCAATTCGAGTACGCCCGCGAGCACGGAATCCAAGTGCTCGCGGTGAACTCAGACCCCGCGGTCACGCGCGACAGCCTCGGGCAACGCGACGCGTTCGCCGCGATGCGAATCGTCGAAGCCCACGAGCGCTTTCCCGAGGCATTGATTGCGGTGCACTTTGGAGATCTGCATGTCGCGCCCAATCACATCCCGCGGCGGATCGCCGAGTTTGCCAAGGGTCGGGGGAATGCGGTGCCGCGCCAGGTGATCGTGTTCCAGAACTCAGAGTCGGTTTACTGGGGCCTCGCGGAGCGGGAGCTCGAACAGAAGACTCAAGCGGTCGAGGTGAGCGAAGACGTCTACTGCCTGATCAACTCGACCCCGCTGGTGAAATTCCAGTCCTACCTCAACTGGGAACTCAACCTCGATGAGCTCGAAGAGTCGGTCGGTCTCGACGATCCGGAGATCTCCTCCAACGTCATGACCGACCAGGTGCACGAGATCGTCCGCACGATCTGCCGCTTCCTCGAGATCCCAGAGGAGGGGCTGGACGATTTCACCGTGCACACCAGTCGCGACCTCGACTTTCTCGACCGGCTCGAGGCGATCGGCGCGATCGAAGCGGATGACCTCGAGGAGTTCCGCGCCCAGGTGGAGCACGATGAGAGTTTTTACCTCGTCGACGGGAAGCTGATCTACCTCGGAAACCTCTCCATCGATCACGCGGCGGAAGAAGCGACCCACTACATCAATACGAAGCTCGCCGGACACGTCCGCACGCCCCCCGATACCCGCTTTGACTTCTACTACCGCACTCTCAAGGAGACGATCGGCTTTCTCGGCTCGAAGATCATCCACCACAAGCGCAGCTGCTACCATCGCCCCGAGTTCGAACAGTTGATCGCCGAGACGCGCGGCAAACGACTCGACGAACGCATGACGCAGATCCGACAGGTCGCCCGCGACGTCCTCACCCACCTCGACTTCGAAGCGTCTTGGCTGGACGGAACGGTCTCGGGGTACCCACGCTTTCGCAGCCTCTATGGTCGCGAATTGCAGATCCACATCGGAACGACGCACTCCCTCGGCTACATCCTGGGAGATCGCATCCACGGGGCGCTGATGGACGGTCAGTTGAGCCGATTGGAAGTAAAAACGCTCTTCGAGGAGTGTTTCGAGGATGGGAAGAGTCCGCGCGAGGTGTACTTCAATTGGATCAAGTTCCTGCGCTGAGCGGGAAAAGCTCACTCGCTGAGCGTGAGGATCAGCTCGAGTTGAACCGCTGCGCCGAAGGGGAGCTGTGCGACCCCCGTCGCAGTTCTGGCGTGGCGCCCCTCTACCCCCCAGAGTTCGACGAGAAGATCGGATGCGCCGTCGATGACCCGCGGTTGCTCGGTGAAGTGAGATGCAGAGCGCACGAAGCCGACCAGCTTGTCGACCGAGACGATGCGATCGAGATCGCCGATGCCCTGCTTGATGATGGCGAGGATGTCGAGCAGCGTCCGCCGCGCAGCCTGGTGCGCTGCGTCGGTCGTGAGGTCTGTCCCCACCTCGCCGCGCGCGCGGCTCACTCGAGCGGAGACGTACAGTGTCGTCCCCGACTGCTTGCACCCCAGATAGTTCGCGACCGGGGGCTGGTACTCGGGGAGGGACTCACCGAGAGCACCCAGTTTCGCTTCGATATGCGACATGTGGCTCCCCTCCACCTGAATCACCGAGCTCCGCGCCCGCGACCCTTGACCACCCGAATCCCGAGCAGCCAAACACTGGCCAGCACACCGAGCGCGAGAAACGGATGACGCCCCAGCGGTGATCGTGCCGGCAGGTCGCCTTGGTACCACCTCGGGGGAAGATCGCCGGAGTCACCGATCGAGAAGAACAAGTCGTCGGTCCAGGTCGCGATCTGGGGAATCCCATCTTCAGTCGGATTGAACCCCCCCGACGGCAAGGCGTTCACGTACCAGCGATCGACTTCGTTCGCACCGGGCAGCGCCTCCACCATCGACGCGAGCGCACCTCCGAGGCGTTTCGAAGTGAACAGATTCTGAATCGGGGCACTCACTCTGGCCTCGAGCTTGTTGCGCATGTCCTTCAGAGCAGCGAGATCGAGCGGCTTAGATGTGAAGAGCGTGAGCGCCAACGCGAAGTTTCCCTGTCGCGCACTGTACTTCCCGGGAAAGTACGGCCGGTCCGATGGAAAACCGATCTTTAGCGCCGGAAGAGCCGCCTCTGTTTTGAAGCGCGCGACTCCCTCGGGGGGACTGATCTCGATGCAGAGGAATCGGAAGTTGCGCTCGATGAACCAACGCACCTCCTCTTCGGGCTCGGTTGGAAACCCGCGGCCGGAGAGATACTCGTTCAACTCCCCCGCGCCACTCCCCGTCTTCACGGCGACCTCGGTGATCTTGAATGGCCCGACCTGCACATCTTCCATGACGGCTAGCGATGCGCTGCCGGGCGATACGCCCATCGTGATCAACTCGCCGGGCAGCTGTGCTCGGGCGAGGCCCTCGAGACTCAAGTAGAGCTCCCGGCTCTCCTCGAACACCACTTCGTCGACAGCCTCGTAGCCGGTCGGGCTCGCTGGGACCGTGATGATCCAGGTCAGCCGGTTCGGTCCGTAGTCGAAGTCGGGGAAAGTAGGATTGACCCGGAGGACCAACACTTCATGGCCATCGTGAAAGAAGATCGCGCCCTGTTGGCGGACCTGATCCACATCTCCGGGATACTGAGTTGGAACCATGCAGCAGGAGAGGACGGGTGAGATTCCGGCGGCGAGAAAAAGAGCCAAGAGGGTGAGGGGGACTCCGGTCGAAACTGAGCTTCGGACTCGGTTCTGCATCGAGCTTCCCTTCCCCGCGCGCTCTGAGCGGTGGTGCGATGACCGCTCTACACTACCACGAGAGGGACGAGATCGGGTGCTTAGCGCCCGTCGAGAACGATCGGATCGAGGACATCGCCGGGGGAGCAATAGTGCACCACTCCGAGCGGATCGATCACGCGTTCGATGGGGTTCGAGTTGCCGTCGACGACACTCTCGAGCCAGGCCTGTTCGGAGGGCCAGGCGACGATCATCAAGTCTCCCGTTCCTGGATCGACGGGGAACGCGAACACCCCATCGGAATCCACCGTCGCCCGCAGCTCGATTCCGAGCCCGCCGGCGGGAGGGAGGAGAACGACAAACGCGCCGGGGTAGGGGATCCCGTGGCCATCGGTCACGCGCCCGCTCACTTCGACCAAGGGCTCGAGTATGAGAGTCGGGCACTGCTCGAGGGGAATTACCCCGCGACATACACAACCGGTCTTCCCGCCAGGGCCGCGCGCACGCAGCAGATAGGTCCCGTCGGGCACCGCCCGAAACACGAACGAGCCGTCCTCGGTGGTCGTCGTCGTGCGCAGGAGCGGGAAGTGATCCTCGGAGGCACACTCGACTTCGACCCCCGCCACCGGGTGGTACCACTGATCTTGGACGACGCCAAAGATCTCCAGCGCAGAGGTCGCCAGCCACTCCACTTCCTCGACCACCCCGGCCTGGTCGATCGTCACCCGCGTACGCTCGAGCAGCAGACCATCCCCAGCCCCGGTGAGCTCGTAGGTCCCGATCCCGACTCCGGAAAAGAGAAATCGCCCCGCGGAATCGGTCCGCGCGCTGCGCTCGGTGAGTTCGCTCGCATTGGGGTAGGTTCGGCGCAGTTGCACGAGAACGTTCGCGAGCGGCTTTCCCACCTCATCGAAGATCACACCGTCGATCCACGACTCGGGAGCGAGCACGATCGGGCCGAGATCGAACGCCTCGATTCCGCGGATCGACCACTCCTTGGAGAAATCTCCGTAGCCGGCGC
>CALEHF010000190.1 GCA_937876125.1 uncultured bacterium
CGGTGTGGAGGACGGGCGGTTCGAGATCCCGCGCCTCGCGAGCGGCGCATACCTCTTGCGGGCAGAGGCGGTCGGGCATGCCTTCGCCGAACGACGCGTCACTCTTCCGGCCGAGTCGACCCCCGTCACAGTGGCTCTCCGTACCCCGACGACGGTTTCGGGGACGATTCGCGACGAAACAGGCGTCCCGGTCGCTGGAGTGCCGGTGAAGGTTGGAGCGGTCTTTGGGGACGAACTCCGCGGGGAGACCACGCGAACCGATCGCGCGGGACGCTTCACTCTCTCGGGACTCCCGGAAGCGATAATCCGTCACCGCCCCCGGCGGCGAGTGTTTCGTTTCACCGCGCTGCCTCTCACAGGGCTGCCTCTCACAGAAGTGGCCGAAGGCACCGAAGAGTCCGCGAGCGATCTCGCTCTCCTCGAGCTGTTCCTCCCCCATCAGCTCCTTCGGGTGAACGGGACCGAGGTGGAGCATCGCGCCCACTTCGGATCGCGGAACACCGCCCTAGTTCACCTCGACGGCAAAGAGATCGAAGTCGTCATCGCGCGGGTCGCACCACTCCCCCCATTGACCTTCGAGCTCGTGAGCCCTGAGGGTGATCCGATCGTCGCCTTCACCAATGTGCTGATCGCATCCCCTGCGGGTTGGACGATGAAAGATTTTGCGGGCCTCGACGGCCAACCGTTCCACCTCCCCAATCCATGGGTGCTCGACGATGCTGAGGTCACGGTCATGAGTCGCGGATTCCCGTGGACGAGCGCTCGGCTCGACCTGCGCAGATCGAACGGGGTCGTTCGATTCGTGATCGAGCCTCCCTTCGACGCACCGCCAACGCTCACTCTGCACCCGCCCGAGGTGCTCGAGCTCCTGGTCGCGCCGCTCCTCGGGGGGCGGCCACCGCTCGCCGCTCTCCCGATCGGCGCGACCGATCCAATGGGCGCTCTCCAACTCGAAACTCTGGGCCCCGGCCGCTACCAGCTCTTCACGCCGCGCGACCCGAGCACGGTCTACCGCGCAGACGGTCGTCGACGCACCGCGATCGAGCTCCCACAAGAGGGAGGCTCGACGATCGACGGCGACCTGATCGACCTCGGCACCATCGAGATCACCCACGCAGAACATCAGCACATCACTCGGGGTCTTCGCTCCGCCCCGAGAGAGAGGAACGACCCGTGAACCGATCGATCCACCCCGTACTTTGGGCGACTCTCGGGTCGCTCTTGATCGCGGGAGCGCCCCTCGGCCTCCATGCGCAAACTACCGCCCCCCAGTTCGTCCCTGGGACTGTGATCGATACTCAGACGGGTACACCGATCAATGGCTACGGATACAGCGTCCTCGAGGTCGCCGACTTGAACGTCGACGGCCACCTCGATCTCGCCGTATCGTTCACCGGTATCGGACAAGTGATGGTTCGCGCCGGGGACGGGCAGGGGGGATTCGGCTTCCCGGTGTATCACTCGGTCGGCGGCAATGCGGTGTCGGTCATCTCGGGGGACTTCAATGAGGATGGACGCCCTGACCTCGTGACCACGAATAGCACCGACTTCACGATTTCGATCCTGCGCTCGACCTTGACCGGCTATCTCCCGCCGCTCACTTTCGTGACCGGGTCGATGCCGGTGCGCGCCTACGACGCGGATCTCAATGAAGATGGGCATCTCGACCTGGTCGTCGTCGATCAGATCGACAGCACGGTCGGTCTGCTTCTGGGAAACGGGCAGGGGAGTTTTGCGCCGGTGCTCACCAGTTTCGTCGAGATCGATGACTCACTCGAAGCCTTGACGATCGAGGACCTCGATGGCGATGGTCACCTCGACCTGATCATCCCGTGCCCGGTTCTCGACATGGTGGCGGTGCTTCTCGGCCTCGGCAACGGCACTTTCTTTTCACCCCAAGGCCACGCGGTCGGCGCGAACCCCGGACCCTTGGCGGTCGAGGACTTCGATGGGGATGGCATTCGCGATGTCTTGGTCCCCCATCGATCGGGGGGCAGTGTTTCCTGGCTCAGAGGCTTGGGCGGCGGCGCGCTCGCGCCCGCGGTGCCACTCCTGGTCGGCGGCAATCCACAGTGCGCGAAGGAAATTCAAGATAGCGGTGGCAGTGCTTCCAAAGCCGCCCTGCCGCTCGCGGAAACGTACGCCTTCGCGGTGGTCGGTCACATAGCCCTCGGCAGTCCCCCCACTCTCGAAACGTATCAGACCCCGTATCAACCGGAGCTGATCGAGACGGGCGACTTCGACGAGGATGGCTTCGACGATCTCGCGGTTGTCTCGAGAGTGGCTGGCGTGGTGCAGATCTACCTGCAGGTCGCCACCGAGACGGAGTCTCTCCGGGGGGACGTCGATGGCGATGGGCAACTCGCTCTGGTCGATGCGTTCGCGATCCTCGACGTAGTCTTCGCGACGGGCCAGAGCGCCTGCCCCGATCGGGTGGATGCGAACGACGATGGCCGGCTCGACATCGCGGACGCGGTGCGAGTGCTCAGCGTGATGTTCGGCGGTGCGGCGTCGCTCCCGACGCCGGGGGTCGAGTGCGGAGTGGATCCGACGGAGGACACGCTAGCGGCCTGCGATGAGGGGTGCGCGCCTTAGCAGCCTGTTAGAGCAACGCAGTTTACTCCTCCGACGGCCGCCTGAGCGATCTCCACGACTCGATCGCCCACTCGCGATCATCGGCATCGTCGAAGCAAACCGTCACCACGCACACCGAGCCGGGGGCGCGCATCTCGCCGTGCAGCTGCCAATACACAGCGCCCTCTTGCTCGATCCGATCGATCTCCGCCGTCCCCCACCGACCATCTTCATCGAAGACGAGACTGCCGGTTTCGGGGCGCGGCGGCTCTTCGGGACCGAAGGCGAAGCTGCTCGAGCGGATCGTGCGCGTGCCGTCCCAAAAGACGATGGTTCCCCCATCGCGCTCACTCGTCTCTTGGAAGTACCCGGGGACTTCCAGGGTCCAGGAGCCGGTGACCGGTTTTCGCATCGGAAGACGACGGAAACCCACGCCACTCACCCTCGGCCGCTCGGGAGCGTTGCCCGCGATCAGCGCTTCGATCTCGGCGATCTCGGATTCGGGGAGCTCGAGGGCGGGGTCGAGCGCGCGCGCGCGGTGGAAACACGCGAGTGTATTCTCGAGGCAGCGACGCTCCTGGTCACCCACGGGGGCGCGCCACAAAACGTCGACCCAGGCTTGCACCAGCGCGCAGTTCTTGAAGAACAGAGCGTCGCGATCGCGGTTCCACCACGGGAAAAAGGCGCGACCGTGATCGGTAGAGTTCGTGTCGTCGGCTGCTGCCGCCGCTTCGAACCACTCTCGGCTCCACCTGCCGAGGGAGGAGATCGCGTAGTGGTCGCCCCGCACCCAGAATCCCATCGGAAGCCCGAGGGGCCACTCCGCTTGCTCCGATCCAAGCAAGCGCTTGGCAACGAAACGGAGCCACGCGAACATCTCGGCTTGCAACGATTCGAAGTCGCGCGTCTCTGCGAAACCGGTCTCATCGAGATACTCGCGTGCTTCGTCAGCCCAACTCCAGGTGAGTCCGAACTCATCCGCAACGCGATCGAGCCATTCGATGGCGAACGCGTGATACCCCGGACCCGCCGACGAAGTCTTCGCGGTCGCCTCGAGCCAGCCATCGACCACCCGCAACTCCAGCGGCTCTTCCGCCGGGTGCAGGATGAAGTCGACGCCGTTCGGAACCGATCCCCATGCGGTGATGGCAGCGTGATCCGAATCCCCGACACGCTGGGGGGTCGCATCGATCACTTTTTGCAGCAGCAGCTCGGGTGAGCCGAGCCCTCCGAGCCGCGCGCCGGTCGGAAGCTGTGCTCCGACCCTGAATCCCAAACCCATCGATCACTCCATCAACCGGTACCTCATCTTTCCGCGACGAAAGGTCGTCGCGGGACCGCCCGAGGATACAGGGGTCTGGGCGGTCCGTGGGGGGGATAGAGACGGTTGCTGGCGATTGCCGATCACGGCCCCATGGGTGCGTAGATCCGCGCGAGCTGCAGATCTCAGCCACGCGCTTCTACCCGCGCTCGGGCGACCTACAATGGGAGCTTCCTGGCAACCGCCGACCAGACGCCATCCGGAGGTCTCCCCCGTGCGCATGACAACTCTCTCCCGTCTGATTTGCGCAACCGTACTTCTCGGGGTCCTCCCCGCGTGTCGCGACGCCCGGATCGTCCCGATCACCCCCGCCGCCTTCCCCCTCGAATCTGCGGTCGGGCTCGACCTCCGCTTCGTCAACGGCACGAGCGAACCGATCACCGTGCTATCGGGACGCAGATACTCGATCGACTCCATCGCGCTTCTCGCCACCGCGACCGGCACTCCCGACACCGTGCTCGAAACTCTCGCCACCGCGACCGAATTCTCCTCCCTCGACTGGAGCGATCTCGAGTTCGACCAAGAACAGATCTTCGAGGAGTTCGACTTCTCCCTGCGCATCGAACGTTACTACCGACGTGCGGCGTGGATGGGAGGGGAGCACCGATTCGACGTTCGGGTCCTCGATGCGAGCGGCAACGCCCTCGGGAGCACGATCGAGCTTCGGACCGGCCCGGAGTGGCCGCCGCTCCCCGACGAAGCGTTCGCAACCCGGCGATTCGGAGTCGTCACCCGGAGCGACATCGTTCCTGAAGATGGCGATCTCACCGACATCGAGTTCGCGGCTGTTGCCGCGGTCCAACTGCGCAACGGGATTCGAGGCTTCCGAACTTTCCTGATCCCGGAGGAAGCCGCGGAGCTCGAAATCACTTGGGACCACCGTCCGATCCAGCCGTACCACGTCCCTCTCAATCCGGTCTCTTCCGCCAACTGGGATTACGGTCTCGAGATCGTCACCACGGTGCTCCCGCCGGCGGGGGGAAGTTCGACTCACATCCCGGGCGACACCATCGAAGTGATGGTCGATCTCTTCGATCGGGTTGGGGTGCCGCTGCACGAATCCGGAAGTTTCCCATCACACCAGGAATTCATCGCGGGGCTCGTCACCAGCGGGATCGAGTATACGAAGCACGAGCCGTCCGCGGTCTACTACCTCGACACCAATCGGGAACGGAATCTCATCGCGTCCCTCACCGGTCCGATCGAATCCGTGCGACAGACACACTCCGAAGTTCCTCGCACCGAGTTCGCGCTAGACAAGGTGCAAGAGATCGCGACGTTCGCGGCCGATGGGTTCTTGAGCCTGCACCAATCTCGCCCCGCGGCCCCCGATCTCTACGGAGATGAAGCCCCGAGCGCGCTCCCGCTCTCCAATGTGTTCGCGTTCGAACTCCCTCTCGACACACCGGGTGGGACGTATCGCTTCACGATCAAAGTGCACCGTCACTACTTCGGAGAAGAGACGATTGCCACCGCTGTCACCGAGATCACGGTCGACGGCTTTCCCGCGGGTCCGCCCGTCGTGCCTCTCACCGGAAACTGTGAGCACTGTCACCAGGGCAACTTCGCTCTCTCAAGCATGCTTCACTACGTCGGAAACACCGCGACCTGCACCGGTTGCCACATCCCCTACGCCCACCAAACGAACACGTCGCTTCCCTACCAGATTCACCGGATTCATTCGCAGTCCGATCGGTACGAGGAAGACCCGCGCGACTGCACCGTGTGCCACTTGCAGCCAACGATAGAAGTCGAGGACAACGCGCGCTGGCTCGTCTGCACCGGCTGCCATCTCCCCCAGGAGACCCACGACGGTTTTCACCCGTTTGGAGATGTCGAGTCTTGCGCGGATGTGAAGTGCCATCACACAGTGAATCCCGAGCCTCACATTTTGGTGGGCCAATGAAAGCCCAGATGAGGTGTCGAAGAAGCCTGAAACGATGGCGGGCGGGCGGTGCTCTGTTCTGCGCTCTCGCCGCCGCGTTCTTCTTTGGCAGTGACGCCCGGGGGCAAGGGCTCGATGTCGCGATCGTCGCGTCCGCGTCGCAGAACGGCATCTCCGACTGCCGGATGACCGACCCTCAGACTCAACTCCTCGCGAGCGGATTCTTCGACTCCGTCGATCTGATCGACACCTTCGTGACCACACCCACGCTCGCCGAGCTGAGTGCCTACGACGCGATCCTGTGCTGGTCGAATGTCACCCCGCTCGACAACGTCGCATGGGGGGATGTGCTCGCCGACTACATCGATGCCGGGGGCGGTGTGGTGGTCGCTCTCTTCGCGAACACCTCCACCGATCCCGCCCGGATTCTCGGGGGCCGCTGGCATCCGGGGTACGAAATCGTTCCCCCCCTGAGCGGCGGCAGCGTAGGCGGAACTTCGACCCTCGGCACCATCGAGGACCCGACCCACCCCATTCTCGAAGGGGTAACCTCGTTCGCGGGGGGCACGTCGAGCTTCCGGCCGTTCCCCCTCGATGGAGTTCCGGGCTCGATCGTCGTCGCGCGGTGGGCCGATGGTCGCTTGTTGGTTGCGGTCGACCCGAACCAACCGCGCAGAGTCGACCTCGGTTTCTATCCGCCCTCGAGCCTGTGCTCCCCCGGCCTCCACGACGTCGCGACCGATGGGGATCTCCTCCTCACGAACTCACTCCGCTTCGTGGGTGGAGCCGAACCCAGCACGGAATTCGTACGGGGAGATTGCACGGACGACGGGCAGGTCGGGATCGCAGATGCCATCTCGCTGCTGACGTACCTGTTCGTTCCCGGTGCCGCGATCTCGCCTCCGGAGTGCTTCGATGCTTGGGATGCGGATGACACGGGGCAGCTCGACATCGCGGATGCCATCGGCCTCCTCGGCTGGCTCTTCGGTGGCACTCCACTTCCGGGGCCGAATCAGTGCGGGGTCGACCCGACCGACGACGATCCGCTCGATTGCGCATCGTTCGTTCAATGCCCCTGAGAAGCTCGAGAGCGGCTTGGACCGGCCTCAACCGCTCAGGTCCATCGCCCGAGTTCTAATGTCACACTCCGGGGGGTCGCGGTATCCATGGGGTAGGAACAACGGAAAAGGCGCACCCATGCGAATGATGATCATGATCGGGCTGCTCTTGGTACTCTCGGCTCCGACCCTGCGCGGAGAGACGATCGACTACGTCATCACCGGCACGGGGAGCGGCTTCATCGGAGGGACGACCTTCTCCGGCGCGCACTTCATTATCACTCTCACGGCGGATACCAACATCGGAAGTAGCATCACCGGGACCTGGACCATCTTCACCGCTCCGGTGAGCGCGGCGACGCTCGAGATCGGAAACTTCCCTCTCACGAACATCGCGCTCATTCCCACTCTCGCCGTGTTCAGCAACCAAGGGAGCCAGGTCGTTGGTCTCAATCGATTCGTGGGTGGAGATCTGATCACTCTCAGCGATCCCGCATTCGCGAACTACGACCTGGACACATCGATCGGACCGATCTTCGACCCGCAACCTGGGGCCATTTTTCAGTTCACGAACCTGGCCACGGACCTCGGTTCCGTCACGATGACTCAGGTGGTCGATGCGTACTTCCAGGCCTTTCTCGGAGGGATCGGCGGAAGCGTGGAGGAGTTCCTGCGCGGCGACGGGAACGGCGATGGTTCGATCAACGTCGCGGACGCCATCGCGATTCTCTTGGGCCTCTTCGGCCAAGGATCGTTCCCGATCCTGTGCATGGATGCTACGGACGTCAACGACGACGGAACCGGCGACCTGGCCGATGCGGTGTATCTGCTGTCGGCGTTGTTCAACTCTTCTGCGTCAGCGATCCCCGAGCCGAGCGCCAGTTGCGGAGTCGACCCCACCGATACCGACAGTTTGGATTGTGCCGCGGGGCCCTGCGTGCCCTAGGAGGCTGTCGGAGAACTCATTCCGACAACCTCCTAGCGTGGTCTCTTTCAACGAGCCTCCTGCCCAGCTGTGGCGGGTAGGAAGAACCCCTCGAGTCCGGGACTCGCGTGCGCGTCACCCGCGAGGTCGATGATCAACGCCTCGACTCGCGGAAGTTTACGAACGATCGCGAGCCCTCGCTCGGGGCCCAGAATGCAGAGCGCGGTCGCCAGCGCATCCGCGAACGCTGCGTCGGGCGCCAGCACGGTCGCGCTCATCGCAGCGGTCGCGGGATAACCGGTGCGTGGATCCAGGATGTGGTGGTAGCGCACGCCATCGATCGTGAAGAAGCGCTCGTAGTCTCCTGACGTCACGACACAAGTGTTCGAAAGCCGGAGCACGGCCATCGCGGCCCGCGCGCCGCCCGGCTTTCTTGCGCTGCGGGGGTGCCGAATCGCCACCTCCCACGGAGCTCCGCAGTACTCGCCCAAGATCTTCATGTCGCCGCCGGCATTCACCAGGGCATTACAGATTCCGTGGTCGATGAGGACCCGCATCGCTCGATCGACGCCGTACCCCTTCGCAATGCCGCCGAGGCCGATGCGAAACCCGGCCGGCAAAGTCACGGTGTTCCGTTCGAGATCGACTACGACCTGCTGCGCGCCCACGAACGCAAGCGCCGCAGCGACCTCGGCAGGGTCGGGCAGCTCGGGTTCTCCGCGAAACCGCCAGAGCTGGCCCACCGCGCCGTAGGTCGCATCGAAGGCTCCTTCGGTCAGTTCTGAGATCTCAGCGGCGCGGACGATGAAACGCGCGAGCTCTTTCGGAACCACGCGTGGCCCGAGGCCCGCGCTTTGATTGAGGGTTTCGAGCGGCGAGGGACGCCAATCGGTCATCAAGTCTTCGACTCTGGCGAACTCCACCACTGCTGCATCTAGAGCCGCGTCGAGAGAACTCACGTCGACCGCGCCCTCCTTTGCGACCACGATGATCTTGACGTCAGTGCCCATCATCGAGAGCGCGCGGTCGCGCACCACGAATTCGCCTCGAAGGGGCGGAGCCACTACGACGGCGATGCGATCTCCAGGTTCACGAAGGGCGTCGCCTGGGGTGGACGCGCAGCCGGCGACGAGAGCGACGATCGCGATGAGGATTCTAGAAGTCATGGCTCCACCCAATGCTCGCGACGAACTGATCGAGGTAGTCACTGCGGAAGATGAAGTCCCCGCCGATGTCCACGCGCTCCCGCGCAGAGATCGCGTACCGCAGCTGAAGCCCCACGGTGTGGGAGGTGAAGTCCCCGAGATCAGAATCCTGAGTGCGGTAGCGTTCGGGTGCGAAGAAATGCTCGTTATAGGCGTCGGCGGGGGTTTGGCTGTAGAAGCGATATCCGAGCCGAAGCCTCAGGCGATCTGGAATGGGCCAGTAGAAGATTCGCGGTGAGATGGTCACGCTGTCGATCCCCCACGTGTCAGTGTAGAGACGACCCTCGAGCTCACCCGCGAGCCACGACACCAGCGACACGCGATAGCGCCCGAACGCGGTGACGCGGGTTCGAGTCCCGGGCAGCACTTCCGTCGTCTCGAGGCCGTTCGCCTGATTGTCGAGGTGTGGATTGGGTGGGAGAAGTGAGTCTTCGATGACCACTCCGTTGTACGGCGTCGCGAGGAAGCCCTCCTGAAACCCGAGGGTCACGCCGAGCGTACCGTGAACTTCGGGGGTAAGGATCTGATACCAACGCAAAGTCGTCGCAAGGGACGTGCGATGGTCGATCCCCTCTTCGTTTCCGGTGAACCGAATGATGTCGAGCTCGTCGTAGAAGAGCTGCAGGCTGCCGGTGATCGTCGCGTTGCTCTCCGCCACGTCGCTCGAGATGCTCCCGCCGAGCCCGATCGACTTGTAGTCATACTCCTTTGAAAAGCTCCCGAAGGTATCTGTCGTGAGCGCGTCGCTCCAATGGTGGAGTACTCCCAAATTCACGCCGATGTACTCATCTCCCGATGCTCCAGATTGCGCGATGTACGTGCTCCCCGTCGCTCCCGTGAACTCGTAGTCGTCGAGGCGCGCGATCGAGGCGCTGGTGACCGCATCGTAGGAGACGCTGCCGTGGATGTTCGTGGAGTGGGTGGCGTAGTAACTGAAGAACACCACCGGCTCGATCACCGTGAGGGACTCGTCGTAGAAGGGGTTGCCGTCCCCGGAGTCGTCGGTGTTGTAGTAGCCGACTCGGAGACCGATCTGTCCTTGGCCACGGCGCGATTCCGTCTCCTGCGCCTCGAGCAAGGGAGCCAAGGATACGATAAGGAGCGCTGCCAGAGCGAAGCGTGAAGGGGTCAGTAGCATCCGCAGCCACCTCCGGCGCTGGTTCCCACCCCACCGACACTGCCTTCGCGAGTGAAGAGAGTCTTTTCGAGCCAGTGAATCTCCGCCGGGTCTTCGTCGAATTGCATCCACGGGCTCGCCAGCGCTTCTCGCTCGTAGTACTCGACGGTGTGACAACCAGAGAGGAGAGCGATCGACAACACACACGCGACCCCAAGCCGCGCGAGTCTCGGAGACCGAGGAGCAAATTTGGGAATTCTGGCTTCTTGGAGCATGGTGATTCTCCGATGGGGCAGTCGAGTCAGAGCCGTTCACCGAGATTGTGGGCGTGAGAAGGAGCGAAGCAAACGGTTCTCGCGCATCCCACGTAGCGTTTCGCTGATTCTGCACGTATCCTCATCACACTACGTCACTCGCCAACCCCCGCCGAGGTCCCATGCACACGAGTTCCATGCACTCTCCCACCACTTCGGGCATCTTCAACAGATCCCGTCTCTCTGGGATCGCTTTGGTTCTCGCCTGCATCACTCTTCTCGGCGTGACGACTCACGCCTCCGACGATCCCCGACAATCGATGGTCGACCGGCTCCGGCTGGTCGCCGTGACCGCCAACCCTGATTTGAATCGGTTTCTCAATCGTCAACGCGCCGCGAACCTCACCCAATCGTACAAGCAAATCAAAGACACGATCGAGCGCTTTCGGATCTACCACAACTCTGCGGATGAGCTCGTGAAGGCGGGCGTAACCGCCAAGGGAATCCAGCGTCTTCAATCACTCCTCGCGACGCTGCACCAAAGCCCCAAGCCGCCGTACGAAATCGAGAGGGCGGTGCGGTACAGCCTGGCGATCGCGTACCTCCGCCTCGGCGAGCAGGAGAACTGTGTTGCCCATCACGGCATCGACTCTTGCCTCTTTCCCATCGCAGGCGCGGGCGTGCATGTTGCCCCGAACGGATCGCAGAGTGCGATGGAGCAGCTCTTGTGGCTCCTCGAACGCGACCCGGAGAACTGTTCCCTTCGCTGGCTCCTCAACCTCGCCGCGATGACACTCGGTACCCATCCCGACTCGGTTCCCGAGGCTTGGCGCATCGACATCTCACGATTCGACTCCGAGCATCCGATGGAGCGCTTCGTCGATGTCGCGACTCCCGCCGGGCTCGACACGGTGGGCCTCGCCGGAGGCGCCTGCATGGAGGACTTCGATGGCGATGGGAACCTGGACATCGTCGCGTCGTCGTGGGGACTCCGCGACAACGTGCGCTTCTTCCACAGCCGCGGCGACGGAACCTTTGAAGACCGGACCGAAGCGGCGGGACTCACCGGCATCACCGGCGGATTGAACACCGTCCACGCGGACTACGACAACGACGGCGACATCGATCTGCTGGTTCTGCGCGGGGCGTGGCTCGGGATTGCTGGGCACCACCCGAACTCGCTCCTTCGGAACAACGGAAGCGGCGTGTTCACCGATGTCACCGAAGAGGCAGGGCTCCTCAGCGAGCATCCGACTCAGACTGCGGCATGGGCCGACTTCGACCTAGACGGCGACCTCGATCTCTTCATCGGAAACGAGTCTTCAGGGACCGAGCTGCACCCATCGGAGCTGTATCAGAATCAGGGGGACGGCACCTTCACCGACATTGCGAGCGCGGCGGGGGTCGCACACATCGGTTTTGTGAAGGGAGTCACTTGGGGGGACATCGACAACGATGGCCGCCCCGACCTCTACATTTCCACGATGGCGAGTCCCAATGCGTTGTACCGAAACGGAGGGGCCGACCCCGAAAGCGGCCAGTGGCGGTTCGTCGACGTCACGAAGCAGGCGGGGGTCGGAGAGCCGATTCTCAGCTTCGCCACTTGGTTTTGGGACTACGACAACGACGGTCACCTCGACCTGCTCGCCTGCTCCTACGGGAGTTTTGAGGAAAGCACGCTCGAGCTGGTCGCCCTCGACTACCTCGGCCTCCCTCACACCGACGAATGCTTTCGCCTTTACCGAAATCGCGGGGACGGCACCTTCACCAACGTGACGAAGGAAGCGGGGCTCTTTCGCGCGGCGATGACGATGGGGGCAAACTTCGGCGACCTCGACAACGATGGATTCCAAGACGCCTACTTCGGGACCGGCCAGCCTGACCTCGGCACGCTGATCCCCAATCGAATGTTCAGAAACGATGGCGGGAAGCGATTTCAGGAAGTGACCACGGCGGGGGGGTTCGGCCATCTTCAGAAGGGTCACGGAATCGCGTTCGGTGATATCGATCATGACGGCGACCAAGATGTCTTCGCGGTGATGGGCGGGGCCTACGAAGGAGACACCTACGCGAATGTTCTCTTTCGGAACCCGGGGAACGACCACCACTGGGTGACGCTTCGATTGAGCGGCACGCGCTCGAACGCCGACGCGATCGGCGCCAGAGTTCGGATTGATGTCGCAACCGAGGCGGGGACGCGTTCGATCCACCGCGTCGTCACGACCGGCGGGAGCTTCGGTGCGTCGAGCCTGCAGCTCGAGGTCGGGCTGGGAACCGCCACCGCGATCGAGCGCGTGGTCGTCATCTGGCCGGTGAGTGGCGAACAGATCTTCACCGGCGTCGCACTCGATCGTCCCTTTCGTCTCGTCGAAGGGAGTGATGCGCCGGTCCCCCTCGTGGTCACTCCGTTCAGTCTCGGGGCGGGCGATGGGGCAGGAAGTGACCACGGGGGTCATGGGGGCCACGAGGGGCACTAACAGTGCTGTTGAAAAAGTCACTTCGATCGAGAGCGCTTTTCAACATCATGTGCAACGAGACTCCCTGCCCGTAAGCAGAGTCGAAGCCGCGCTCACTCCATCGCTGGTGCTCCCCGGAGCGCTTCGACCACCCGCGCAACTTCGAGGCCATCGCGAGGGGTCGGGAGCGGGTGCTTCTCGCCCCGCAACCAGGCATCGAGTGCGGCGCGCTGCCCCGCCCAAGCCGTGGGCGCGTCGGTCTCGTCGGGGAGGAGTTCGCCCCACTCCTCTCCGTCGGAAATCGACATGCGCGACCAATCCTCGAGTCGATAGCTCCTCTTTTTTCCGTACAGCGTCCAGCGATTGAAGTCGGGGGCCGCGCCACCCACCCCACCGATCAGCGTGACCGGAATCTTCTTCGCGCCCGCCCGGAGAGTCGCCGTCACCATCAACTCGCAGCCCCCCGCGCGATCTTCATCCCGCCGCGCGACCGTTTCGACGGTGAGCGCTCCGCACAGTCGATGAGTCAAATATGCGAAGTGAGAGAAGACCTCGCGGAGGAAGCCCCCCTCCTCGCCACCCTGCAACCATTCGCCCGCTTTGTGCCAGGTGCGCGGCCACTGGGAGAAGTGGAGGATCACCTCGATCCGCTCGATGGCGCCGGCGATCCCGAGAGAGAGTTCGCGCTCGATCCGAGGGAGCGCGGGCAGCGTCGAGAAGGGGAAATGCATCACCGCGGGGACCGATTGAACCGAGAGGACCGCATCGAGGCGCTCGGCATCGGCGATGGAGGCGGCGAGGGGTTTCTCGAGGTAGACGGGGATTCCGTGCTCGATCGCTCGGATCGCGGAATCGACGTGATGCTTCGGAGGAGATGCAATGTAGACGCAGGCGAGATCGGGAAGCGCGAGGAGCTCGGCTTCGCTCCCCCGCGGAGAGAAGTGGAAGCGCTCGGCCATCGCATGGAGGCGGGTGTCATCGGGATCGAAGGCGGCGACGACTTCGAAACGGTCGTCGCCGGTGAGAGCTTGGATCATTCGCTCGCCCATGAGGCCAACGCCGAGGACCGCGATTCTGTGGGGCATTGGTGAACTCCTTCGGAAGGGATCGACCAGGAAGAAGGTAAAAGGCCTCGGCTGATCCGGAGCCTCGCACGTTCTCCATTCATGTTACGCATTCGAGGTGACGGGAGCCCCACGATCTCAGCGCATCTTTCCGGTGATCTCCAGTTTCCTCCAAAGCGCTTCACGGGAGAGCCACCCACCATCGAACGAGGGCGGACGCCCCGCCGGCACGCCCGCCCCCTACATCGGCTCGCTGACTCATTGACTCGAGCGTTCAGCTCTTCTTCTTCGTGCGATCCACCCTCGCCGCGCGGCGGCCTCGGCGACTCATTCGAGCGATCGCATCATCGACTTTCCCCAGCCGCTCGATCTGCCCGCGACGCTTCACATCGGCACAGGCCAACCGGAGTTCCTTCGATCCGCGGTCCCCGCATCCCGAGACCGATCCATCGGAAACCCAGATTCGCGGCATCGCTTGCTCGGCGAGCCACTCGAGCGCGGGGAGATCGACGATGTTCCCCTGCCCGTAGGGGTCGAGGTGCATGCCGACCGCCCGACGTCCATCCTTCGCGATGATCCGCAGCTCTCCCTCATCCCCGTCGCCCGAGTACATCGCGACCATCGTGGCGCCGCCGGCGACGCGAACGAGTCGATCGATCTCCTCGGAGCTCAAGCGCATGCTGCCGCTCGTATCGATGAGGATGGTCCCGCCGCGGTGGCGAATCGGGCGTCGGAAGATCGCGCCATCGATCGGCATGCGGTGAACCGCAGTGACGACGCTTCCTTCCGCCGCCGGGCGCCATTTTCTTTCGAGAGCCCGTTGGTTCCCGAGAATCCGCTGCGGCGTCGGCGCCATGACGATCTTCATCGTGCCGGGGTCGACGTCTCCCCCCGAGCGTTCTCTTCTTGTGTGTGCGCGCGCTCCGTCGTCGATCGTGAGAACTCCATCGCCGTCGCCGCACCCCTCCCCCGGCGGGCCGCACACGAGGCACCCATCCGCTTCCGCGACCGAGGTGAGTCCGCACTTTTCGATCAAGCCGTAGGACTCAAGACGCTTCGCGACGTCTTTCGCGATCTTTCCGGTGGCGCGATCCGAGGCCACCGGTTTCTCGATCCGGTCCGCGGCCCGCTCGAGCCGGGTCCGCACGCTCTCGCGCAAATCGTTCCCGAGCTCGCGGATGATCGGATCCGCCTGGGCGAGGGGCTCGAAGATTGCCTCCTCGACGTCGGTGCCGAGGGAAGCGATCCCGCGAAGGATCAGCATGCCGTAGTCACCGCGTTGAAAATCCTGAAAGGCCAACTTCGCGATCTCGACCCGATCGGATGGCGGGACCTGCATCGGCATTCCGATGCGCTCGAGGCCGAGGTTGACCCGCGCGTCCTCGACAGCGAGGAAAATGTTGGGGTGGTACCTGACCTTCGGCCAAATCTCCGGAGACCATTTCACGTGAGCGAGCTCATGATTCGAAACGACGTGGCCGTTTTGGTCCAAGGGGACGATGAGCTGGCGATCCTGCTTGTTGGTCAGTCCGTTCGAGATCAGGCCGTCGATGTGATTCGAGTCCAGGATCCGGTACGGAGTGTCGTTCGGCTCCGACTCGACCAACTCAGGGTACGGCAGGTGTTGCTGGGTCCGGTGGGTCGGGTACGCACTCTGCTTCCGGATCCTTACCCGCCGGCGCTTCGGTCGTTTTCCCATTCCGCTAAGCCTTTCCGAGGTTGAGAGCGTCCATGATCTGGTCCCCGCGCGCCGGCCCGAGGACCGCGTGGCACGCCTTGCGGAGCCCGATCTTCCCGCGCAGCCGATCGATCGCCAACCAACGACGAATCGACACGCGACGAGCCGACTCGAGCGCGAACGAGCGGCGCGCCGCCTGCCGAAGATCAGCCGGCAGCTTGTCGAACGCATTCGGATGCGGCTCGGTGACTTCGATCGTGCAGTCGAAACGATCCTGCAGAGCATCCGGAAGCTCGTCGGGGGTGAGGTTGTCGGTGCAAATCACCTGGAAACCGGGCGCCGGGCGGACCGTCTCGTTGGTCGGCAGGGTGAGCCGCGCGGTCTCGATCGACTCGAGCACCGGGTAGAGGAGCGACTGCGCCTCCGGCGGTCCGTGGGTGACCTCGTTGATCACCAGGCGCGAACCGTTTCGCATCGCCGCGGTGAACGGCCCGTCCCGCCAGACGAGCTCACCCTCGACCGGCACGTAGTGCCCGCGAAGCTCCGCCGCGGGCGTGTCCTCGGTGAGGGTGATCGCGTAGATCTCTTCGCCCGTGCGCCCGAAGTGATACGCCGCGTAGGTCTTCCCGAGGCTCGGATCGCCGTACAGGAACATCGTGCGCATTTCTTCAGAGGAGAGCAGCTCCTCCACCAGTGCCCAGTCGGTCGGACGCCGCGGCTCCACCACCTTCTTCTCCGCCATATCCACTCCCCTCGTCGACGCCCCCGGTCGGGAAACAGGGCACGCCGATCACGGTCCCACTCGAGTTGCGCGGGAGAGGCAGCGCCTCGCGCCGTCCGTCTCCTCGCCCTTCTCCTCAAGTGCCGTGATTGAAACCGCTCTCGGCGGCGAAGATAGTCGGGATACAGAGTTCGAATGTGGGGGTCGATGAATGTTCTGCTTGCCGCGCGTGCCGATTGTCACGGAGAAGAACTTTTTCGATGTTCTCCCCGGTGGAACACGGAGATGCACTTCGATGTACCACCCTGAGAAACAGAGCGCTCCCGCGTGAGATGGTTCTCACGCGGGAGCGATCTGGATCGGAAGCGGCGACAAGGAGCAGCCAGCTCACAGCCGTCTAACCCATGCGTTCGCGCAGATTCGTGTCGAGCGTGGCCAAGAAGTCTTCCGTCGTCTGCCACGGCGCACCGCTGCCGACCAGGAGCGCGAGGTCCTTCGTCATCTTTCCCGACTCGACCGTCTTCACAATGACGTCCTCGAGAGTTTCGGCGAACGCTGTCACCGGCGGGGTGCCATCCATCTTGCCGCGATAGGCGAGACCGCGCGTCCACGCGAAAATCGATGCGATCGGATTCGTGCTGGTCTTCTCGCCCCGTTGGTGGGCGCGATAGTGGCGGGTCACGGTTCCGTGCGCCGCTTCCGCCTCGACCGTTTTCCCGTCGGGGGTCATGAGGACCGACGTCATCAGGCCGAGCGAGCCAAAGCCTTGCGCGACGGTGTCAGACTGCACATCTCCGTCGTAGTTCTTGCAGGCCCAGACATAGCCGCCTTCCCACTTCATCGCCGCGGCAACCATGTCGTCGATGAGTCTGTGCTCGTAGGTAATGTCCTTCGCCTTGAACTTGTCGGCGAACTCCGCCTCGAACACCTCTTGGAACAAATCTTTGAACTGGCCGTCGTAGGCCTTCATGATCGTGTTCTTGGTCGAGAGATAAACGGGGTATCCGCGGTCGAGACCGTAGTTCATCGAGGCGCGCGCGAAGTCGCGGATCGAGTCGTTGAAGTTGTACATCGCCATGCCGACTCCGCCCCCCTCGGGCATCTCGACGACAGTCATCTCGAGTGGCTTCGAACCGTCCTTGGGGGTGAAGGTCATCGTCAAGGTTCCAGCGCCGGCGGCCTTGAAGTCGGTCGCGCGGTACTGATCGCCGAAGGCGTGACGGCCGATGATGATCGGTTTCGTCCATCCGGGCACCAGACGCGGGACGTTCGAGATGATGATCGGTTCGCGGAAGATCACGCCGCCGAGGATGTTTCGGATCGTGCCGTTCGGGGAGCGCCACATCTGCTTCAACCCAAACTCTTCGACCCGGGCCTCATCGGGAGTGATCGTTGCGCACTTCACTCCGACCCCGTGCTCCTTGATAGCGTTTGCGGAGTCGATGGTGATCTGGTCGTCGGTCGCGTCGCGCGACTCGATCCCCAGGTCGAAGTAACGCAGGTCCACGTCGAGGTAGGGGAGGATCAGCTCCTCCCGGATTCGCTGCCAAATGATGCGCGTCATTTCGTCGCCGTCGATTTCGACGATCGGGTTCTTCACCTGGATCTTTGCCATGATTCCTCCGTTGGAAGTCGCTGGTCGGCAGTCGTCACCACCCGGCGAAATGCGGGTGCGCGTCGCGATAGTAGCCGACCGGCAGAAAGTGGGAACCGATGGCGGCTCGATCGGGTGATTTCCGGCAAGCCTTAGGCTTGAAAATCCCGGCGACCGGAGGGGGGAGGAGGAGTACGATATGGACTATGCAGCGATCGAAGCCACCCCGATCGGGACCCACGGGTCCCCAGGTCAGCAACCCGGCCCCCCCTCTGAGGAGACGCAGATCTCCTCTCGTCGGGACCGCCGGATCGATCGCGGTGCACGCGTGCCTCCTCCTGTTGTGCGGAGCCGCCACGGTCACCTCCGCCATGAAGACCGCCGAACCGGCCCCCGACACGCCGATCCAGATCCGCCTCGTCGCGAGCGAGCCCGTTCGTCCCCTCCCCTCGGATCCATCGGAGGCTCCCCGGCCCCCGAGCGAGAACAGAGAGACACCGCACGAGGAGACTCCTGCGACTGACGACCTTCCCGCGTCGCTCGAAGACGCACTCGCAGGGCCGCTTCCAGCCCGAACGCGAGCTGACCACGCCCCTCGCCCACCGACGCCGATCCGAGAGTCTCGAGCGCTCGAAGCTCCCCGGCCGGCTGCGCTCCCGTCTTTGGTCGCGCCCGCTCCCGTCGATTCCGATCCGCCGCCGAACACTGCTCGAAACCCTCGTGCAGCCTCCCCGTCCGAGCAGGCGATTCTCCCCTCGCCCCGCAACGCCGTGCACCTCCCGACCGTCGCAACACACCCCGTTCTCACTGCGAACCAGCGCCCCCAGTATCCTGAGTCATGCACGAGGAGCGGACACGAAGGCACGGTCGAGTTGGAGTTGACCGTCGCCGCGGATGGCACGGTGGCGACGACGCAACTGATCCGCTCGAGCGGCTGTGAGGAGCTCGATCGCTCCGCACGCCTGACCGCTCTCAAGCTCCGCTATGAACCCGCCACCCGCGGTGGGATTCCAGTCACCGGAACGATTCGCTGGCGGGTTCACTTTCACCTCGACAGTCGATAAGAGTCGACAGAGCGCCGCTCGCCTTTTTGGAGGCTGGGCGCCCAACTCCTGGACGCTCCGTTCCGACTCGCGATCGATCGTTCGCTTTTCGCCCTTTCCATCGAAGCAACCTCCTCCCCTCCACCAGGCCTCGAACTTGCTTCTCCTTGGGTATCCCCGAGAGAGAGATAATGCCGATGCCTTCCCAACACTCCGACCGCACCGCCGGTTTCACCCTGCTCGAAGTCGTCTTCAGCATGGTGTTGTTGACGACCCTCCTCGGGGGGATCGCAGCCGCGTTCGTTTCGATCCAAACGACGTTCGACATTGAAGTCTCGGAAGCGCAGTTGCAGTTGCGCTCGCGTGGCGCCATCGATCGCCTCAGCCACCTCGCGAGTCGCGCCCTCACCTCGGACACGACCTTCGCACTGCTTCCGGCCACCAGCGGCGCGAACGCCCGCGGGCTCACCTATCGCAATTTCCTCGCTGCCGATGCGGCGGGAGAGCCGATCTACGACGACTCACTCCGCGTCTATCTTGTCGGTGACGCCGACGGCCAGACCCCCGCCGACGGCGTGGTGATCGCCCGCGGCCCGAGCCTGGATGCAGTTTGGCTCGCTTGCTGTGGCGCCGACGGATCCCTCGGCACTGCGGACGACGACCACAGTGTCGAGTTTGTTGCCGGCACGCCCGCCGTCGAACTGCTCGTCCCCGAGTGGCTCGCTCCCGCCACCGGAAGAATGCTCGAGATCGCGAAGGAGGCTGGCTCCGACGGGCGACTCCTGCGCATTACGCTGCGTACGAACTTCCTTCAGGCGGACGGAACCTACCTCCGGGCCACCGACCTTGTTCTTGAAGAAAGGGTGGCTCTGAAATGGTGAGAATCCACGTGTCCGAAAAGTCGAACGAGAGCGGGTTCAGCCTGGTTGAAGTGCTCATCGCCTCGACGATCTTGATGGTCTCCCTCGTGACCACGGGCTTCACGATTCTCTCGGGAGTCCACTCGCAGGACGAGGCCGAGATCTCCTCGACCGCACTGCGCGCCGTTCGAGATCTCTCCGCCGAATTGCAGGAAGCCGCGAACATTGAGAATGATCTGTTCGCCATGCTCGGGATCTCCGGACTGTACGAAAACTACGACGGCGCCACGCGAACGATCCCCGAGCTGCCGAACGGGACCATCGCGATCCGCTGCTTCGCCCAAGAAGCCCTGGTGCCGACCGAGCTCGGAGGACCGCAAGACTTGAACTTCGACGGTGACGTGGGAGACGACCACACCCTTTCGAGCGGAACTGACATGCGCCTGGTCCCGGTGCAGATGACAGTGAGTTACACCGACGAGCGCGGCACGATCACGCGCGACTTCTATCGCTCTTTCAGCCAGACCACGGAGTAATCGGATGAGGAACAAAGCCATGCAAGTACCCGGGACCACTCGGACCGAAAACCCTCGCGAAGCCGGCATCGCCCTCCTCTTCTCGTTGGTCATGATGCTCGCGCTCTTGATGATGACGGCGCTGAGCCTAGAGCTCACTAAGACCCACGCTTTAGTCAACCGCAGCGAGGAGAGCCTGTTCATGGCTCGCCAAGGCGCCGAGTCCGCTCTCGCCCAGGCGCTCGCCCGGATGAAAGATGGAGGACAGCTGGCCCCCGTCTCGGGCGACGGCACCTCACCCGTGTGGATCGCGTTCGGCGGCGGCGAGTTCTACTACGAGACCACCGTGGACTTGACGACCGAGATCTCGACGATCACCGCGTGGTCGCGGATTCCGGTGGCGAGCAATCCGAGCGGGTCACCATTCTCTCCCGACAACGTCGCGTGGGACGGACGGGGTTATGTCCTGCAGGGACTCGAGCTGCTGGTCAAGGGACGCGTCTTCATCCCGAGCACCCCGCTCTTTCTCGGAAACGGCGGGATCCAGCGCCCCCTGGGCGGCGTCGAGTGGGTTGCCGGGACCGACCCGTTCGATCCGAACACCTGGCAGAAGGTGTCCTCTTCGCCTGAATCGACGCAGAGGGCGTCGGTCGACATGGAGCTGAGCGCACTCGACTACCCCTACGACTACCTGACGAACGGCGGAACGCCGGTGGCGCTCGCGCCGGGAATCCACCCCTACAGTCTTCTCGTCAGCAAGAACCCGGTCGGCCAGCAAAACGCACGCGCCTGGATGGA
>CALEHF010000191.1 GCA_937876125.1 uncultured bacterium
CGACAGATCTCTTCGGTGTCGGTCACCGCTCCCGCAGTCGGAGCCCCGTCGCTGAGAAAGTAGATCGTGTCGACCGACGTGTCTTCGAAGGCGGCGATCAACGTATCAAAGATGTTCGTCGTCCCGCCCGGATTCAGGTTCTCGATGAACAAGAGAACCTGCTCCCTGACTAAGTCGTCCATCTCGATCAACGCGGGTTGCCACGGAGTGAAGAGGCTATCGAACGAGATCAGGTTGAACTGCACACCGTCCTTGAGTGCGTTCATTGCGCGGGTCAATTGCTCCCGGGCGACCTCGATCTTTTTCCGTTCGATGCGGTCCTTCTTCTTCTTCTTACCCTTCTCCCCTGGGCGTGGCTTGACCTTGGTTCCGCCATCGCGCTCCCGCTTTTTTCCCGCCTCGTCATCTTCGACTTCCGCGAGGTAGGGTTCCTGCATCGAGCCTGAGGTATCCACGATGAAGGTGACGTATTCGCTGATCACCCGCAATCCGTAGTACGTGCCGGTCGAGGAGCCTTCGGTCTTTTTGCGCAGTCGATCGAACTCTTCTCGAGTGATCCCCTTCACTTCCACCGAAGCACCGTTGGTCGTCCACCAGGCGGTCCAGCCGAGTTGATCAGGCCCCAGGTCCTGTCCGGTGAGCCAAAGGAGAGTATCTGCGATGTCGTCGCGCACCCGGCCAGGAGCGTTCAGCATCGCGTCGATGAGAGGTTGAATGACCTCCCGCCCCCCGATCTTCCGGAGCGCTTGGATCGCAGCCAGCTGGACCTGAGGGAACGGGTCCTCGAGAAGGGGGGTGATCTGGTGCACGATGGCGGGGTCGTGGGTGCCTCCGAAGATGTCGGCCGCGAGGACTCGCACCTCCCAATGGCGACTCTCGATCGCGTCCTTGAACGTCTTCGAGTACTCCTGAGCATTGAAGTCGCGCAGGGTGCGAAGGACGGCAATCTGAAGCTCCGGATTGTCATATCGGAACATCTTGTTCACGTTTTTGGTGGCTTCAGTGACCTTGTGAAGGCGCACCAGATCGACCAGCAAGGCCTGGTTTGCGGCGCGGATCTTCCGGTTGCCAAGAAGTCGCTGACCGACGACTCCTGACCGTGGGTCGTGCGTTCCGAGCACCATGCCGAGCACGATCTTCTGCGCGCGCGGTTTGAGGTTGGGAACGATCTTGAAGCCCGTTTCGACGAGCCAAGAGACCGCCTCGGGCTTGAGGGCTGCTCGGAAGGCTTGTTCGATCGTCCCCCACTTCTCCTCGGGGAAGATCTCGAATCCCTTCGTGATCACCGTCTCCAAGGCCGCCGGGTCTCCCCGGTCAGCGAGGATCCAGACCAGGGTCTCGCGGAGGGCCTGCTGGTCCTTCCCCCCATCGGTGAGAACTTTCTCCAGATATCTGGAGGCCTCGGGTCCTTCGATCTTTCCGATCGCCTGGAGGATCGGAATGCGCTCCTCATTCGGTTTTGAACGAGTTGTCTCAAACTGTTTCACGAGGTCGCGAAGGGTCTCCGCCGCTTCCGCGGATCCCGGGGAAATCGTCGCTACCCCCCCCAAAACCGCGCCAAACAGGGCGATCAGGAGGCCAACTCGTCGGGTGAAAGAACCGGGGATCAGGTGGGTCGAGACCATCGGGACGCATTTCCTCTCAAGCCGAAGGGCTTCCTCGGCGATAGATAGTCTGTCAGTTCACCAAGGGCCTCCGCAGGTAACCCCTCTCCCTCGGAGGCCTGTTTTTTCGAATGACAACCCGGCACGTCACCTGGGCGCGTCGGAACGAATCACCAAGGGCCTTCGAGTTACCCCCTCTCGCTCGAAGTGCCCTCTTTTCGTGTCCAGATTTGTCGGCGCACATTTTCGCAAGGCGCGGCGGCGTCTGTACCCCCGTCCGAGACGGCAAGAGAGGCTCCGTGAGTTCGAGGTGCACCGTCCCTCTTCTCGGGGCGTGAGAGACGAGTGCGGGGCAGAGAGAGGGCAGTGAGAGGGCAGCACAGCCCCTGCGAGACTCCCGGCTCGCGTGGACGGGGTTTGTGCATGAGAGGGACCGAGTCTCCCTCCGCGGACGCCGAGGAGCAGTCTCACGCAAGAAGCACTGCACCTCGCGCTTAGATTCTGACGCTCCCCTCCCTCACTGTCCATCTCTACTCTGTGGGTCTTTCGCCGCCACCCCCCTCGCATCCCCGGTTTCATCGATCTTTCCTTCCGGGGCGCCCCCTCCCGGGCTATCGTCCCCGAGGAGGCTGTCGGGAACGAAGAGTCTTGCTCCAGCTCGATCTGGGGGCCTCTGGGAAGCACGATCCGTCGGTATCCCACACCGTCTGAGAGAGAACGAGGATCCCATGGACGAGGACGTCTCCAGCGAACGGTCAGGAACACCGCTCTCGTCCTCGCTGTCCACCCTGGCCGCTCTTCTCCCGGTCTTGTTCCTGATTGTGATCCTCGCCCAAGTCTCCGGCGGTGGTCTGGGACCGGACCCCCTTGAAACGAGGGGTCGCCCTCTCGATCCCAAGACCCTGATCCCGCGCCACCGTGACGCGCTCGCCTCGCGCCCCCCCCACGGCCTTGCCCTCGGTCTCTACTCGATGGATCCCGGATTTGATTACGGTCCGTCTCTTACCGAGATCGCTGCGAGCGGGGCGCATGCCGTCGAGCTGGTCGTCGATTATTTTCAGGAGGCTCACGACTCGAGTGACGTGAACGTCTCCGATCCACGAGTCGTCCCGTGGCGCCGTGTCGAACGGACCATCGAACAGGCCCATTCGCTCGGACTCTCTGTCCATCTGATGCCGATCGTTCTCATCCGCTCGCCACGCCCGCAGGATTGGCGCGGCACCATCGAGCCGATCGACCGTGACCGGTGGCATCGCTCCTATCGAGTCTGGCTGGTGGAGATCGCCCGTCGAGCCGAGCGCGCGTCGGTGGAGGCGCTCTGCATCGGGAGCGAGTTCAACTCGCTCCAGGGAGACCCGAAACCGTGGCTCGAGACAATCGGTCGCGTGCGAGAAGTGTATTCTGGCGCCGTGACTTACTCAGCGAATTGGGACTCCTTCAGCGATGTGTCGTTCCTCGACGCCCTCGATGCGATCGGAATGACGACATACCACCCCCTCGCCACGAGCACCGACCCCACCATCGACGAACTGGTGAACGCGTGGCTCCCCGTGCGCTCGAAGTTGATCCGCTGGCAAGAGAGCCACGGGATCCCGATGTTCTTCACGGAAGTCGGATACCCGTCGGTCGATGGCGCAGCGATGCATCCTTGGGACTACACGGCCGAAGGCCCTGTCGATGAGCTCGAGCAGTTCGATTGCTTGACTGCGTTTCAAGCGGTGTGGTCCGACGTCGAGCAGCTCGGAGGAGTCTTCTTCTTCGTCTGGTGGGGACACGGTGGGCCACTCGACCGCGGCTACACTCCGCGCGGGAAGAAAGGGCTCGAGGTCGTCGAGCGCTGGTTCCGCAAGCACCCCGCCGCAGCGACGGGCCCTTTGTCCCCTTCCGCCGGGTTTCCTCTCGAAAAGGACTGATGCGATGCTTCGTTCGATCTTGCTCGTCGCCGTGATCGCCGCCGCGATGGGAGTCTATCTCCACAAGCGTGGTGAGCGCAC
>CALEHF010000192.1 GCA_937876125.1 uncultured bacterium
CCCCGGCGATCGTGGGCACACTCGAGCGGGCACCCCTACCTGTCGGCGGAGTAGTAGGGGTTCGAGCCAGACGCGTGATCCGTGGTATCGAAAATGTTACGAACAGCCGGAAGCCGCTCGCGGATCAACTGTTCGACCCCCTGGCGCAAAGTGACCGACGCCATTCCGCACCCTTGGCAACCGCCCCCCATCGAGACGTAGAGATCGTCCTCTTTCACATCGGAGACTTCGATGAACCCTCCATGCGAGGCGACCATCGGGTTGATCTCTTCGTTGAGGAGATTCTGCACTTCGACGAACAACTCGCGCTCGCTGTCCGTCATCTCTCTCCTTGCCGCGGCTCGAATCCGATCGAGCTCGGCGAAATGTTCGCGCACGACCGCTTCGGCGGCGGGAATGACCTCGCTCCAAGGGCGACCAGAGACCGGCTTCAGGAGCGTGATCGCCTGATCCTGAATCAGAACCGCCTCCAAGCCTCCCAGCTCGAGGAGCCCCCGACCCAGTGGAGATGTCTCCGCCTCCTCGGGTGTGCTGTAGTACTCGGGAGTCTGGGAAATAGTGCGGTCCACGCGGATGACGCACGTGTCAGAATCTTCGGCGATGGCGTCGATCTCGATCTTCAGCTCGGGGGTCATTCCGGCTTCCTTTTCGGGGAGAGGGGGTCGTGGCGGCGAGAACCCTGCTCTGTGCAGCGTGGCCGTACTCCGCATTCGAGCAGCGATGACCCACGGGAACAAGCGACTCCTCGAATCACGCGCCGGGGGCTCCGATGACTCCAACCGTCCTCAGCACCGATGCGTGGGCCATTGACCGTCCAATGGCCAGTCTCTCGGGACAGAAGACACGATCCGCGACCCCAGTTTGCCCGCTGGAATCAGAGGGAGCCGAGCAATTTTGCAGTACGAGACTCAGCGCCTCCTGTTATGATCGGGAATTCGATCGGTTGACAATTCCAGAGGCTGTATGGCCTTACGGGATGAAAGTCACTCTTGGCATGAACATGCCCAGTTCACTCCGAATGGCAGTCGACTCGGATGGCTCAGCCCACTCCGATGACTTCGGGCACTTCCGACCGAGCGTTACCGACTCGCCTGAGGAATTGAGGGCGCGCGGTTTGGGCAAAAGCGTTCACTCTACTCAGGTTTCATGAGCTTGTGTGAGCTCACGATGGTGTACCGAGCCTCCCTTGGAGTCCTCGGGCGACAAGGGTTCTACCACCAGACAACAAGAGCGCGGCGGTCGGGAGCTCCCCATCGCGGCCTATCCCTACCCGCGGAGGTGATTCCCATGCGTCAGCTCGGAATCGGATTCTTACTCGTCGGATTGTACGCATTCGTACCCGCCGCCACTTGGGTCGACGCGCAAGCCCCGTGCGAGCCAAACTGCTGGGTCTTGACCGGCCGAGTTCTCGGCCCCCAGCTCGAGCCAGTCGTCGGGGCGGACCTGGATCTGAACCTCGCCGGGACGGCAACCACCGTGCTCCTGAGTGGAGATTTCACTGCGGCGGACGGAACGTTCACGATCACTGTTCAAGCCATCATCTCTGCTGACTTCTACGACCTCATCGTCCAACCCACGGCGGGAAGCCCGTACTTCCAGGGAATCCTCGCCGGCGAGCTCATTCCCGATGCGGGTCCCAATGACCTCGGGGACATCATTTTGGATCGCGCCTCGCTCCTGAATGGCCGGGTGGTCGACGAAGCCGGCGCCGGCATCGCAGAAATCGACCTGAACTTCTTCGACCCCGTGACCGGGGTCGAGTCGCTCTTCTCGAGTGACATCACCGATGTTGACGGCTTCTTCTCCGTCCTGGTGATCCCGGCAGTTTACGACGTTGAGTTCCGGACGACCCTCACTACGATCGGCGGCCCGTACGTCGAGGTGCTGCTCGAGTCGCGCCCGTTGACGACCGACCTGGACCTCGGGCCCGTGGAGTTCCTGACCGGGCACATCCTCTCGGGAACGGTTCAAGACGCATCCTTCGCCGGAGTGTTCGCGGCGGATATCGACGTCCGTGATCCGTTGACCGGAAGTACGCTCGTCACTCCGGGAGACTCTACCGATATCAATGGAGTGTTCTCCATTCTGGTTCCGGTCGGAGATTGGGCCCTCGAAATCGACCCTCCGGTTGGCTCGCCGCTGGTCGCTAAGCTCATCTCCACGACTGTGACCGCCGGCGTGACCAACAACATCGGTTTGATCACACTCGCGAACGGTGTCAACATCAGTGGCACGACCGTGACCGCGGGAGGCACAGCCGTCCCCGAGGTCGATCTCGATTTTGTGATCTCGAGCACCCAGATCGAAGTTCCGA
>CALEHF010000193.1 GCA_937876125.1 uncultured bacterium
GCCGGACGGTTCGTGACTGCCGGACGGTTCGTGACTGCCGGACGGTTCGTGACTGGCAGCACCGGGGTGCAGCTCGCTTCGGTGGTTGTCATTGCCGATGGTGGGGTGAGTGATCCGCGACTTCGAGCCCTCGGAGCGGTGGGTCGCGCCGTGGGGCTCTTCCGGGGTGCTCCCCCCGTGGGAACTCCCTGGGTCGACGGCGTGCACGTGGCCAACCGCCTGAGCGATGTACTCTGGGGCGGTGTGCTGGTGAACCGGCGCGTTCGGGTCGCCGAAGTTCGGCATGTCGAGCGTGCCGTAGATCAGAGCGCCGCCGGTGGCGCACGCGATCAGGAGCGCGGGGAGGTGCGGCCCGCGCGTCGGTTTCTCTTCGCGGCCGACGACGACCATCGTGCCGAGCAAGAGCACTGTCGAGATGCCCGCGCCGACCGCCGCTTCGGTGAAAGCGACGTCCATCGCGAACATGTTCGACCAGACGAGCGCCATCAAGAGGCTGTAAATCCCGAGCAGCATCGTCGAAGCGAGGAGGCTGCGCGTGCGCACCGTGGCAATCCCGATCACGACGACGAGGACCAGGAGGACGAGGTCAATCAGGAAGACACTATCCACTCGACTTCTCCTCTCGCTTCCACGGCAGGAGACCCTCGAGGTGGGCCGCCTGGCTGATGGCGTGGGTCGAGGTCGGAGTGGTCACGAACAAGAGGAGAGTGATCATCACGAGTTTGACGCCATCGACCCAACTCCCGATCAGGGGCAAGAGACCGATCATGATCAGAAACTGTGCGAGGGTGTCACCCGTGCCTGCCGGGTGCAGTCGGGAGTAGAAGTCGGGGAAGCGGAGCACTCCGATCGCCGCGGTCAACGCGATGAAACCGCCGAGGAGGAGGAGGACCCACGAAATCAAGTCGCTCATGAACTCAGCCTCCGGAACTCGACAAACTTGAGAATTGCGATCGTGCCGATGAAGTTGATCAGGGCGTAGAGCAGTGCGATGTCGAGGAAGCCGCTGCGTCCTTGAAGAAACCCGAGGAGGCAGAGCACCATGACTGCTTTCGTTCCGATCATGTTCGCCCCGAGGATCCGATCGAAAATCGTCGGACCTTTGAGGGTGCGAAAGAGAACCAGTACAGCGCCGAGCAGCACGAGCAGGCACGCAACCAGCACAGGGCTCATACCGACACCTCTTCCATTTGCTGGATGCGCTGTTCCATGTCGCCGCTGCGAAGCGCTTGTTCAGCCTCATCGGTCAGGGCGTGGACCAGGAACGACGAGTCGTCGCATTGGATAGCGACGGTCCCTGGTGTCAGCGTGATGGAATTCGCGTAGAGCGCCTTCGCGACGGGGTGCCGCACTTGCACAGGAAGTGTGAAGAAGCGTGGTTCGATCGATCGCTCCGGGCGCCAGACCCGCTTGATCACATCGACATTGGCGAGCACCACCTGCCAGAAGAGCCAGGGCAGGTAGGCAATGAACGGGCGGATGCCACGGGTCGGCTGCCCTTCATCACCGACGATCTCGAGCCGAACCGAGAACCATGTGGTGATGGCGCAGCAGAACACCCCTACCCCCATGAGGTAGGCGGATTGGATCTCTCCCGAGAGGAGGACCCAGAAGGCGCAGAGTGCGAGGAAGAGGAACAAAGCGCGCACTGTAGACACGCTCCTGTCATGCGGTGTTGTGGCCGTCACTGTTCCGACAGCCTCCTAGGAGGCGAAGTATCGAACAGGGGTCCTCTCCCCGAAAGGAGATCGGTCTCCTAGAGGCGAGAAATTGAGTGAGTGTCGAAAAAACCCGGCCCAACCCACCCATAGATGCAAAAAGCGCCTCGACCGGGGGGGGGGTCGAGACGCTAGAGGGAAGAAAGTGGTTACCGTTAGTGGACGACCGGCGGGGACGCCTACTCAGCGGTCGGGGCGTCGCCGCCTGAGGTTTCCGATGTGATCTTTGCCGCTTGAGCTTCTGGCGAAGGCTCCGTGGAGCCCGAGATCTCGACGGCGCGTGCACCGACTTCGATGCGGCGAGGTTGCGTCTCTGGGCGCTTCGGGAGCGTGATGCGGAGCAATCCTTCGTTCAGATCCGCGCGCACCGCGCTCTCCTCCAAGTCGGTCGTGAACTTCACTGAGCGGGAGAAGAGGCCGTGGGGACGTTCATCCCGAAGCACTTCGGCACCTTCGGGAAGCTGGTGCGGCCAGGTGCCGGAGATCGTCAGAGCGCCGTCGAGAAGTTCGATCTCGACCGAGTCGCGGGTGATGCCTGGCACGTCAAACTCGACCTCGTAGCTGTCGACCGTCTCCCATGCGGTCAGAGGTGGGGCGCTAGGGCTTGAGGGTGCCGCACGGCGTGTTGAGGAGGCAGTCTGTCCGACAATCTCGTTGAGGACTCGGGAGAGTCCTCCATCGGCGGAACTCCAGGGGAACGAGCTGCGGCACACTTGGGGGCGGGATCCGGGACGGTTCATGGCGCTTCCTTTCTGCCGGCTGCGGGTCAGCACACCGACGATGGGATGGAAGCAGGGCGAATGCCAGAAACGGACTGCGGTTCATAAGTGGCTGCTGAGTTTATGGTTATGGCGTCCCTGGCACCGCTGAGGTCATCGCGGGACTGCCGAATTGGCGCCCGGTGACTTCTGCTGGGGCCACCTGAGGTCTCCGCGCGGATATGGGCTGCCGATTAGGCAGCTAAGGTCGTAGGAAGAGCTCGGGAGCGCTTGCGGCGGGGGTTAGGCCTCGCTACCTTCCCGCCTTCTCAGGCCACGAGAGGCGATCGCTTGCTCGACCGCTGGACAGAATTTGCCGGCCTTCTCGCGGCACTTTGCTGGGCGCTCGGGGGGTTGATCTACAGCCGCCTCCCGGCACGAGCGGGTGCCCTCAACCTCGGCAAGAACACCATCGGCGCGGTGCTCCTCGGCGGGGTCGTGCTCCTGTCGTCGGGTGGCATCGATCGCATCACCGGAGTCTCCCCCTCCGCGGTCGCGTGGCTCGCCGGGAGCGGTGTGGTCGGGCTTGTCGTTGGCGACGCCAGTTTTCTCCGCAGCCTGCAACTCCTCGGACCGCGCCGCGCGCTCATTCTCACGACGATGGTTCCGATCTTCTCCGCAGTGCTCGGGTGGTTCTTCTTGGCGGAGGCACTCGAGGGCGGCACCTTGATCGGGATGGCGGTCACCATGGTCGGGGTCGCGGTCGTGATCCGTGAACGCGTTCCCGAGGGAGCCCCGAATTCGTCGTCCCAGAAAGTGATCGAACGCGCGGGGGCAGTGCGAGGAACGCTCCACGGCGTGAACGCTTCGCTCTGTCAGGCCGTGGGCATCGCCCTCGCGAAGAAGGGGATGGTCGGTTTCTCCGCCGTCGACCCCACCGCATCGTTCGTGCGTCTGATCGTCGCCGCGGTCATCGGCATCGCGATCGCCGCCCTTTCGAGGCGTCTCGGCGGTTGGTGGAAAGAGCTCGCCGCACCGGGGATCCCGGCGCGCCTCTTCCTCGCGAGTACCATCGGCACCTTCCTCGGAATCTGGCTCAGCCTCATCGCAGTGGGGGTGGGTTCTCTCGCCGTCGCGAGCACTCAAACCTCGACCACGCCGATCTTCATGACGATCTTGGTGGCGGTGGTGCTGCGCGAGAAGGTCTCAGTGCGAGCGTGGGGGGGAACTGCCGTCGCTATGGGGGGCGTCGCCTTGTTGATTCTGCTCTGAGCGCCGCCTACTTCTCGGCCTTGAGCGCTTCTCGATCAATCACCTGCGGAGCGGAGTTTGGGTGCAGTTTGCGCCACAATTCGACCGCCGCATCATTCCCGAACAGGACTACTTGCGAGCGACCTTCCCGGTGCTCGGCGAGCACGACGATCGAGCGCTCCCCGAACTCGGGCCAGACATACTCCTCGAGGTAACGCCGTTTTCCGATTACACCCTGCGGATGGTCCCGATCGAGGAACGCAGTGATCTCGGCGGTGTCGAGCACTGGGTCAAAGTGGGTCGCTCCGCTGTGGAGGAGATACGTCCCGTTCAGCCGCATGGCGTAAACTCCGATTTCGCCGTTCGCAGCCAGCAGAGAGCGCAGTTCATCTCCAAACTCGTTCGCCCGTATGAACCGGTCGCGGAAGCCGGCAAGACTGCAGTCTCGAATTTGGTTTCCACCCAATCCGACGAGGGCAACGGCGAGCACGAGGCGAGCCGGCGTGGCACGTTTGAGCAGCCACGCTGAGGTCGTGAAGATGGCGGCGCACAAAAGGCCGGTGCGAATCGCCCAGTTGTTTTCGAAGAGGCCCTTGAGTTCGGCGGAAGCATCCGCGGGGACGGGCAACGCGAGCGGGAACGCGCGACCGATCGTCGCCACGATCACCAAGGTGACGGCGGCGGAGCCGCCAACGATCACTACCGTGCGCACGACGGTTACCGTTCCTCGCCCAACCTTCCCGCCCAATTCGCCGTCCTTGAGCCACCCCTCGATGGCGATCGCGATCCAGATCGCAAACCCCGGGACCGCGGGGAGCAAGTATTGGGTTCGTTTGCTCGAGATGAACGTGAGCACGAGTGGGATCGACACTGCCCAGATGAACGGGAACCGGAGTGGGTTCTCATCCCGGGGGTCGGGGCGCGCGGCGAGACCCGCGCGCAGCGTGGTCACCCACGCGAGGGGGGCAAGGAAGATCCACGGAAGCCACGACGCGAGGAGTTGCGGACCGTAGTAGTGGAACGGGCGAGTGTGGGGAGCTTCCTCCGAGACGGCGCGCCCGACGATGTGCTTCCCGAACATGTAGTCGACAAACGGCCGACCCTCTGAGACTGCCATCGGCACGAACCATAGTCCGAGGATCAGGATCGCGACGATCGGGATCCAGTAGCCCCGAGGACTTCGAAACGCACGGAGTCGGTGGCGCGAGATCGAATCGATCGCCATGACCAGTCCGGGGAGCAAGATCGCGACCGGCCCTTTGAAGTGACAGCCGATCCCCATCGACAATGCGCAAACGAACTGCCAGCGGAGCTTCGGCCGATCGGTGCGGGTCCAAACGAGGTAGGACACCATCGCAAGGGTGATGAACGCGAGCATCGGGATATCGAGGACGGCGGAGTGGGAGTACTCGAAGAAGAGTGCCGTCGTCGCGAGTATGAACGCAGCCCAGCGCGCGGCGCGACGACCCGCGAGGATGAACGCCGCGGCATAGGTGAGGAGCAGGGTCGCCATCGCGAAGGGGAGTACGACCAGACGCGAGCCCGCGGCGGTCACCTTGCCCGTGAGTCGCTGGGGGATCTGCAGGAGGTCGAAGAAGAGCGCCGGCTTCTGCCAGTACTCGATCCCGTTCAGGCGCGGCGCGAGCCAGCGACCATCGAGACGCATTTCGACGGCGACTTGGGTGTAGCGTGCTTCGTCGGTGCGGGTCAGTTCGGTCGCAAAGATCGCAGGGAGGAGAAGCAGAGTCATGCCGACCGCGATGAACAGGAGATCGTGAGCGACGGGCCTTCCCACGTTCGGGGAGTGGTCCACGTTCGGGGAGTGGTCCACGTTCGGGGAG
>CALEHF010000194.1 GCA_937876125.1 uncultured bacterium
ATCCCAGGCAACAGTCATCCCAGGCAACAGTCATCCCAGGCAACAGTCATCCCAGGCAACAGTCATCCCAGACAAAAAAGCGACCGCACTCCCGCCGCAGCAGCATGCCCGGGAAGCTGCTGCGCGACGGGGGCGCGGTCAAAATCTCGCTTCGATCGAGCTCGACTACTCCCCCGCGGGGACCAGCTCGCCCTTGGTACCGTTCATCGCCGCACGCGCCATGACGTTTCCGTCAGCATCGTAGGCGGTGACGGTTTTGTCGCCACGCTCCAGCTGGAACGAGCGCTCGTTGCCGTCCGGAGTCACGATCGTGACTTCGAGGGTGGTTTCGCCGACCGGCGTGATCGTGGTGACCGCGCCATCCTCACCGACGATCGTCTGAGCGGACATCATCGGATTCTCACCAGTCCAGAACTCGATCGAGTTGATGATGAGGATGTCGATGAAGTACGCGATCCCGTAAACGGGGATAATGTGCAGAACCAGGAAGAGCAGCTCCTGGACCCACTTCGACTCACTCGCCTGCTCGTTGAAGTCTTTGACCTTGTGCCAGGCCGCGAAGGACCCGATGCACCCAGTCATGGCGACCGGCGCCATGAAGAGCACCATAATGATGCAGATCGCACGCGTCGTTCTCGATTTGAACATGTGTCTCCTTCCCCGGGGCTCCTCCGGGCGAGCCCCCATTTCCTTTTGGGATCATAGCCTGGGAGAACGCCGAAAATCGAGGCAGATTAGAGAGTTGTGGAGCAAGCGGGAGCCATCCGGCCTGTGGTAGCATGGCAAGAGTCTGATTTGAGGAGGTCCTTTGGCGGCCACGGGTCCCCGGTTCATCGGTTTTTCTGCCGCATACCGGGACAAGACGATCGCGCTCTGGAACCGCGTGTTTCGAGCGATGCCGAACTTCGTTCCGCTCGATCGCGACACCTGGCGTGCGCGCGTGGAGGAGTTCGCGGTGCCTGGTGGCGAGAGCGCTGTCGCCGGGTCCGGTCCTGCTCGCTTCGATGCACGACTTTTTCGGCTCGCTCTCCTCGAAGACGAGGTCGTCGGCTTTGCCCACGGGGGCACGTGGGAAGATGAGTTCCTCGCTCGACTCCTCCCCCAAGGAGAGCCGGCGCGCCTCGGCACCCTCCTTCTGATCGCAGTCGACCCTCGCGTGCGTCGCCGCGGAATCGGCCGTGCGCTCCTTCACGATCTCGAGACGGTCCTCAAGGAGACCCAATCGGTCGAGCCGCCCCTCTGCGCAGATGGTCGCGGCTACAACCCGTTCTACGGGAATTTCGTTGCACCCCTTCCGCCCCCATGGGGGACAGCGGAGGGGATCGCTGTTCTCGGCACGAGCGCTGACGCCCGGGGGTTCTTCCAAGCCTGCGGATTTCGAGAAGAAGTCGAGGCGGTGACCCGGCAGCGCGACCTCGGCGATCGCCCCTCGTTCTCCGGCGAGCTTCCCGCTGGCGCGGTCATCGAAGAGATCGCCGACTACCAACCCATACTCGGATCCGACGATGGCAGCCCCTTTCCGGTCCCCAACGAGTCCCGCACCTGGTTGGTCCGGGTGGGAGACGTGCAACTGGGGGCGGTGGTAGGCTTCCCGCTCCGCCGGGATGGTTCGCGCTGGGGGATCCATTCTTTCGAAGTCGATCCGAGTCGGCGAGGGGAGGGGCTGGGCCGCATGCTCCTCTCCTATGTGATTTCGGCGCTCGCGGCCCGCGGGGTCGAGACCCTCGAGGCTCTGGCGTTGCCGATCGAGGGGGCCGAGGCGGATCGCCTGTACGAGAAGCTCGGTTTCGAGAAGACCGATCGCTGGATCGTGATCGCGTAGGAGGCTGTCGGAAAACTCATTCCGACCGACGATTTGAGCTTCCGGCGCCCTGCACCCTCGGCAAAACTCGACGTACAAAGCAGTATGCCTGCGTTCTGCCGAGGGCACAGGTCACCGAAATCTCAAACCCTCGGTTCGAAAGCAGTTTCCCGACAGCCTCCTCGGAGGCTGCGGTTCTCCCCAATGGGTGGCAATGCGCTCCGCTTCATCGATACTGCGAGCGCTGGCGGCAGCTGCAGCCGAAGAGGAGCCTGACCGATGACCGAAGTCGCGAAGAATCTCCGCCCCTCCGACCCCCAAGCTTTGGGCTCGGATGAGCGAGACCGAGAGGCTTCCATCCGCCCCGGTCGGCTCGAGGAATTCATCGGTCAGGTGGGAGTCACCGACAACCTCCGGGTCTACATCGATGCGGCAACCCGTCGAGGGGAGCCCCTCGACCACCTGCTTCTCTCCGGAATGCCCGGACTGGGGAAGACCACTCTCGCCAGCCTGATCGCGGTGGAGATGGGCACAGGGTTCCGCGCGACCAGCGGGCCGGTGCTCGAGAAGGCCAAGGATCTCGTCGGAATCCTGACCGAGCTCGAGGCGGGGGATGTGCTCTTCATCGATGAAGTGCATCGCCTCAGCCGGGTCGTCGAAGAGTATCTCTACTCGGCGATGGAGGACTTCCAGATCGACATCATGATCGACCAAGGGCCGAACGCGCGGTCGGTGAAGATTCACCTGCCGATGTTCACTTTGGTCGCCGCGACGACGAGGGAGGGAAAACTCACCGCGCCGTTTCGCGCTCGCTTCGGCATTCAGGAGAAGCTCGAGCCCTACGCCGACGACGAGATGTTGCGCATTCTCCATCGCACCGCCGGGATCCTCGGAGTCGAACTCGATGATGAAGGGGGACGCACTCTGGCCCGCCGTTGCCGAGGCACTCCCCGCATCGCGAACCGCTACCTCAGGCGCGTGCGCGATTTCACCGAAGTCTCGGGGAAGTCGCGGATCGACGGCCCAGCGGCCGAACAAGCGCTCACCCGGCTCGGAGTCGACGTTTTCGGCCTTGACGCTCTCGACCGCAAGATCCTCGAAGTGATCGGGGCGCATCGGGGCGAGCCGGTCGGCGTGAAGACGATCGCGGTCTCGGTCGGGGAAGAGGAACGCACTATCGAAGATGTGTACGAACCGTATCTGATCCGTCGGGGCTATCTATCGAAGACGCCGCGGGGTCGCTTGCTCGGGCCGCGCGCTGAAGAGATTCCCGGTCTCGATCTTCCACCGCCCCGAATCGACAAGCTCGAGGATCGGGGATTGTTCGAGGAAGAGTCGACCGAATGAGCCGAAGAGTGACGCGACTGGCGACCGTGAGCGCCATCTTTGCCCTCCTCTCGATCGGGGGAGTGGCGTCCTCCGCGCAAGCGAGCGATGGCCCGATCATCGGAGTTCAGATCGATTCGGGTCCCTCGAGCCACGTGATCCAAGTCGGCCCCGGCGGCCTATTTGTCGAGTACCCCGGCGGGAAAGAAGATTTGCCTGCGGGGTCGTTCACTCTGACCCTCTCCGATCAAAAGGCGCAGCTCGGGCCCATCCTGTTCGATCGCCCGATGCCCTTTCGCATCCGCGGAGCCGAGCACCCGATCCAGCTCGATGATCGCTTCTACGAAGGTTGGCTCGAGATTCACGCACCGAAGGGGTCGTCCTCCTGGCTTTTGGTGAATCGCCTTCCTCTCGAGCGCTACCTGCTCGGCGTGATCCCGGGAGAAATGCCGGTCGAGTCCTATCCGCCGGGCGCCCTGGCTGCGCAAGCGGTGGCGGCTCGCACCTACGCCCTCTTTCAGATTCTCGTGCGCCCGAGCGACCAGCGTGTTCACGTCTTCAACGACACACGTTCCCAGATGTACGTCGGCGGAGGCACCGCGCACCCGAACACGGTCCGAGCGGTGGAGTCGACCCGGGGGCAAGTGCTGCTCTACGGTGACAAGGTCTTCGAGTGTTTCTTTCACTCGACGTGTGGTGGCGGGACACGTCCCGTCGAGCATTGCTACGGCGGCGACCCGATCGCCCCGTTGTCGTCGGTCACATGCAAGGGGTGCACGAGTTCCAAGTATTATCGGTGGGATGTCCGGCTGAGCGTCGCAGCACTCGGGAAGCTCCTGGAGCCTCTGTGCAAGAAGTACGAGATCGATCTGGGACCTGTGCACTCAGTCGAGCCGGTCGAACCGTCGCTCGGGGGGCACTGCGCGTACGTTCTCATTCGGCATGCCAAGGGCACCTTCGAACTCGAGTCGGAGAAGTTTCGCCGGCTCGTGCGGGTCCCAGGGAAGCGCGAGTTGCGTTCGACCTCTTTCGTCGCGGAGAGGAAAGGGGACGAAGTCGTTTTCTACGGCCGCGGCTGGGGACACGGCGTCGGGCTCTGTCAGGTGGGAGCGAAGGGGTATGCCGAGGCGGGCTCCTCGCACCTCGCGATCTTGACCCACTTCTATCCGGGCGCCGAGGTTCAGGTGCTGTGGAAGTGATCGAAGGGGAGTCGTGATCGGCAGCGATATCGAGGGGGTTGGTACTCCCGGGGTTGGGTTTCACTCCCCCTTTCCGATGCAGGATGGATTTGCGTTTTCCGTGGTGGCGGGAGAGCCTCACGGACCGCGCCTCGGCCAGTTGACCACCCCGCACGGGGTCATCGAGACTCCCGCCTTCATGCCGGTGGGGACCCAAGGAACCGTCAAGGGGCTGACCCCTCACCAACTAGGGGACGTCGGGTCTCAAATCGTTCTCGCCAACGCATACCACCTCGCCGTGCGCCCGGGGGAAGAGACCGTCGATGCGCTGGGAGGCCTCCATTCCTTCATGGGGTGGGACCGCCCGATCCTCACCGACTCCGGTGGGTTCCAAGTCTTTTCACTCGCCGAGCTGCGTGATCTCGATGACGACGGCGTGAGTTTTCGGAGTCACGTCGATGGCGCGCTGGTGCGGTTGACCCCTGAGCGAGTGCTCGAGATCGAAGCGGCCCTCAACCCCGATATCGCGATGGTTCTCGATCATTGCGCTCCCGGTTCGGTCAGCGAGGCGGAGGCGCGGGACGCGCTCGAACGCACGATGGCATGGGCCGAGCGGTCGACTCGCCACCGAGACCAGATCTCGACCCGCACCCCGATGGCGGTGTTCGGCATCGTCCAAGGCGGTGTGCATGAATCCCTCCGTCGCGAGGCGGCGGAGCGCCTGCGCGAGCTACCCTTCGACGGCTACGCGGTCGGTGGGGTGAGTGTCGGGGAGGAGCGACAGACGATGCTGCGTTCGATCCCATGGGGGACGGATGGGCTTCCGGTCGATCGACCGCGCTACCTGATGGGTGTCGGTGGCTTCGAGGAGTTTCGGGTGGCGGTCGAGCACGGCATCGACATGTTCGATTGCGTGATTCCGACCCGCAATGCGCGCGGCGCGTACCTCTTCCGCTTGAACGATGGACCCCTCCGGATCCGGAACAGCGCTCACAAGCTCGACCCAGGCCCGATCGAAGAGGGGTGCGACTGCCTCGCTTGTCTCGAGTTCTCTCGAGGATTCATCCATCATCTCTATCTACGCAAGGAGATGCTCGGCTGTACCCTGGGCACCATTCACAATCTCCGCGTCTTCCATCGATATCTCGAAAAAGCCCGTGCGGCGATCCTCGCCGGGACTTGGGCCGAATTCCGGTCGGGGACAGCCTCTCTCGAAGAGCAGTACCGCCCGGTCGCCGCCGGATCGAACTAGTTCTCGTGTCGGATCTCCCGCCTCTGTCTCGATTTCGGCCGATTTCCGCTTCCGGGAGCAGTTGAACGCCCAGAAGGGGTCGACTATGATCCGCGGCTTCCGTTGCGGTGATCGAGTCGAACGGCTCGCCGTCCCGCACCGAGAGTCGACCCTTCTCTTTTCCCAGAGCGCTCTGCTCCCTCCACACTCAGTCGTTGAGTCGTTGGAGCCGGGAGCGCCGATCTCTGGTCAAGGAATCCAATCCTTTCACAGGAGCGGGGTTAGGGTCGGCGCCTGAGTTGCCGATAACGTCTGGGGGAAGTGATGCTGGGCTCTGTGTTCTTGACCAAGGTCGGCGGCCTCAAGCTGGGCCACCTCTGGGTCATCGCTCAGGAAGCTGGAGGAGGAGCTGAAGGGGGTGGGGCCGCTGCACCGGTGGGTGCGGGGTCGAACATCTTCAACATGCTCCCACTCTTCATCATCCTCTACATTGTTTTTTACGTCCTGCTGATCCGTCCGCAACGGAAACAGCAGAAGCAACACGACAACCTGTTGCGGGAACTGAAGAAGAATGACGATGTGCGGACCAGCGGAGGAATCTTCGGCAAGGTCGCCAGCATCGACGCCGACAAGGGCCAGGTGGTCCTGAAGGTGGATGAGTCTCAAAACGTCAAAATTCGGGTGCTCAGGTCATCGATCGTCGCGGTCATCGACCGTGGGATCACCGTCGAAGCGCCCCTCGCGGCCACTGAAAAGTCGAGGTAACGGATCCATGCTCAAGCATACAGGACGAGGTTTTCTCATCCTCGCACTCCTGGTCGCAGGCTCGCTCTACGCCCTCAAGCCCAACTTTGGGGAGAACGCCGCTGAACAGGGTCTGAAGCGGGGGATCGATCTCATCGGAGGGACCGAGCTCGTCTACGAGATCGACCTCGATGACGTACCGAGCAGCTCGAGGGCGACGATCGTCGACGACGTGAAGATGGTCATTACGAACCGCTTCGACGCGTTCGGCCTCAAGGAGATCAGTATCGCCACCGCGGGTCGCGACCGCTTGATCATCCAGCTCCCGGGCTTCGACAACGCCGAACTGCAGCGGATGAAACAGCAGATCGAGCGTTCGGGAGAGCTTTCCTTCCACCTCGAATCTGCGGATCAAGATGCCGCTACGGTCTCGAAGATCGAGAACGAGTGGAACCAGTATCGCGCCGCAGTCCGCGCCGGCCAGGAGCCCACTGAACCCTCGCGCAGCGTGGCGAAAACGGCGTCCGGCGGCAACCTGGTCCTCGAGTCGGGCGAGGGGAGCAGCGTCGGTGGCGAGTGGCTGCAGAATGCGAGCTACACGACCGACGAAACCGGAGCGCCTGCGATCCAGTTCTCTCTCTCCGGCAATGGCGCGGTCCAATTCGGCGAGATGACTGGCACCAATGTCGGCAAGTACCTCTGCATCGTCCTCGATAGCACCGTGATTCAACGCGCAGTGATCGAGACTCGGATCGATAGCAACGGCCGGATCACCGGGTCGTTCAGCAAAGAAGAAGTGGACGACACGGTCACCCTCCTCCGCGCGGGAAGCCTCCCGGCCAAGCCGCAGCTCGTCAACGAGCAGACGGTCGGCGCGCTTCTCGGTAAAGATTCGGTGAATCGCGGAACGAAGGCGATGGGAGTCGGCTTCACGCTCGTCGTGATCTTCATGCTCGTCTACTACATGGGGGCGGGAATCGTCGCGAACATCGCGCTGTTCCTGAATCTGCTCTTCCTCCTCGCCGCAATGCAGATCTTCCGGAACACCCTCACCTTCCCAGGAATGGCCGGACTGCTGCTGACCGTGGGTATGGCCGTCGATGCGAACATTCTGATCTTCGCCCGGATTCGCGAGGAGAAGGCTCGGGGGCGCGGACTCGCCCAGGCGGTGCAAGCCGGCTATCAGCGCGCATTCTCGACGATCTTCGATGCAAACGTCACGACGCTGATTACCGCGTACATCTTGTTCAAGTTTGGATCGGGTGCAGTGAAGGGCTTCGCGGTCGTTCTGTCGATCGGCATCATTGCGAGCTTCTTTACCTCGATCTACATCAGCCGCCTTTTCTTGACCGTCATGATCAAGCGCGGGCTCGTCAAAGAGCTGAAGATGATGGCGCTCTTCACCAAAGTGAAGATCGATTTCATGGCCAAGACGCGCCCGTTCGCGATGGCGTCGGCCGCGTGCATCACCATCGGATTGTTGGTTCTCGTTGCCCGCGGTAAAGATACCCTCGGAATCGACTTCACCGGTGGCTCGCGTCTGATCACGACCCTCCAGGTCGCAGCCTCCGAGGGGGAGATTCGAGACCTCATCTCGGGGATCACCGACCAAGAGGGAAAAAAGACCTTCGACGACGTCCAGGTGCAAATCCTCGGGCCTTCCCGCGAGGAAGCGGGGAAGAAGCTCGCGACGAGTTTCTCGATCAGAACCAGCAAGATCGGTCAATCGAGCACCAAGGTCGAGGGTGGGGGGACAACTGAGTCGTCCGCCACCGACCTGTTCCGTCAGACCGTCGCGACTGCGCTCGGCGAGCCTACGGCCGCCCACCCTGACGGGCTGCTCGCCCCCGACGGTATCGCCCACGTCGAGACGATCGCGGATCCGCCGACCTTCACCGCGGTCCTGAACATCGTGACGGACGAGAGAAACTCGGCTGGACTCACGTCGAGCTTCGTCGAGGGGGCTCTGCGCGATGCCAATTTCCCGGTGGTCAGTGTTTCCCCTCTCGATTCGATCGCGAATGGCTCCATTCAGCCATTCCAGATCGTCGCCACCAAAAACGACCAGTACACCGTCTTCGAGCTCGAAAGCCTTCTCGGGGCGAAGGGTCAGGAGATGCTCGGCGAGAAGTACTCGCTCTCGACCCCGTTCCCCGAGGTGAACAGCATCGGGGGCCGGGTCGCACAGGACATGCAGGGAAAAGTCTTTGTCTCGATGATGATCGCCTTCTTCGTGATCGTTTTCTACATTTCGCTGCGTTTCCGCTTCCAGTTCGGACTTGCGGCTATCGTCGCTCTGGTTCACGACATTTGCATCGTGCTCGGAGCTTTGGCGATCGCCGACCTGCTCATCGGAAGCTTCATCAGCCTGAAGATCAATCTACCGGTGATTGCAGCGCTCTTGACGACCGTCGGATACTCGCTGAACGATACGATCGTGATCTTCGACCGAATTCGCGAGAACCTCGCCGGCAAGAAGCGCGACGTGAACTACTCCGACATCGTGAACTTGTCGATCAACCAGACCCTCTCCAGAACGATCCTCACCTCGGCGACCACCTTCATGGTGGTCATGGTGCTCCTCCTCTTCGGTGGCGAGGGTCTCGCAGCGTTCAGCTTCGCTCTGGTGATCGGGGTCGTGGTCGGAACCTACTCGTCGATCTTCATTGCGTGTCCGGCCCTGCTCTACTTCCACAAGAAGTCCCTCGAGCGCCGCGATCAGATCCTCGCCGAGGCCGCTGCCGCGAAATAGTACGGACGCAGAGCCCTCTGACCGTCGGAAGTCTGCACACATTTGATACGCACCCGAGGGCGGGCCCGAGTTGGCGATGACGCCACCGCGGGCCCGTCCTGCATCTCGCCAGATTTCCCGCCCGGAAACGGCTTCGGGTTGGGTAGGTTTCCGGGTACTCTCCCCCTGACATCGCCGCGGAGAGCCGTCCGCGTGTCACCGCGAGGCTCGCGGTTGGTGGCTCTCGTCAAAACCGTGGCTCTCGTCCAAACCGTGGCTCTCGTCCAAACCACTTCGCATGTGGTCCTGAGTTGAAGAATCGAACCAAGCGGGTTCCCCTGGGGAGGAGCGACGTCATGGGCAACGGTACCAAGATCGGACTGGTGCTAGTGCTGGTCCTGATCGTCGTCGTGTTGATGAACGTCTTCGACGGCACCACACCGAACAACTTGAACGACCCTGCAGCCACCGGCGGGAAATCGGCGGCGAACGGGGGGACGACGGACGCCACCAAGACCGCCGTGAAACCCCCAGCCACCGGAAATCCCGGGGGGAGTGGACGAACGGGGTCGACGACCCCTGCATCTCCGACGGGCTACGACGCCGGCCGTGAACGCCGCCGCTCGGGGGCGGATCCGTCCGCAGATCGCTCGCTCGTAAACCGAACGGGCCGCGATCCCCGCACTGGTGGCGCAAACTCCCCTGACCGCACGAAGACCGGCGTCCCCGCCCCCATTCTCGGCGGGCGCACTGACCCAAGCACGAGCGCTGTGGTCGGCCGGGACGGCACTGGACTCTCCGCGAGTCCCACCGGTGTCGGCAGCCCTCAGCGGCCGAACCCCGCGGATGTCACGGAGAGTGGGGTCGCCAAGAGTATGGACGCCGCCACGGAGCGCTCGGGGAGTACCGGAAATGTACGGCCCGCCGTAGGCCCATCGAGTGGCGACCTGTCGAAGGCGACCACCCCCCCGAAAGAACCGGCCGCGTCCGTTCCTCCGGCGATCGTCGGTCGGAAACCTGGCGAGGGCTCGAAAACCGCCGACGTCAGCAAGAGTGCCGGTGCGAAGAAAGAAGCGCAGCCGGGCGTGACTCCCCCCGTTTTCGGCAACTGGCCGAAGACCCACGAGATCGTCGAGGGGGACAACCTTTGGAATCTTGCCGGCCACTACTATGAGAAGAACACTCTCTTTACCTACATCCTCGAGAACAACCCTCAACTGGGTGAAGGCTCCGAGCTGAAGGTGGGGGACAGGCTGACAATTCCCGCGCCGCCGCGCGCGGTCGCAAAGGCCGCGGTGAAGCCGAGTGGGAGCGAGAGCGCCTCCGCGACGAAGCCCGGGTTCCAGACCTACACGATCGCCGACGGGGACACCCTGTACGACATCGCGGAGGAGAAGCTGGGGAGCGGACTGCGCTGGACGGAGATTCAGTCCGCAAATCCGGGGATCGACCCCTCGCGTCTGAAGGTCGGAACTAAGATTCAACTACCCCTTTCATAGCGCTGAGCTCTGGGAGGAATGAGACTTTCGGGGGAAGCGGCTCTCGACGGAGTGAGTGCCAAAAAGAGAGCGAGTGTGAGGCGATTTTGCCTCACACTCGCTCTCTTTTTTTTGACTGCCCCCCTTTTTTGAACTGCACCCTGAGCGCGGCGCGAACCGCGGCTACGCGTCGGGGTCGGTCGGATGGACGCGGTCGAGGAGCTGCACCACGCGACGGTCCTTTTGGAGGTAGGGGGTGCCTCGGTACTTTCGGCGCCCTTGGATCGAGAGCGTGATCGGCTGATTGCAGTGGTGCCCGGTGTCGAGGATGTCGCCGGGGCGCAAGGCAAGCAAATCGTAGAGGCTCACCGGAGTCTCCGACAGCACCGCCGAGAACTCGATCGGCGCGTTCGCAATGTTCGCGAGGATCCGTTCCCGGCTCTGACCGCCTTGGCGATTGCTCTTCGAAGAGAACCAGTTGCTCTGGGAGAACTCCGGCATGATCGGCTCGATCACCTTGAACGGGATGCACAGGTTCACCATCCCGGCGTAATCACCCATCACGACTTCGAAGCTCAAGAGGACGATCGGTTCGTTCGGCGCCACGATCTGGAGAAGGAACGGGTTCGACTCGGTCTCGAACAGCTGGAAGTCGATCTCTTTAACGCTCTCCCACGTCTCGCGAAGCTGCTGAATCATCCGATCGAGAATTGTGTTCACCAGGGCGAGTTCGATGTTGGTGAACGGGCGTTCCAAGTAGAGCGCCTCGGCCTTCCCCCCCCCCCAGCAGGCGGTCGATGACGGGGTAGAGGATCGAGGGGTGGACCTCGAGGATGAGGTTTCCCTCGAGTGGGCCACAGGAGAGCAAGTTGAACGAGGTCGGAATCGGCAGCGACATTGTGAACTCAGAATACGTAAACTGCTCGACCGACATCAGCCGCACTTCGACGATATGCCGGAGATACCCCGAAAGCGATGCGCTGAGGTTCCGCGCGAACACTTCGTGGAGAGCCTCGAGGGCGATGACTTGGCTCTTCGAGACCCGCTCGGGGCGCTTGAAGTCGTAGATGGAGATTTGGTGCGAGGGGAGCGCATTGAACTTCTCGATCGGTCGCGCTTCGACCGGACGGGGAGCAGCGGCAGACGGCTCCGCGCCCGCGGGCTCGGTGGGAGGGGTTGCCTCATCGCCTCCCTGCGCGAGGCTCAGAAGCGCCTCGACCTCGTCCTGATTCAGAGGCTCAGGCATTGAGCACCCTTCTCGATCCCCATTGCGACACTCGAGCAGCACCCGCTGCCCATCGAGGGCATTGCGCCGGCCAGCGGTCGGCACACGATCCCCGTATCCAGTCTTCGACCGGGGGAGGCGGAGGCTTGAGAACTGACCGCTGAACTCTGCCCACTCTCACCAAAAAAGGGGCTCACCGCCCTTCCAGGGCTAGGCCTGGAATCAGCGGATGATCACGGCTACGGCTTGCCGATTCGCCGCAAGA
>CALEHF010000195.1 GCA_937876125.1 uncultured bacterium
GATCGTGCTTTGGCCGACGAGGTCGGTCGAGAGCCAAGAGACCCACAGAAGCGCAGCCAACGAGATCCGACATCGCTTAGAGACTTCACTCACGTTGGGACTCCCCCTCAAGAAAAAGATCTCCGCCGCCCACCGTCCGCGTCGAGTGGAGAGACCGGAGATCTATCGCAGAGTTGATAAAGAGGACCGGCAGACCGCGCCGGCATGTGTAGGAATAGGTGCCAAGGCGCACATAGCTACCGGACAGGGCCCTGGTACTCAAAGGGTTGTTCTGAGTGGCAGATAAGTCAGATGCCCAGCTTGCTCGGCGATTCTGGCCGAAATGGTTCTGTGATGCAGGCTCCTAGCGGGGAGCTCCCACTGGGGCGGCCGCGGGGTCGGCTTCAGGCTTATGGTTCGCGAGCCAGAGCTTCCCAGCATCGGAAGCTGCGAACGCCTCGTACTGCGAATCCTCGAGCACGGCCCTCAGATCAGACTCGAGAAGTTCTTCGAGGGTCGTCATCATCGCTCCCGTCGTCTCGAAGTCTTTCTCCTCGAGCGAGTAGGCGATCAGCTCGTAGTAGGGGGCGAGAAGGAGCGGGTCTTCTTCGATCGCGCGGCGATGGAACCGCTTCGCATCGGACCGCCTCTTCAGAGCGTTCGAGAGGATCCCCCGCAAGTATTCGATGTAGGGGTCGTCGCCGGCCCAACGATCGATCGCGTCGAGATGGGGGAGCGCATCGGCAAGACGACCCTCCCTGAGACAAATCTTGTAGAGCACATGGGGAAGATTCGGATCCGCCGGATAGGTCTCCTGGATTTTCTCAAGCAAAGCACCGTACTCGTCCTTCTTCTTCAGGAGACTGAGAACCCGCAGCTTTTGGATGAGCAGCCGCTTGGTGCCATGCCCTCGTTTCTCGAGCTCAGTGATCGTCTGGAGAAGACCTTCGTACTCCCCGGCTCGCTCTTGCTCCTTCGATTTCTTGAAGAGAAGTGCGATCTGCAGCCCGTCTGGACTCGCAGGGTCAGTGAAAATCGCCTCACCCCCCTCGAGAGTCACTTCCGACTGGGAATAGCAATCGGCGAGATAACTGACGTCGGTGACACAGAACGCGCCGCCGTGCTGCTCGATCCTGAACACGTAGTAGTCGATGAACGCGCCGGGATAGACAAGCCGGCAGAGCGCTCCCCAGCTGCCATCGTCCTTCGCTTCGATGCGAAGGCGCTCCGCCCAACCCTGGTTCCCGAGCACGGCACAGAGATGACCCAGACGGAAACTCTTCTTGAAGCCATCGCGAAATCCCTCGACGGCTGGGGGGTCTGCTTCGACTCCGCCGAGCGCTCGATCCAGAAATCGTTCGACGTCGAAGAACGCACTGAGAGCATCGGCCTCCCCCGCGCTGAATGCCGTAACGACTTGATTGGCAAACTCCTCGATGGTGGGAGTCGGGGGCGCCTCCTTCTCGGCCGGAGCATCCTGAAATGTGAGGGCGAGGATGAAAGCGGTCACGAGCAGCATGGCTCTCCTTTGATCGTCGGCCGATGAGAACAGCCCGTTGAAACAGTGTTTGGCCAAACACTACTCCAACGGGCTGTTGGTTCAGAATCATTTCCGCTGCTGCCGCAGGATTGAGATGGCCTAGTACAGGTCCCAACGCCGATCCGCGAGGACCGGAAACTCCTCCCGCAAACCGCGCGCAATCTCGGGCTGAATCTCGCCGATGAAGCACCCCTCCTCGTGTCCGGTGTCGAGGAGGATATCCCCGGCCGGGGAGACGAGAAGCGTGGTGCCGCCGAACTGCGTGCCACCCGCTCGTGGGTCGCCCATGGCGCCACAACGGTTCACTCCGGCGACATACGATTGGCTTTCGATCGCCCGCGCAACCAACAGCGCGCGCCACTGGTCGATCCGCGCCTCGGGCCACTGCGCACAGATACACCAGAGGTCCACACCTCGAACGGAAGCGGGGCGGAACAGCTCTGGGAAGCGGAGGTCGTAGCAGATCGCCATCGCGACCCGGATCCCTGCCAGTTCGAAGGCCTCGGGAAGGTCATCTCCTGCAGTGACATAGCGATCTTCGGCGAGCGGCGCGAAGAGGTGCGCCTTGCGGTAGCGGAAGATTTCAGCGCCGTTCTCGTGGGCGATGGCGCAATTGGCGGGGTGTTCTTCTTCGGGAAGAATCGGCTCGAGAACCGAGCCGACAATCGCGATTCCGTATTCTTTGGAGAGATCTGCGATCGCATCGACCGCATCTTCCCAATTCTCGTCGTGCGCGGCAGCGAGGTCGTACCCCGACGCCCACAGTTCTGGGAGCACCAGAATTTGTGCTCCGGCACGTGCGGCTTCAGCGACAGCTTGGGTAACGCGGAACAAGTTTCCCGCGCGGTCCGACTCACGAGTGTCGAACGAAAACAGTGCGATCTTCATGGTTCACACACCTCGGGATAGAAGGGATGGATGGTCGACGGAGTGCGGGGTCCTACCCCCGCGCAGCCAATCCGCCGAGAAACTCGGTCAACTTCCCCCCGACAAATTCCTCCACCTCGTGGAGCTCACCACTGATCTTCGCATGGTCGAGGCTTTGCACCGGAATCTTGTACGTCGCAACGTCCTCGAGATAGAGCGCGCCCTGGTCGCGCAAATAAGTTTCGATCCGCACGCGGTGCGAACCGTCCTGAGGTTGTCGCCCAGGGAAATCGAGACGCAGCCCCACCACTTGGACTGGGCGCTCGAGAGCGACGAGATCTTCAGCCTCGATCCGAAACACGGTGCGCGCCAGGAAACTTGCGCCGGTCTCGTTGCTAGGCACCCCTGCGATGACCCTCTGGGTGACAGTTCGCGCGATGAAGAGGGGAATCCCCAACTTCGGCGCCGCGACTTTGGTCACCGCTTCGATCATCTTCGTAAAGTGTTCCAGCCCTGAACGTGTCCGTTCCTCCTGGAAAATCACTCGGTCGCGCCCGAAGGTTAGCCGCGAAACCGAGCCCCCCTCAGCCTCCGCACTCTCAAGCCTAGCGCCTCCAGGCTGTCGGATGAAGTTGTCGTATCCACAAGATTTCGAAACGTCGGCATAAACGTCCCGAAGAGCTTCCGGAGTATGCGAAACGGGCAGATGCAGAAGCTCGACAATCCGAGAGATCGTGTTCGGTTCGCCGATCATTCGCGCTTCTCCGATCGCAATTCTAGGGATGTCCCATGCTCTTCCCTGACCAGCCAGCCACGGTCGCGCAGGAGCTCGAGCACCAAGGGCGGGGCACCGTCACGGACCAGGGTATCGGCGCCGGTCAGGACGATGCTGCCATCGGAGCAGAGCTGATAGGGTACCGCTTCCCGAGCGAGAAGCGCGCATAGCTCTTCAGAACGTTCTGGACGGAGTCCCCCGAGCACCAGAGCGGGGGAGGCGCGGACCCAATCGAGGTCGCGTCCCCAGTCGCGCACCGCGACCCGCACCGGCTCGGGGAGCGGGTGGCTCGACGCCCCTTCGAGGATCGCTAAGACGTCTCCTACGGACAATCCTGTGCGAATTCCGAGGCGCATGCTCTCGCGATCCACGCGGTAGCGGCGCACCCTTTCGGCAGAAACTCGGGTCCCGAACCGCGCTAACTCGAGCTCGAGACGCATCCCGCGGAGCCCCTCCGTGAAGAGCATGATCTCAAAATCGGGATTCACGAGAATGCGACACTCGCGCGGCTCCCGGGGAATTCCGAGCTGTTCCTTGCCGAGCGAAGTCAGCTGGAACGCGGCGAGACGCCCCTCGATCAGACCCAGCTCGCACATGCCGAGGAGCAGGAACCGATTGACGACCCAGTAGAGGAGGTCGGTCCCCAGCCGTTGGAAGGTCGATTGGAGCTTCTCCCGCGCAAAATCTTCTTCCCGGCGCTGCCTGAGCGCAGCGCGCACTTCGCGCTCCTCGAGCTCGAGGACGTAGGTCGAGACGCAGAGCGAAATGAGAGCTTCGAGCGAAACCCACCCTTCGGGCGCCTCTTCGACCAAGCGATCGAGCAGGATCTGGCGGAGCGATTCCTGGTGGAAGCTCCACCGCTCCCCCTGGCTCTCTTCGAGGAATTTCTGGAGCAAGATCTCCGTCTGGCGCTCGAGATCCAGCTTGCGCCAACTGCGCAGGCGCTCGTCGTAGACGCGCAGATGATCGGCAAAGTTCTCGAGGACGCCGAGGCGCAGCCCCATGGTGAGCGCCCGCTGGACCGCGTCGCCATCAAGGTGGGCGGCGAGGCGGGGGAGACTGAGTTCGGCCCGGAGCGATTCGGCGAGCCGCTTCGGCACGCGCCCGCCCCGGGTCAGACGCGCCGGGGCCGCTTCGATGCGAGTCGCGACGCGCTCGATGTCGATGTACAGGTCCACTCCGGCTTCGAGCTCGACATCGGGGATCTGCCCCGCCCGCAATTCGCGACGTGCGCGCTTCTGAATCCACTCCTGGAAGATCACCAGCGAGGGGGGGCGCACCGCGATTCCAAAATCTTGCAAGGAGACGGTGCCGATGGTGCCGATCCATGCATCCTCGAGGGCACGCCGCCATTCGGGGCGCGCGAGCGGGCCGCCATCGAGGATCGCCGCGACCCCGGGGTGATCCTCGTCGACCAACCCCCGGTGGGCGACCGCGATCCGCACCAGCTCGATCAGGGTCGGGTCGGTGAGGCCTTTGATGTGATCTTCAAGCTCGGTCCCTTCGAAATCGATCTCGAACGGGAGCCGCTTCTGGCTGAGCTGGTCGGCGGGAGAGATCGGAATGCCCTCGACCTCGAGAACGCGCTCGAGGTGTTCGGCGAGCTCGACCGGAACGGTCAGCTGCTCGGCCCCGGGGGTCCGCCCCGCACCTTCCGGGCGCTGACGCTCGACGAACCCTCGCTCCACCAACATCCGCGACGAGCTCTCCACCTCGGTGCGCGAAATCCCGCGCACTTCGAGGCGATGCACGGCGAGCCGCGTCTCGAGTACGTGTTTGGGAGACTGGAGCAGAGTGACGATCAGCTCGCGCTGGACCCGGGTGAGTCGCGCGACCCGCTCCTCGATCCCCGAGCCGCGGCGGAGGGCATCGTTGACGCGGGTCTGCAGCTCTTGCCGCGAGCTCTGGACCGATTCCCCCGGCAGCCAGAACTGGTGGATCGTCTGCAACTCCGCTTTGCGGAGGCGGTGCAGGTAGTCGGCGACAGTACTCATGAGGGGACCCCCTGGGGGCACTCCTCAACTTCGTACTGATACCCCTGCTCCATGAGGAAGCGCTGACGCTTCTGCGCGAAGTCTTGGTCGCGCGTATCACGGGTGACCAGCGAGTAGAAGGTCGCCTCGCGCCCATCGGACTTCGGCCGGAGCACCCGACCGAGCCGCTGCGCCTCTTCTTGCCGAGACCCGAACGTTCCTGAGATCTGAATCGCAACCGAAGCATCGGGGAGGTCGACCGCGAAATTTCCGACCTTGCTCACGATCAAGACCGGGATCTCGCCCCGTCGGAACTGCCCGTACAAGACGTCGCGCTCCTCTTGAGGCGTGTGCCCTGTGATCAATGGCGCGCCGGTGGCGAGCGTGACTTCGCGCAGTTGACTGAGGTACTGCCCGATGATCAAGACGCGATCGCCGTCGTGCCGCTTGAGCAGAGAGATCAGCTGATCGAGCTTGTAGGGGTTCTCCGACGAAATGCGGAAGCGGTGGCGGCGATCGGCGGCGGCGTAGTCTTCGCGACGATCGCGGGGCAGATCGATCCGCACCTCGACACACCGCACTTTGGCGATGAACCCCTCGCGCTCGAGGTCGCGCCACGGAAGATCGTAGATCCGCGGGCCGATCAGCGTAAACACCTCGTCCTCGCGGCCATCTTCGCGCACCAAGGTCGCCGTCAGGCCGAGCCGACGACGCGCCTGGATCCCCGCCGTGAAGCGAAACACCGGCGCGGGGAGGAGGTGCACCTCGTCGTAGATGATGAGTCCCCAGTCGTGCTCGGCGAACAGATCGAGGTGAGTGAAGTCATCGGTCTTCGACTTGCGGTGCGACATGATCTGATAAGTGGCAATGGTGATCGGAGCGATCGTTTTCTCTTGCCCCGAGTACTCGCCGACCGCACTCGGTGGCAGCTTCGTCTTCGCGAGAATCTCTTTCTTCCACTGCCTGACCGCGGTGATGTTCGGGGCGAGGATCAGCGCCTGAGTGTTCAGACGACTGAGGAGTCCGATCCCGACCACCGTCTTCCCCGCGCCGCACGGCAACACGACCACTCCCGAGCCGCCCCCGCCCCCCTGGTCGGCAAAGAACGCGTCGACCGCCTCGGTCTGGTAGAGGCGCAAATCGCACCCCTCGAGATCGATGGTGAGATCGGCGCCCTCTTCAAAACCCGCGTGATCGACCAGCGGATAGCCGACCTTGATGAACGCGACCTTCAGCATCCCGCGGTGGTCCGGATTGATCCGGAATGTGCCGTCGAGGAGTCGATCCTTCAGATACGGCTCGAGTGTGCGGCGGGTGCAGAGGGTGTCGAGGAGGTCGTCTCCCGGTTGGCTGGGGCCGAGAATGAGGTCCGCTCCCACCCGAGTCAGTTCGACCCGCCCGAATTTGCCCAGCGCCTCGCGAACCTTCTCGATGAGTTGCTTGGGGACCGGATAGCGCGCGTTCTCGGCGAGCAGGTTGAGGATCTTCGCCTCGGTCCAGCCCGCCTGCGCCGCGTTCCAAAGACTGATGGGGGTGATGCGGTACTCGTGGAAGTACTCGGGCGACTTCTCGAGATGGGCAAACGCCGAGAGCTGGTGCCGGAGGCGCGCAGCGGAGGCGCGATGCTCCGCCACCTCACTCTGCACCTCGAGGAGCAGTGTGCCGTCACTCTGGACAACCAGCGGCTTCGGGCCACTCGGTTTTGCCACACCTCCGGCCGGGAGGGTGCCGTTGCCGTTCTTCGAGCTTACTTCATCGTGAGAGTGCGAGCTCATTCGTGCTCATCCTGGCGGGGGGGCGGAGTGCAGTCCGGCTCCGGCCTCTCCCTTTCGAAGTTCCATTCGCGCGGGGGCCGAGAGGTCGACCTCCACTCTCGCGGACCTCTTCCCGGCGACACCCGACCGCCCCCACCCATCCCCTCCCCTCCCCTCCCCTCCCCTCCAAAGAGAAGAGAAGAGAAGAGAAGAGAAGTACAGCTGGCAGCCGTCGACGTCGGCACGGTTCCGGCGGAGTTCGCTCGATCTGACCCGACCGCAGCACGAATGCGTGCGTGAACGCCGATAACTGCCCGCGAGAAACGCCGGCAGCGACCCAACGACGTTGGTCGGGAAAGAGAAGGCACGTGTCCTCGCAGTACACATGAAATGCGCGTCGAGGATCCGTCGAGCTCGCCGGGGGTCTCTCCGGAGACTTCCCGGCGGTCCCTCGGAGATCGCCAATGCGACTCCGATCCGAACTCCAACCATCCGTACTTGATGCCATCTTCGCGATGCGAGAACAAGACGTTCTCGGTCAAGAAACACGCGGCTTCCCGGGCGATTTTCGAAGCCTCGATCGGCGACATCGCAAGCACTTTTCTCCTCCGCCCTTAAGACGCTTCGGGGAGCGAGGTTCGACGATCGCCCGAAGGGCATTTGGGGTGCCTCGACAGAGTGAACCGTGCTTCTCGATCAGAACTTCGGTCTCACGAGGGGAGCTCCTCGCTTACACTACCGAGATCTGCGGAGCACTTGGCGAGGAGCACTCATGAAAAACTTGCTTGTTGGGTTGGTGTGCGTTGCCGTGTTCGTCATCGCGAACCCGGGCTTTGCTCAGGGTCCCCCGGACGGCGGTCCTCCCGGAGGCCGCCCTCCCGGAGGAATGGCGCGGATGTTTCCGCTCATGCGGGCCATCGACACCGACGGGGACGGCCAGCTTTCCGCGGAGGAGATCGCGAGCGCTGCCGACACGATTCTCTCACTCGACAAGAATGGCGACGGGATCATCTCTTCGGCGGAAATGGAACCCGAGTTCATGCGGGGTCGGGGCGGCCGCGGAGGCGGCGGCCGTGGCGGGCGCGGCGGCTTCGGCGGAGGAGGAGAACAGACGCGTCGTCTCTCTCCAAAAGAAATCGGGATCGACCTGGGAGCCGCGGAGATCCCCGATCGCGCAACCTTCGAGCTCCTCTCCTACAAAGGAGACGAGGTGATGATCGACACCCACCTCACCGGCCTCGAATTTGTGAAGTTCCAGATTGAGCACTCCGAGACCGATCACCCGGACACGTACTTCATCAACACCGAGAAGATCCGCGCACACCCGATGTTCATGAATCAGGCGGGGATCGGGCGCGGGTCAGACGGACAGATGCGCGGGGTCCTGGTCTATCGCCCCCTCCTCGAGGCGCCGGACGGTGAGCCGGGACTCTACACGTTCGAATTCGAGCCGAACGACGCATATCCCTTCGATCAGATTCTCGTCGCCTTCGACCAACTCTGTCAGTTCGCACCGATCCTCGAGGGGAAGCTCGCCTACCACGCGCTCCCGCGAGCACGAGCCCGCACCCTGTCCGAGAAGGATCAGTACGCGGCGGTAAAACTGCCCATCTTCCTCGCCGAGGACACCTACGCCGACATCGCGTTTCTTCCCCTCAACCGCAAATCAACCTTCGGGCGATTGCGCGTGATGGAACCGGGGGAGCGCCCCGGGGTGCGCGATGTCGTCATCTACCGCACACTTCCGAACGAGATGCCGCGAGTCGCGGGGATTATCACTTCAGTTCGCCAGACGCCGCTCTCCCACGTGAATTTGCGCGCGGTCCAAGACGGAATCCCGAACGCATTCATCAAGGATGCGACGACTCACGAGCGCATCGCGCCCATGATCGGCAAGTACGTCGCGTACTCTGTCGATGCCGCGGGCTTCCAGATTCGCGAGGCGACCGTCACCGAAGTGGAAGCGCACTTCGACGCGATGCGTCCGGCGCAACCGCAAACTCCCACGCGCGATCTTTCCGTCACTGAAATCCGCCCGCTCGGCGCCATCGGATTCGGGGACGCGAAGAGCTTCGGCGTGAAAACCGCCAACCTCTCCGCGATGCGAAAGTTCGATCTTCCGATCGCACTGACCCCCGACGGCTTCGGGATCCCCTTCCATTTCTACGTCGAGTTCATGAAGCACAATGGCCTCGATGCCCGCGCCCAGTCGCTGCCAGAGATCCCTGGGTTTCGCACCGATACGAAAGTGCGCGCGAAGGCGTTGAAGGAGTTCCGCAAGGCTGTCGATAGAGGAACGATGCCGGAGTGGCTGGTAGCGGAGCTCGCAAAGCTCCAAAACTCGTTCCCCAAGAACACACGCATCCGGTGCCGCTCGAGTACCAACAATGAGGATCTGCCCGGCTTCAGTGGGGCGGGTCTGTACGGCTCTGTGACGCACAAGCCAAAGGAAGGGCACCTGGCTCGATCCGTGAAGCAGGTGTACGCGACTCTCTGGAACTTCCGCGCATACGAAGAGCGCGAGTTCTACCGCATCGACCATCATGCAACCGCGATGGGTGTCCTCTGCCACCCGAACTACTCGCGTGAACAGGCGAACGGAGTCGCGGTTACCGAAGACATCGTCTACCAGACCGCCGAACAAGTCGGGCGGAGCTACTATGTGAACGCGCAGATCGGCGAAGATCTGATCACGAATCCGAAGGCGAATGCGATCCCCGAAGAGCTGCTCCTTTCACCCAGAAACTACGAAGGCGATCGCGTAATCCAGCGCTCGAACCGAGTCGCGTTGAACGAAACCGTACTCAGTACCGATCACCGAAACACACTTCGCAAGCACCTCGGAGTCATCCACCGCGAGTTTGCGAGACTCTACGGCAAAGGAGCGCGCGACCAGTTCTCGATGGAAGTCGAGTTCAAGATCACCGAGCTTGGAGATCTGTCGATCAAGCAAGCCAGGCCTTGGGTGTACGACAGTAGTGCGCCGAGCCCCGCGTCCGCGAAGACATCAGAGTCCTTCTAGGAGGCCTTCAAGTACGCCCGAACGACACCAAGCAGCGGGGGAACAGGATACTCGTGACGAACTCCGATACTCCCGAGCAATCGGGTCCAAGACTCGAGCTCAAGCACACGGTCGTGGCAGGTGCGGTGCCCGCCCTCGTCACTTGGCTCGGCGAACGGTTCGATCCAGACCCGCATGCAAAGGATCCCGCGGATCCCCGCATGCTGGTCGAGAGCATTTACTACGATACGGCGGAGCGCTTGTGTTACCGCGGGCGAGCAAAGGTTCAACTTCCGAAGCACCGCCTCAGGCGCTATGACGGCAAGGCGGAGTGGTTCCTCGAAGAGAAGCTCCGCCTCGATTCGAGCGTGTGGAAGCGCCGCCTCTCGATCGGCCCAAAGGAGCTCGCGGAAGTCCTCGAGAGCGGGGCGCCCCTTCAGGGGCCGCTCGAGTGGTTCCGCGCCCGCTTTCGTGTCCTCGGGCTCGCGCCGATCATCCACGTCTCCTACGACCGGTTTGCATTCGTCACTGCAAACGGAGAGCGCGTGACGATCGATCAACAGATCGCGGCAGCTCCCTTGGAGCCGACGATCGACGCGTCGACTTCACAGCACCCCTTCGGAATCGATCGCAAGCTGACCCCGATCACAAACACGGCAATTCTCGAGGTGAAGGGGCCCGCCAAGCGCACTCCGCTCATGGATGAGGTCGTCGCATACCTCGCCACCGAGGAGCAGTCCTACTCGAAGTACAGCCTCGGCCTCGAAGCGGTCGGTCTCGAGACCGCAAGTTTGAAATCGACCGAAGTCAAAGAGAGTGAGTCGTAGCACGATGGATGCTCTGACCCAGTTGTTCGAGACCCCCGACCCGCTCATCCAAATGACCCACCTCGATCACGCGCTCTGGGTCGCGGCTCGCATCATGTTGTCGGGCGTGCTCGGAGCGATGATCGCGTTCCTCTACCGGCGCACGCGAACCGACTCGGCCCAGAACCCCGGGCTGTTCCCGACCCTCGTGCTGCTCGCGATGCTGATCACCTTGGTCACGATCGCCGTCGGCCAAAACGTCGCGGTTGCGTTCACCTTGGTGGGAACACTCGCGATCGTGCGCTTCCGAACGACGGTCAGCGACGTGCGCGACACCGCCTTCGTCATCTTCTCGGTCGCGGTGGGAATCGCGGCGGGGCAGAACCCGGTGACGGCGGGGGTGGGGATCGTCGTCCTCGCGCTCGCGATCGAGGTGCTGCATCGGATGGGTACACTCACCGACGGATCGAACGGCGGCGGGACTTCGCAATACAATGGGACGCTCCGCCTCTCCATCGTCCCTCCGAACCCTGACCCCGATCTCTTCCGCCCGATCCTCGAACGCTTCGCCATCACGGCACAGCTCACCATGAGCAAGGTCGACCGCGATCGCAGTCGCCTGCAGCTCACCTTCGCGATCCGAGGCAAGGACGCCGACCAGCTCCCCGCCCTCTCGACCGCCCTGCTCGAGAAGCCGGAGATCACGGAGGCGTCGGCGGAGTTGGGTCTGTGATGGGAACGCTCGACGGCATCGCCTCCCGGCGCTGCACGGAATAGCCACGAAGATCGAGTCGTAGTAAAGTCGCTAAACCACTATTAGAACAAAGCTTACAGCTCTGCTCAGATCACTCCTCCGCGCGCCCGCTCTTCGTGTTCTTCCCCACCTTCGTAGTTCATCATCTTTCATGAACAAGCGAACCTCACCGTGGACTCTTCGTGTGTGAGCGACCACGACTGAGAACGCATCCGCACGCACCCGCGGTTCGTCTCACCCCGATTGAGGAGCCCGACCCCATGACCAGCGAGCGAATCGACCTCGAAAAACTTCTCGAGAACGCCTTCTGGCTCGCGCCCCTGGCCCGTTCCCTCACCCGCGACTCCCACGCGGCAGAGGATGCACTTCAAGACACGTGGGTCACGGCGGTCGAGAAACCTCCGCAGAGTGCCGCGGCGAGTCGGAGTTGGCTCGAGACGGTCCTCCGTCACCGCATCTACGGCAAGCACCGCGGCTTACAGTGGTGCAGCCTCTAGTTTTCGAT
>CALEHF010000196.1 GCA_937876125.1 uncultured bacterium
AGACGCCTCCCCGCGTTCGACTGCGTCACAAGTTTCTGGATCCGCGCGCGGTGCCCGCCGGAAAACTTCTCAGGCCCGAAGGGGGATGCCCCGAGGAAGTTGGGATCCTGGCTCTCGGCCGCGAGCATTCCCTCGACCGTCTCACGCAGTCCGGGCGTGGCCGAGCACTCTCGCTCGAGAAGAGCTGTGCGCTCGACCGCTGACAAGACCCTCGCTGCGAGGAAGACTTCCTGGGCGCGTTGGAAGTGTTCCCGATTCATCGGAGTCCCCTACCCCTGCGGTGGCCGAGCCGCGCGCGCGCGACGGTCCAGTCCCGCTCCACGGTCGGAACGTACACCCCGAGTGCCGTGCTGATCTCGTCCAGGCCCAAGCCCACGAAGAATCTCATCTCCATCATCTTGCCCTGTCGGAAGGAGTATTCGCCGAGCTCCTCGAGCGCTTCCTCGAGGTCGAGCACGTCGATGTTCATCGCCTCGACCGTGGCGCGTCAGAGCCAGAGTCTCGCGATTTTTGGGTGCGTCGTTGCCCAATGAAGCCGAGCTTTCACACAGCGCGACCGTGTTGCCGGCGGGGAACGACGGCGGGCGCGACAAGGGGAAGTACCATTGTCGTCGACCCACAGTTTCCGTCAATGCTCCCGAGCAGCTCTGGTCATGGCGCTCTCGAAGTCCAAGCGTTCTTGCGGCTTGTCGCGTCACTGTGACGGCCATGGCCGCACTTCCACCTCACGCCCGAACAACACGCACCCGCGCGGCGCTTGCCCACTCGGCGACTACCATCCTCTCCTCGCTCTTGGGAGGGCGGTTCGCCCGACCGCGCATCTGCACGACATCCCGGCCGGCGACCTCGATCGTGAGAGCACGCTCGCCGTCTCGGCGGAGAGACCAAATCGAACTGCGCCCCCGTCGGATCGCGTCGCGGTAGGAGAAGACGCAGTGCCCCATCGCTCCGCCCTCTCGGATGAGATCTTTTGCCGTGAGGATCTCACGCATCTCCCAGCGGCTCGTGTGTCCTTGCTCGTCCTTCACATTCATGGTCCTCCCGAAGATCCCGCTCTTCTGGAAGACTTCGTGCTCGACCGTGCGGAGCTTCGCCAGTTCGGCATGCCACTCCTGCATGCGGCGGAGCATGGTCCGCAGCCCGCAGGCGAACGGGTCCACAACGATCTCTTCTCTCAGCTGGGCGGCGAAGTAGTCGATCAACGGACGAGTCTGCCAGCGGGAGATCGAACCGTCGAACTCGACCAGCCACTTGAGTGCTCGCTCGCCGCGCGTCTCATCGCGAAACCGCCCACAGAGATCTGAGTCGAGGACGTTCCGGATCAGCGCTTCGTTGCCACCGAGGAGCTCGAGTTGCACCCTTCGCAACGCCTCCCACGGACCGTGTTCCACCCGGCTCTGCAAGAGCGCGTGGATCGTGCGCTTGGTGAGAACGGGGAGGAACGCGAACTCGCCGGCGCGACGCGCACGGTGGAGCGAGCCCCCCCTCCCCACGAAGATCGCCAGCTTTCCCCAGCGTTTCGAACCGGAGAGCAGGGCACACCGGAGGAACGGGGGGATCGGGTATGGGATGAGGAGGTGATTGACCAGATCGTGCCACTGCCGGGTGACCGAACGCCCTTTCGGCCGCCAATCGGTGAGCGATCGAGACCAGTCGTACCGCTGGCGGAGGCGATCGATGACCACGATCCGGTCGATGAAATCGGCCTTGATCAGCCGCGGAGCGCATCGTTCGAGGTGCTCGATCAATTCGGTCGAGCGGACCCGCTGGCGGAGCTCATCGAGCCGCGCCTTGCGAGGATGGGCCCTCAGGCGCTCCTGGATCGCGGCTTCTGTGAGCCGCTCTTCTTCCTGATGTTCACGTGCTTCGAGGCGCGCGCACCGGCGCGCCTCAACCCACTCCCGATCCTGCGATCGGTAGTTCCAAGACTTTGCCATGGTCCCTCCAAGAGGGTCTGGGGCGCGCGGACCCCGCCCGGCGCGCCGAAAGTGATGTTCGTAAATGCAGCTTCAGCTGCTCGCGGAGCCATTGCTGTATCCGCATGCCGGGCCTCCTCTCGCTCAGGGAGCGACGGGTCGACGGCACGGATCGATGGGGACTTTGGGACCCCACGCGATGGCGTGACTCGTGACCGGTGCGCTCGTCCATGGTTGGGTATCGATGCATCGTGAACTCCGGGTTCGAGAACAGAAAGTTTGAAAACAGAAGGTTTGAAAACAGAAGGTTTGAAAACAGAGCAGGTTCCGGCGCGACGCGCGCCGAGCTCGCTTCTCGCGGCAATCTACCCACCAAGGGGGGGGTGGCGCAAGGGTTGAGCCAGAAGCTGGAGTGGCGTCCGGACCA
>CALEHF010000197.1 GCA_937876125.1 uncultured bacterium
CTTGCGGCGAATCGGCAAGCCGTAGCCGTGATCATTCGCTTATTCCAGGGCTAGAGGAGGGGCCGTTTTGGTGGGGATAGCCCCGATTCCTTCAGTCGCTTGTTCCTGGGGGGGCATCGTTCAGGCCTCGGTACGTTTCCGACACGCGATTCCGCCCGCGGTGAGAGAATACAGGTAGGGCAGCAAGAAGCAGACGGCGATGACCGGTGCCGCCTCCGGCACCAGCCAGGCGACGAGCAAGGTGACATTCACCATCGCGATTCCTACCGTCGTCTTCGTGAGGCTTCTGACCGAGTGGGGGAGAGCATAGGGGACGAGCATCGAAACGGAATTCCAGGCGAACACGGCAAGTAACCACGGTTGCGGACTCCACCCGAGGAACTCGGTGGAAACGAGCACCAGAGCGAGGTGGCGCATGAGTTCGTTGGTCGGAGAGCCAGCGCTCGCCCGTGGCGGGGGGACGATGCGCGAGGTCATCCGCATCAGAATGGCGACGACGGCCACCATGGAGAATGCGAGTGTCACCCCTCCGAAGGTCATGCCCACGAAGATGACGAAGAACACGTGAGCGACGGCGTCACAGAGATTGTCGAGAGTGGCGCCGAATTCGCTCTTGAGGTCGAGCTTAACCGCGAGTTGTCCGTCGAGGTCATCCATGATGTTGTTGTAGATGAGGAGTGGAACGAGGAATCGGGCGCCGTCCTCGAGGAGAAGGAGGGCGATCGGGAGCACGCCGAGCACAGAAACCGTATTGGGGAGATTCCGGTAGACCCAGGAACTCTTCACCGGAACTTCCCTTCGCGCAGGCGGGCACTGCCGCCGCGGCACCTGCTTCGACCTCTAGGAATCATCATGCGAGAGTGCCGGAGCTTCCGTGACGGCGTTTGCAAACATCACATGAGCGTTCCGGAGATCATCGATGGTATCGACTTCATACCAGCGGTTCTCATCGAACATGACTCCCAAGAAGTCGAGAGATCCTTCGGCAACCAGCTCCTCGAACACCGCTTCGTAGTACTCGGTGACGCGGCCGGCGGCGACGAACTGATCGAGTCGTGCGACGACGGTCCTCCACGATGCTGCGGAGAAACTGCAAATGTTGACGGTCTTGAATCTCTCCTCGGTCGCGCCAGAGAACTCTGACAAACAAAACTTCGAGACTCGCTGTGAAGCCGTCATGTTGACGGTCGTCCCGTTCATCCACGGCAGCCGGTGGGACACCGCGATGCGGTCGGGATACGAGAGGCCATCCAAGAGCGGGGCATCGAAGATCAAGTCGCTCTCGATCAAGAGAAACGGCTCGTTGATGTAGTGGCGCGCCAACCACAGGGAGTAGAGGTTGTTCGTCGTCGCGAACACCGGATTCGAAACGAATTCGATGGTCATGTCTCTGGCGTGGAGCTCGAGGGAGTCCCGAATGCAGGCTTCCAAATGCCCCACCACGAACACGAGACGAGTGAATCCCTGCGTGCGCAGACTCGCGACCAACCGTTCCAGGATAGACAATCCATGGATCTCGGTGAGACACTTCGGTTGGCAATCGGTCAGTGGTTGAAGGCGACTACCGGTTCCCGCGGCGAGGATGCAGGCGGTCGTGATTCGTACTTCAGATTCGGTGAGGTCAATCATTGAGGGCGCCCTTCAAGGGTTGTTGGGGAGCGACGGCGCCGAGGAGTGCAGCCTGCTCTTCGAGTGTGGCGTTGGCGAGGCCTGCGGAGTGTTTGAATTGCGAAGAGGTGATGGACTCTCTTCGGACGGCTTCGACGGCGAGCGCCAAGAGCCTCGAACGAAAAGAGTCGCGTTTCGGAGCTTGGGTGAAGGACCGAAGATCGAGCAGTTCCTTGGTACGGGCTACGGTTCCTTCTGCCTCTTGCCGCTTGAGGTCGGCCAACTCGTCGTCGGTCATGTAGCGAAGATTGCGAAGATTGTGAGCGGTGAGAGCGGGGCTGACTCCGAAGTAGCAGGCGATTTGCGCAAGGTCGCAAGCACTGATCGAGGTCGTACCTTTGCGACCGCGACCTTCGACCCGTACGGGGGCTTCATTGGTGGTGAGCCCCACCCGCTCGGAGAAGAGCTTCTGAACCGCGCCACTCGCCCGCCCCAAAGTGTCTTTTCCGAGGCTTTGCAGGTAGCGCCGGACTCCCGTCTCCGGGAGGAGGAACCGTCCTGCAAAAGCGGTGGCGCGAAGTTCGGGGAGTGAGTCTCTCGCGTCTGCCCGAGAGACGAGCCAGCGGTGCCCGTGGTCGAACAGCGCGTGCGCGTAGCCATGGACGTACTGGAACCGCCGCTCCTCCATCGACAGAGATTGGTTCACCACCACTAAGTGCCCCGTTTCGGGGGTCTGCAAGTAGAGGCTCAACATTCCCGCGGGCAAGGAGGCTCTCGTGGCTCGGACCCGCATCATGGCGAGAGTCTCGTCGACGTCTCGGATTGGTGCGTCCCCAAGATTCATCCGCCAGCGCTCTTCCTGAGCAGCCACGTAACCCTGGTGGGCTGCTTCCCACGGAGTGCTGAGAGATTCGAAGGAGTGGATGGGGGGGCCGGCGGCGTATCCCTCGAGGCCGAGAGTCTTCTCGAGGAATGTGACTTCGCGAGAGAGGATGATCGCCTGTCGGAGTCCTTCGAACGTCTGCGCGTCTTCGAAGAACTCAGGGACGGCCTGGCTCAACTCGCTGAGCACCTCCTCGTGTTCTCGCTCTTCGTCTTGCCCCGGAATGTTGAGCAGGCTGGTCGGGCTGCACCGGTAGATCTTTGCCAAGCGGCCGAGTTCCTCGGCATGCAACCTGCGATTCCCCAGCTCGAGCTGAGCGATCGTGCTTCGTGAGACTCCGAACGCTTCGGCGACCTCGGCTTGGCTCATTCCGTTGGCTTGCCGGAGTTCGCGGAGATGCCCTCCGAACCTGTGAGAGTTGCTGGAGATACGGAGTCCTTTCTCGAGAAACCTGCCGGGGCGCGTAATCGCCCGAATCGTCGCACGAAAGGCTAACACCAACCGCGATGGCAGTCAATGACGTTAGGTTTTGCAACATCCGGTGAGGAATTGCCGAAGGGCCGCTTGGCCCTGCCCGTCGGCGCCAGCCGTGGACCCACGGTCCACGTGACAAGCGACGAACTGCGTTCCAACAATGTCAGGACCTTGGTGGACTCGTTTCCTTTGTCGTGGTATAACATCGTTAGGACATAGAACGGCAGGAGGACCCGGAATGATCAAGAAGCTCCAACGACATGGGAACAGTCAGGCGCTGGTTCTCGACAAGGCGATTCTCGAGGCGTTGGGAATCGACCTCGATACGCCCCTCCAGATCACCATCAGCGGTTCCTCACTCGTCGTTTCGCCAGTGCATACCGGCCTCGGCCGCGAGCGGGTCGCGGAACTGATCAGCGAACTCCGCCCGAAGTACAAGAAGATGCTCGAGAACCTGGCAGAGTAGCCGATGCCGGCAGAGCTCAGATTCCTCTCCGTCGAGGACGTCCTCCAGATTCAGGAGGACACCGTTCAGATGGAGGGAGGGCGGCCCGGGTTGCTGAATCCAAAATTGCTCGAGTCGGCGGTCATGACACCGCAGCAGCAGTACGAGGGGAGCTATCTCCACGAAGACGTTGCCGCGATGGCGGCGGCCTATCTCTATCACCTCTGTCAGAACCACGCCTTCCACGATGGCAACAAGCGAGCGGCGGCCTTCTCGACCGTCATCTTTCTCCACGTGAACGGGTTCGCGACACCCGAGCCGGTCGATCTGGAAAGCGTGACCCTGCGTATCGCCAGGAGCACTATGAACAAGGGTGAAGTCGCAGAGTGGATTCGCTCCATCGTCGGAGAGCATCTGACGAACCCATAGTGGAGTTTCGACTCTCCATGGCTTGGCATCTCGATTGGGATCGACGCTGGATGCTGGGAGAGAACCCACCACAACGGCCCACTAGTCCTGGAATCAGCGGATGATTGCGAGCGAGGCGCCGGCGATTCGTCGCAAGACGAGGAGCACCAAGGTGATCGACCTGAGGAGGTCCTCGCCGATGGTGCGACGATGAGGCAGTCTCGGGTGAAGTGACGACGTAAACTTGAAACCACAGCACTTCACCCGAGACTGCCGGTCTTGCGGCGAATCGGCAAGCCGTAGCCGTGATCAGCGCTTATTCCAGGACTAGTGAGTGAGGCTGCTGGTCCAGAGGCTCTCACTCCAGAGTTCTCGATTCGACCGGAGATGCGGGCGCAGTGGAATCGTCGTGCGACTGGACCGGGAGAAGATGGAAGAGTGTCGAGTGCGAGAGTGGTCCTTGGCAGTTAAGGGATCAGAGGTGGGGGTGCTCACCTGCCCGTATCAGCCGGACGTGGAGGAACGCGGAAGGCAGGCGGTGCTCATCTTGGCGATTCGGATCAAACGGTTGGATGGGAAGCGGCTGATCGTTTCTCCCGCCGGGCGCGATCTGGTTCTGCCGGCGAATCCCGAGCCGCGCGAACATCTCGTGAACGCGATCGGGCTCGCCTATCGGTGGCACGAAGCGCTCCTCGAGTCGGGGGGAACGCTCATCGAGCTCGCGCGAAGCGAAGGCATCACCGAGGCTCGAATTCGGCGGTTGCTTCCGCTGACCCACCTAGGTCCTGAGATCTTGAAGCAGGCCCTCGTCGGAGATCTTCCTCCCAGCATTACGCTGAACGACCTCTTGGCCGCTGCCCGGAATCTGGACTGGGAGAAGCAGGCCCGGGAGCTCGGGCTGGTCGAGGAACCACGGGCGAGATCCCCTGGTGCCACAGGCAAGAGCGCTCGTTAGGTCCCTCAGGATCCCACCGAAACGAACCTCTCGAAAGGGCCCCAGAGACGTTTGGGTCAAATTGCGATGGGTGGGGTCGGAATGGGG
>CALEHF010000198.1 GCA_937876125.1 uncultured bacterium
CACCCGCCGCGAGACCGACGCCGAAGGTGAAGTTCGCGATGTAGAGCCCCCAACTCACATGATCGGTCATGTGGGTGAGGATCATTCCGTCGGCCACTTGATGCGCCCACGCATTGAGACCGACCAAGGCGACGGCGGTGAGCGCGGTCATCCAGGCGTAGAACGAGAAGCTCCCATCCGTGGCCTCGGACAAGGAGCGGAAGAGGAACTTCGGATATCCAATGCGATGGGATTCGCTCATCGCCTTCGACGCTTCGAGCGTCGACGTCGCCTTGGTCATGCTCTCCTCACGCGTCGAAGAAGTAGTAGAGGGAGGGTTGAGTGCCGAGCTCTTCCTTGAGCACGAACACTCGCTTGTTCTCGAGAATAAAACGGATCTCCGAGTCAGGATCGAGCAGGTTTCCGAACACTCGCGCCCCGGTCGGACATGCTTCCATGCACGCGGGGGCCTTTCCCTCTCGGGTCCGGTGCAAACAGAAGTGGCACTTCTCGACCACGCCCTGGGGCCGGATGCGATTGGACAGATAGCTCTGGAACGGATTGATCTCGTCCGCCGGAATCTCGGGCTTTTTCCAATTGAAGCGTCGCGCGTGATAGGGACAAGCCGCCTCGCAGTACCGACAGCCGATACACCAGTTGTAGTCGACGACCACGATGCCGTCCTTCTCCTTCCACGTCGCCTCGACGGGGCAGACATCCACACACGGCGGGTTGTCGCACTGGAGACACTGAACCGGCATGTAGTACTTGTCGGGAGCGGGCACGGCATGGTCGTACATGACCCGCCCCTCATCCATGTTCGTGGTCCCCTTGGGGAGCTCGAAGACACGGATGTAGGACTGGTTGGTCGCACGGTCGTGATTGTTCTCTTTGTGACACGCCTCGACGCACTTCGCGTTGCCGTTACAGCGGCTCAGGCTGATCGCGTAGCCGAACTTCACTCCGGCGAGGGGGCGGTGATCGCGCACGGTGACTTCGGCGCCGTATTCCTCGAGAGTTTCCTGCTCGAGCCGCTTCAGAACTTTCGCGAGCTGTTCATCGGTGAGTTCTTGGTAGTGGTTCTGAATGAACTCATCGAAGGAGTGATCTTCGCGGGTCGGAAGGAGAGGGCTGGCGGCGACTGCGAATGCGGCAGCTCCCAGGGTCGCTCCGGCGCCCTTCAAGACGGTGCGGCGGGAAAGACCGGCGGACGCTGCGACCGGCGCCTCGGGGGTGTCGGATGTCTCGTTCAACGACCCTTCCCTTCCTCGGGGTGACGCGCGTCGTGCTGGATCTCGTCCAGATAGCTCTCGTCCAAGAATCGGTCCTTGGGTCGAAACGTGGGCTTCATCAACGGGAAAGTTGGGGAGTGAGGGTCGTGGCAGTGAACGCAGTGGTTCCTCTGACGCGGGCCGCTCTGCAGATCCCAGTGGCCGGTAAAGCCGCCATGAGCCCCCGCATCGTAGTCACTCGCCGTCGTACCGTGACACTGTCGGCAGAGTTGCATCACTTCGGAGAATTCGATCCCGGTACCGTCGGCGAGTCGGAGACGGTCGTATCCCCCCGGCTCGTGGCAGGAGATGCAAGTCTGCTCTCCGTGGGTGTAGACGAGCCCGAAGTGGAACTCGTCAAGATCGCTCGAAGCGCGGGTTTCGCGATTCGAGGGACGACCTCGATGGCACGTTCCGCACCGAACCGCTGCTTCCCCGGTCGGTGTCTCGATCAACACCCGCGGGGCGGGAGGCGGGGGAGAAATGGTGATGGGAAACGGCGTCTCCCTCGGGAGCGCAGGAAGATTGGAAGCGACCTCGGGGGGGCGAAGATTCTTGCCGTCGCAAGAGGAGAGCGAGCAGAGTCCGAGAGCCAAAAGTGCAAGCAGACAGGGAGCTGGGAGCCGGCTCGCGACTCCCCGGCCCGGCGCGGATTCCCCTTTGCGCTTCACCCCCGCACCCCTTCTCTCCCTCGTGGATTGCAGCATGCTGAGTTCTCTCCCCCAGGAAGGGTCGCGACCCCAAATGGCGCTCCAAGGGGTGGAACCGATAGCACGGACGCCACGAGACCGGTGCGCAGAGTTACATCATTCTCGAAATCTGGAAAGAAAAAGTGCTTGTTCTCGATGTCGCGAAACATGATCTCTGGGTGTCGAGCTCTTTCCGTGGAGGAGTACGCTGCAGGCGTTCGAGAGCCACGCGCCCCCACGGCGGCGTGCACGTGTGGGTCGATGTGAAACGAGGCCGACAGAATGAGTGTCAGTGGAATTGTGATCACTCTGGGTGCCGACGAGCAACATGCTGAGTCTGCCCTCAAGGCGATGCAAAAAGAGCAGGAGTGGCTCGAGCTCGGAGAGCGAAGCGGTCTCCGTGTCCCCGCAGTAGTCGAGGCGCCGAACGACCCCGCCGCGGAGGAGCGGGTCCGGATGCTTCTCCAACTCCCTGGCGTCGCCTTGGTGGATGTCGTGTTCGTCGGTTTCGAGGATCCTACTTTGGCGCCAGCGTCAGAGGTGAGTTCTGACCCATCGTAGTGGAGGAGCACATGAACCAGCAAAGAGCTCAGCAGGCATCGCCGTTCGAATCCGATCGGCGCAACTTCCTGAAACTCACCGCCATGGCAGCAGCGACTTCGGTTGCCAGCTCCACAGCGTTTGGGAGCAGTGCGTTCGGGGAAACGGCGTTCGGAGCCGACTCGACCGATGCCACCGAAGCGGGGGCGAGCGACGTTCGGTGGGACAAGGCGCCGTGTCGCTTCTGTGGAACTGGGTGCCACGTGCAGGTGGGTGTCCGTGAGGGAAAAGTCGTCGCGATCGCCGGCGATCCCCTCGCCGAGGTGAACAAGGGACTCCTCTGCATGAAGGGGTACCACGTCGGCCTTGCGCTCTACGGCAAGGATCGCCTCACCCAGCCGCTCTTGCGCGTCGACGGCGAGCTGCAACCGATTTCGTGGGAGCGCGCGATCCAGATCGCCGCCGAGAAGATCCACGCAGCTCCCGAACGGTTCGCGTTCTACGGATCGGGCCAATGGACCATCCCCGAGGGATACGCCGCCCAGAAGTTCATGAAGGGTGGATTGGGGAACAACCACATCGACCCCAATGCGAGACTCTGCATGGCCTCTGCGGTCACCGGCTTCATCGCGACCTACGGAGTCGACGAGCCCGCCGGGTGCTACGACGATCTCGATCAGTGCGACGTCCTCATCACGTGGGGAAACAACCCCGCCGAGATGCACCCGGTCCTCTACTCGCGCGTGGTCGACCGTCGTTCCCGCGGGGAGACGGTCGAGATCATCGACATCTCCACCCGTCGCACCCGAACCACCGAGCACGCCCAGCGTCACCTCGTCTTTCGCCCGCACTCAGACTTGGCGATCGCCAACGGCATCGCCCATCTCTTGATCGCAAACGGAAACTACGACGAAGAGTTCGTGAACAAGCATTGCGCGTTCCGCGCTCCTTCCGATCCGCCTACGCTCCCGGGTCGCCCCATCTCCTTCGACGAGTACAAGGGGTTCGTCGCAGAGTACACCCCCGAGCATGTCGAGAAGATTTCGGGGGTCCCCGCCGACGAGATCCGCTACCTCGCCGCTCTCTTTGGTCGGCGTGACGTGAAGATCACCAGCCTTTGGTGCATGGGGATGAACCAGCACACCCAAGGCACCGCGATCAACTGCTTGGTGCACGGGATTCACCTCTTGAGCGGCCACTTTGGTCGCGCGGGGGACGCACCGACCAGCTTGACGGGGCAGCCATCCGCGTGCGGAACCGTTCGCGAAGTCGGCACCCTGGCCCACGCACTCCCCGGCGGGCGCGTCGTCATGAACTCTGAGCACCGGGCTCAATCGGAACAGATCTGGAACGTACCCGCCGGAAGGATCTCCCCGATGCCGGGGTTCCACACCGTGGCGATGTGGGACTCGTTCTGCACACCTCTGGCCGACGGGGGCAAGCTCGACACCCTCTGGGTTCAGGTGACCAATCCGGGGCAGACGCTCCCGAACCTCCACAAGCTCTTCAACCGCAAGGAGGGGCTCGAGGACAAGTTCTTGATCGTCTCCGAGGTCTACCCGACCGCGACCACCGCGCTCGCAGACCTGGTGTTTCCCTCTGCGATGTGGGTCGAGAAGAACGGCATGTTCGGCAACTCAGAACGCAGGACCCAACAGTGGTTCAAGCAGGTCGAGCCTCCGGGAGACGCGCGCGATGACGTCTGGCAGACGATCGCTGTCGCCCACCGACTCCACGAACTCGGCGTTCCAGGCATGAAGGACAAGGATGGTCGCTTCCTCTTCCGTGAGGAAGACTCGGGTGGGAAAGAAGTGCCGATCTGGGAGTGGGAGCACTACTACGACCTCAATGTCGACGAGCGCCTGTTCGAGGAGTACCGCAAGTTCACACGCCTCAAACACAAGGATCTCGCTCCGTACTCGGAATACGTCAAGACGCGCGGGCTCCGCTGGCCGGTGGTGCAGAGTGACGCGGGCGAGTGGCGTGAGACGCGGTTTCGGTTCGTCGAAGAGCAAGATCCCTACGTCGCGAAGGGGAAGGGTATCGACTTCTATCACTCCCCGACCCACGACGGGCGCGCCCAAGTTTGGTTCTCCCCCTACGTCGATCCGCCGGAGTCACCGGACGAGGCATACCCGTTTTGGCTCTGTACCGGCCGAGTGATCGAGCACTGGCACACAGGAACGATGACGCGACGGATCCCGCAGCTCGATCGTGCAATGCCCCGAGCGTACGTCGAACTCCATCGCGCCGATGCCGAAGCACTCGGTGTGACGAGTGGCGACGTCGTGGTCATCGAATCACGCCGAGGCAGAATAGAGCTTCCCGCTTGGATCGATGGGCGCGGGCAGCCCCCGCGCGGAAGCGTGTTCGTCCCCTTCTTCGATGAGAGTAAGCTCATCAACGAAGTCACGCTCGATGCTTACGACCCGTTCTCGAAGCAACCGGACTACAAGAAGTGCGCCGTCAGTGTGCGAAAGCTCGTGAAGCCATGAGCGAGGATCGCGGAGGACTCTCCACTCCGCTGGCGGTCGGCCCGCTCGGCCCGGCGTTGACGCTCTTCTTGACGGGGGTCGTCGCGATCGCGCTGGTCGGATTTGTCGTCGGGGTGAGCCATCCCGTTTCAGTGCCGACCGCCGGCTCGTCGTCCCCATCGGCTCTCGAGTCGTCAGAGGGTCTGCCTTCTGTCACCTATTCAGAGCTCCGTCAGCATCCGATCGGACCGAATCGGGATTTCCAGAGCTGGCCGGTGGCGTTTGCCACGGCCGATTCGCTCTCCACCGAGCCGCGCCCCGTCACAGCCGCCAGCAAGCGGCTCGCCCTCGATGAGAGATCGGAGCGCCGCGCCTTCAACGGCGCACCGCCCACCATTCCCCACGCCGTGGATGCCACTTCGAGTGCGGCGTGTCTCGGGTGTCACGGAGGGGGCGCCGTGATCGGTGACAGAGTCGCGCGGCCGATTCCTCATGCTGCGTTCGAAAACTGCCAGCAGTGCCACGCCGCCGAGCTCGACGTCTTCGAAAAGGTGCCGGCCTTTGCCCACTCATCTTTCGAAGGACTGCCTGAGCCCACCGAGGGGTCGCGGGCCTGGCCCGGTGCGCCCCCGGTGATGCCGCACTCGACTCAAATGCGCGAAGAGTGCATTGCGTGTCACGGCCCGGCGGGGCGCGAAGGGCTGCGGACGTCACACCCCGAGCGGAAAGTCTGCACCCAATGCCACGCATCGAGCGCGGACCTCGAGCGGAGAGGTGCTGAGCGATGAGCGGCGACGAGGGGTTCTCGCGTCGCGATCTGTTTCGGCGACTCGGCGCGCGCGGCAAGGAAGTGGCGCGGGCACGGCTCGAGCCGGTCATCCCGGTCAGACCGGTGGCTCCAGCAAAGAACATCGAGCCTCGGACGCGGCATCGCGTGGTCCCCCTCCATCGCCCTCCGGGGGCTCTCGATGAGGAGGCGTTCCTCGCCGCGTGCACGAAGTGCGGCGACTGCGCGTCGGCGTGCCCCCACGGAGCGATCGTGCCTGCGCCCGCTCGGTTCGGCCCGGCCGGGTTGACGCCGACGATCATCCCGATGGCATCTGCGTGTCAAATGTGTCCCGACACTCCTTGCATCACGTCCTGCGAACCGAGAGCGCTCCGCATCGAGCAACCCCTGCGAATGGCGGAAGCGCGGATCCAACCGTGGGCGTGTCTCGCGCACCAAGGCACCTTTTGTTCGGTCTGCGTGGAACGCTGTCCCGTCCCGGGCGCCATGGAGCTCGTCGATGGCAAACCGATCATCGATGCATCGATCTGCACCGGTTGCGGGGTCTGCCAGTATGTCTGCCCCGCTCCGGAGAATGCGATCTTGTTGATGCCGCTGACCGCGCGGCCGACCGCGAGCCCATCATCATGATCAACAAAACGAATTCGCAAGGACACGGGCCCGCATCCGAACCCTCTGAAGGCGAGAGCCCGCCGTTGCAACCATCGGAGCTCCCCACCTTGTACGAGGAGATCATCGACGACGAAGTTCTCGAGGCGCTGTTCGTCGATGTGGAGACGCTCTGCGAACTCGAGGAGTTGAAGATCCGCCCGTTGCCGGGGGCGAGCTTCAAGCTCCCGCCGGCGGACCTGACCGAAGCGCGGAAGCGTCTCATCCTCCGCGAGGTTTCCTCGATCCAGATGCGCTACTGCCACGAGGGAACGAGTTGGCTCGACACCATCACCCCGACCCCGGTGGGGTTCCGCTTGTTGAGGATGGCGGGGCCGCTGTTGCCGGAGTGAGACTCGGGGTGCTACTCGTCCCCGTCGCGGACCAACCTCAGTTCCCGCAACATCGATGTGCGGATCTCCTCGAAATTGAGCGCATCCTCCAGCAGCCCACCCAACAAGGGTCTCCGCATCGTCTGGATCATGGTCGTCACCCTTTGCCGGTCGCTCTCCGTCTCACACGCTTGCCGCGGCGTTCGGTCCTCGAGCGCTGGAATCGGCGTGTCGATCCAATCCAACAGTTGTTGGCGGATCATGGGCACGATCTGCTCCTGCGCCTCCCGCAACTCTTCTTCGCTCAGGGTCTCGGGTGCCTCGCTCGGGGCGAATCCTGCCGGACGTGGCAACCGTTCCGGTGCGGGTCTGCTCCCTGGTTCGGGGAGCTCGTGAAGCGTAGTGCTCAGGAGGCGAACCCCTTCGATCTTGTTCAGCCAACGCTTCGCACGCCCGGCTCTCTTGTTGGAATTGACGTCGATCTCGAGGAAGTCATCGCCGACGATGATCCTACCGAGGAGCGTCGTACCTACGCCGGGCGTAGGGTCCGCTCTCTTCGAATTCGACTCGAGCCAGACCCAGGCGGAGCGCCCCTCGTTCGGTTCGCTCTCGCTCGGCGGGTCGGAGCCTTCCTCGCGCTCGACGTCCTTGCGTGCTTCGAGCGCGAACTCCACCACAGTCGGATCGGCGACTGCGAAGCGTAACGACTGCAGCTGCAAGTTGTCCCCGTGCGTGTTCACGAGCTTCGGCGTCGGCCTCGGCGCTGCGAGCGGGACCCACAAGTGGCCAATCTGCGCGAGCGCCTCCGCACGCTCTCCCTTCCCGAGACCCTCGAGGGCTCGGTCGACCAGCTGATCGATCTCCGGGGTGGTGAACGAAGGGATTATCGGGCCGGCGATCGCAATGAACTTCCACTCGTCAATCTGGTAGATGCGCAAGAAGATGAGGAGATCGACGACCGCCGACCGAGAGAACATCCGGTCGTGCACGCGATGTTCCTCGAGGCTCAATACGTCGATCACGTCGAGACTCACTCCTGGGTCGAGCGAGGTGACCCTGAAGAGTGAGACGCGTGCATCGCGTCGTGCTCGGAGGAGCTTCTTCACGGGGTGGGGAGTGCTCGGGTTCGAGATCCAGCGTTCGAGCACTGTCCGCCCTCGCGGCTTTAGACGAAGGTCGTGGGTGAGCCAGTCGAAATACGATCCGACCACCGGTTCCGCCCCGAACGTGTCGACCGCGCTCTGCGGGACTTCAGGCTGTCCGAAGTACCGTCGCAAGGTGCGTTCATCGTTGATCTTCTGCCCCTCATCCACGCTCGCTTCGATCACGCCGAGATCTAGTTCCTTCCAGAATTCCAGGGTTCCTGGCTTCGGGCCAGCGGGAGAGCCGTCACCGGATTCGCCGGATTCGCCAGAAAGGTGCTCGGCCATCCCTTGAATGAAATTCTCAATCATTTCGAAGTCGGAGTGGTCGGAGTCGAGCTCGGCCTCGATCCCCAGGAGAGCCAAACTCGCCGAGACACTGTCGAGCAACTCGGAATCCTCGAACCGGATGGCGCGGGGAAGCCCCGGGGGCGCGTCGGTAAACTCTCCCTTGTCCTCGCCACGGAGGATCGCCACCCAATGGTCGATGGGGACGTTGATCGGGGTGCCGCTGTGGACCAGCGCGGACACGATCTTGTCGCGGGTGCCGTCGTAGGTGACAGTGAACGTGGTGAGCCGCTCGTCCCCCTCGATCACTCCCCCGGGGGTGAACGTGCGAACGGAGAGGGTGCGATCGGTGCGGGGGAGATCGGCGAGTTCGTCGGGGAGTGAGACCTGGTGCACGACCGAAGGAGCTCGGAGCTCATTCGGTGCGGCCCAGTGGTCGGCGGCTTGGAGCTTCCCCTTTGCATCGCCCTGCAGACGCAGGAGGACTTCGGGTGGGTCGGCTTCAAGATCCATCCCTTCCACAGGGGGGAGCGTCGTCGACGTCCGCGCGGCATGGAGAAGCCGCAGAATCGCCGTGGCGAAGCGAATCTCCTCCCCGCGGAGAGAGCGATGCTTGTGCCCCGGTTCTTTCGCAACGATGAAAGGGATGGTCTGGGAAGGGCTCAGGGATTTTCCTGCCGCCTGGTGGAGTCGCAAGAACTGTGGTTCGACATCCCGGGTCAGCAGACTGCACGCCTCGAAGAAGTGGACAGTGTCGAAGAGTGACCAGCGCTCCGAGAGCCAGAAGTCGCGGAACCGCGCCGCGGACTCTTCCCCGAAGAGGATGAAAAGATGCGGATCGCCGGGGTCCTCCTCCGTGCGGATGGCGTAAAGGCGTTCGGCGGCGCCCTCCAATTCGAGCGCGATGAGTCGGTCGCAGGGGAGGACCGAATCCCAGCGAGCGAGGCGGAACGCCTCGAGTTCGCGGAGGAGAAGTTCGCTCTTGAGATCCGCCTTGGAGCGCTTTTTTGATCGGGACATGGGCCTCCTCGGAATTGGTAGGGTCGAGTTTGGTTTCGCACCCAGAATGAGTCCTTCCCCTCGAGAGAGGAATCCAATTTGGGGGGGCGAAGCGAATCGTCGATCGGCGCCGGGGCTCGAAGAACGGTCGCAGAGTATCCCCAAGATCCTCTCCTCGAAAGAGATACGAGTGTTGGAGGCCGCCGTTGCCGGAGTGAGACTCAAAGTGCGCTCAACTGCCTTTTTGCATGTCTCCTCGAAACCCGCCGACCTTCTGGATCTTCCTTCGTCGCCGCTCACGGAAGATCGCCACAATGCCTGTCACGATCCCGATCAGCCCCCCCAAGTAGCTGAAGTTGTGCATAGTCCCCGCTCGAGCGAACGCGAGATCGTCGATGATCTCGTTCCCATGGCGAGAGAAGTGAGGAACGGTCTCGGCGTCAGTCGTGAGGAACGAAACAGTCAGAGCCCCGAGCCCGACGATGAGCGTCGTCAGCGCCACGACTCCGAACACGCGGATCATTCCCCGAAAGTAGTCCGCGGGTGCACCGATGACCAGGCCGATCGGTGTGAGGACGATTCCGATCACGATCCCCATCCACCATGCCGCGAGAAAGCCCACAACGGCGGCGCCCACTCTGGGCGGGATCGTCTCCTCGATTCGAAACTGATGGAATTTGAACTGCGTGAAGTACTCCGGAGAGACGCTGTAGGAAATCTGATTGTGAATGGCTCCGTAGAGTCCCGCGATGATGCAGGCGATCACAATGAGAATGGGCATGAGCGCGAGCTTGGCCATCAGATCTCCCTGGCGTGATTCCGTCGCCCTCAGGACTCTCTGCGTCTTGAGGAACCGAGTGCGGGCGGCGGCCAGCGCCGCCTCGAACTTCTTCAACGAGCCCTCCTGGCGCTCGAGCCGGGCGGCGTACACTCGGACAGCCGTGTCACCGTCTTTCAGTGAACCCGCAAGCACCCGCACTCAACCGTGACTGGCACTCCATAGGATCTAGGGGACGCTCAGCTTCGCGTGTTCCTCGCTTGGGCACGCGGTCCCGCGGAACCGCGGCGCCACCCCCGCGACCGTCACTCCCCCTTCGCCGCCTCCTTCCGCACACACCGCGTCACCCGCCCATTCTGGTGGAGGGACACCCCAGTCGCCGGACTCTCCCCCTCCGCCTCCGCGGAAAACTCGAGCTCGGCCGCAATGTCTCGGTAGAAGAACCGCGTCTTCGAGGTCGGGAAGATCCCGAACGGCGTCTGGCCCGTGATCTGCGCGAAGAGGCCTCCCCCGCGCACCGTGATCTCGATCTCGAACGCCGGGCAGGCGTAGGTGCCGACGAAACGAGCGATCGCCTTCGCCTCGACGGGGACTTCCTTCGGATAGACGCGCGCAGGCACATTCATCCCAAACATCGATGGGATCAGCTGCTCCGCGAGAACGTCCACGTGCGCCGTCGCGCTGTTCGCGAGCACCACGACCGCTTTCGAGGCGAGCGGACTGATCAACAACCCCGCCGAGAACCCACCGGTCTGCCCCATGTGATAGAGAGTCGAACCGTCCCCCGCGATGTGCCAACCGAGCCCCATATTGTCGGTCTGGCGCTCGGTCACTACCCGAAGGGCCTCGGCGAGAGGCCCCTCAGGCTTCGTCCCCTTCGCCTTCAACGTCAGGTCGATGAACTTCAGCATGTCGTTCACGGTCGAACGCACACCGCCGCAGCCGCAAAGAGCCCCGAACCGCCACGGCTGCATCTCGAGCCGATCGCGAGAGGGAGTGGCGAAGCGTCCCTCTTGTTCTTTGGACAACGCGACGGTTGTGTCGGCGAGCCCGAGCGGTCGCGCGATGCGATCGTTCAGAAGGTCCGGATAACTCTTCCCCACCCGCGTCGCGAGGACCTGCCCCAAGAGACCCATTCCCAAGTTCGAGTACGCGTACTGCTTCCCCGGTTCGCTCATGAGGGTGTAGGCCGATAAGAACTGGTAGAGCGCGCTCTCTCCGAAATCTGCGTAAGGAGCGTCAGATCGACACCCGAGACTCTCTCGGGGATCCGCGGAAGCGCCGAGCGGTGCGTCGCAAGGTGCTGGAGACAGATCGACTGACCTTGAAAGCTCGGCGTTCGCACTCCTGCGGGTAGGAACTTCTCGAGCGGATCGTCGAGGGCGACCTCCTTTCGCCGGATCGCTTCGGCGAGGAGCACCCCGGTGAAGACCTTGGTCACCGACCCGATCTCATAGATCGTTGTGCCATCCGGGGCTTTCCCCGAGGCGCCCATCCGACCGAGCCCGAACACCTCGATCTCGCCACGATCGTAGAAACCGATGACCATGGAGGGGACGATTTCGTGATCGATGAGCGGCTGCGCGAGGCGCTCGACTGCCTCCGCCCACTTCTTCTTTGGCGGTTCGTCTGCGTGGACCCTTCCCGCGAGTACGAGAAGGATCCCGAAGGCTAGGCACCAGCTTATCGTCCACTTCATGTTCAGCCTCTCTGTCCGAGCGTGCGCGTTTCCAACTCCCGCCACAGGGTAGAGAATCCCCCCGGTCGAGGCCACCATCGAGCTCGAACGCCGCGGCGACCTGGATCGGAGCCGAGATCTCAAACATCCCACTCAGAAGGGGTCAGCTCAGCCTCCCCCGCCAACCGATAGGAGATCTATGGACCACTACCGACTCGGTCTTCTCGGTTACGGCACGGTCGGCCAGGGGGTCGTCGAGCTGCTCGCTCGTACTCAAGATGAGTGCGCGGCGCGCGCAGGACGCCCCCTCGCCGTCACCCGCATCGCGGTTGGAGACCCTACACGCCCCCGATCTCTTCCCGACGGATGCGCGCCCCGCATCGACGGCGACCCGCTCGCTTTGTGCCACGACCCTGACATCGACCTGGTCGTCGAACTGGTCGGCGGAGTCGAACGCCCCCGCGAGTGGATCCGTGCCGCGCTCGAAGCGGGCAAGGATGTCGTCACCGCCAACAAGGCGGTGCTCGCGACCCACGGCGAAGAGTTGTTCACCGTCGCGCGCGAGCACGGCAAGTTGCTGCTCTTCGAAGCCTCGGTCGCCGCCGCGATCCCGATCCTGCAAGTCCTCCAGCAGGGACTCCCCGCGGGACCGATCGATCGCCTGACCGGCATCCTGAACGGCACTTCGAATCGCATTCTCGGTCGGCTCGAGCAGGGGATGTCATTCGCTGATGCGCTCGCCGAAGCGCAAGCCGATGGCTTCGCGGAATCGGATCCGACTCTCGACCTCTCCGGCTGGGACGCGGGTCACAAGCTCGCGCTCTTGACCCGCCTCGTCGTCGGCACATCGGTTTCCCTCGATCAGATTCGCGTCGAGGGGATCGAACGGATCGAACCGATCGATCTCGCCTTCGGGGAACGCCACCACTGGAAACTGAAATCTCTCGCCGAACTGCGTCGCACCGAAGGGGGCGTTTCGCTCGGTGTCGGTCCCGCGTGGATCGATGCGGAGAGCGAGCTCGCCACGGTTCATGACGAATACAATGCGGTGCTTCTCGAGTCGGAGACCTTCGGCACCTTGGTCCTCCAAGGGAAGGGCGCGGGAGGGCTCCCCACCGCGGGCAGCGTCGTCGCTGACATTCTCCGCGCCGCTCGCGGCGAAGGGTCGACCCCGGCGGTCGCCGGCGAACCGGTGGAGATCTGTGATCCCGGTCTCGATTCCGCACGTCACTACGTGCGCTTCCGAGCGAAGGATCGCCCCGGGGTGCTCGCGCGGATCGCCGGCGCGCTCGCCGAAGAAGACGTGAGCATCGCCTCGGTCGAACAGCCCGAAGCGACTGACCCCGACCGCGTTCCCGTCCACCTCGTCACTCACCCGGTGCCCACGATCACCCTCGATGCGGCGCTGTCGCGTCTCGGGCCGAACGGGATCCTCTCCGAGGAACCACTGCGCATTCGGATCGCCGATACGAACGTCCTCCGCGTGAAGGGACCCACACCATGCCCGGCCTGATCGAACGCTACCGCAAGTGGCTCCCGGTCACCGAGACGACCCCGGTCGTCTCCTTGGAAGAGGGATCGACCCCGCTGATCCCCGCACCGCGTCTCGCCGCGCGCATCGGCGGAGACTGTCGCGTGTTCTTGAAGTTCGAAGGGCTGAACCCGACCGGATCGTTCAAGGATCGCGGCATGACTCTCGCAGTCACGAAGGCTCTCGAAGCGAAGAACTGCGGCGTGATCTGCGCCTCGACCGGAAACACCTCGGCGAGCGCCGCCGCGTACGCCGGGCGTGCGGGACTCAAGTGCTGGGTCGTGCTCCCCGCGGGGAAAGTCGCCGCCGGCAAACTCGCCCAAGCGATCATGCATGGCGCCGAAGTCATCGCACTCGACGGCAACTTCGACCAAGCGCTCGAGTTGGTGGTCGAGATGTCGAAGCAGGATGGCATCGAGCTCGTCAACTCGCTCAACCCCTTTCGTATCGAGGGGCAGAAGACGAAAGCGTTCGAGATCTGTGACGCTCTCGGCTCCCCACCCGACCTGCACGTGCTTCCGGTCGGGAACGCCGGGAACATCACCGCCACCTGGCGCGGCTACCGCGAATACCACGAAGCGGGGGTGACCGATCGCCTCCCGCGCATGGCGGGGTATCAAGCCGCGGGGGCCGCTCCGATCGTGCTGGGCCACATTGTCGAACACCCCGAGACGATCGCGACCGCGATTCGCATCGGGAATCCGGCGAGCTGGAAGGGCGCAAGCGACGCGATCGAGCAATCGAACGGCTGGATCGACTCGGTGACCGACGATGAAATCCTCGCCGCGTACCGACTGGTCGCGGCGACCGAGGGAGTCTTCTGCGAGCCGGCGAGCGCCGCCTCCATCGCGGGGCTGCTGAAGAGTCTCGATGAAGGGCGAACCCTGGTCCCCGCCGGCGGGACGATTGTCTGCTCCCTCACCGGGCACGGATTGAAAGACCCCGACACAGCGGTCGCCGGCATCGAGATCCCCTCCCCCATCCCTGCCGATGCGGATGCCCTCCGGGAACGGATGGGACTCTCGTGAAACGCACGATCTTCTCCCCTGCGAGCACGTCGAACCTCGGACCCGGCTTCGATGCCCTCGGGCTCGCAGTCGGTTGGGGAATCGAGGTGTCTCTCGAGCCCGAGAGCCCCGCGGGGTTCTCGGTGATCCTCGATGGTGAGGGAAAAGAGATCCTGCCCCCCGATGGCAGGAACATGATCATCAAGATCGCGCGGGAGATCGCTGGGGCCGCCGCCGACCGCGCGGCCTGGTCGATTCGCAGTGAGATCCCCGTCGCCCGGGGACTCGGATCGTCAGCGGCGGCGCGCTCGGCCGGTCTCGCTGCGGGGTATCTCCTCAGAGACGGCGCAGTGCCGCCCCGACATGTCATTTTCGAGGACGCATCGCGTTACGAGAACCACCCCGACAACGCGAGCGCCTGCGTCTTCGGCGGCTTGCGGGTGTGTGGTCGTGAAGGTCTCGACTGGCGCAGCTGGCCCGGGCTCCTCTCCGATCCCGGGGTCGAGCTGCTCCTCGTCATCCCGAACGTGCCGGTGTCGACCAGCCTTGCGCGCTCGATCTTGCCGACCACATACACTCGCTCTGCCAGTGTGCAGAATCTGCAGGGACTCAGCGTGCTGATCTCTGGACTGGCGCGCGGGGACTGGGATGCGGTGCGGGTCGGCTGCCACGATCATCTCCACGAGCCGTATCGCTTGCCGATGGTCCCCGGTCTCGGGGACGCACTCACCGCCTTGCGCGGGGACCCGGGGCTCGGGGGCGCATGGCTCTCCGGCGCCGGCCCCACCCTCGCCGCGTTCGTACCGACCGATGCCACGACCGCGGACTCGGGGAAGGAATCGATCGAAATCCTCGAGAAAGCGGGCACCGGCGCCGCGCTCCACCGCGTCGCGATCGACCGCGAGGGACTTCGACTGGAGGTCTCCTCTTGAACACCGATGTCGCCACCGCGACGATCTGGGTCATGAAGTTCGGGGGGACGAGCGTCGCCACCCCTGATTTGATGCGAAACGCGGTTGCGCGCATCCAGGAGCGTCGAAACGAAGGCCACCGGATCGTCGTCGTCGTCTCCGCGATGGGCGACACCACGGATCGCCTGCTCGAGCTCGCCCGGCAGCTCTCCGCCAAACCCTCGCGACGCGAGCTGGACGTGCTCCTCTCCGCGGGAGAGCAGCAGTCGATGGCACTCCTCTCGATCGCGCTCGAGGAGGCGGGGATCGCCGCGATCTCCTTCACCGGGCGCCAGGGGGGAATTCGCACCGATGATCGCTACTCCCAGGCGCGCATCGTTTCGATCGATCCGAGTCGGATCCACTCCGAACTTGAACGCAATCGCGTGGTGGTCGTCGCAGGATTCCAAGGGGAGAACGAACAGCAAGACGTTACCACCCTCGGCCGAGGCGGCTCGGACACGAGCGCCGTCGCCCTCGCCGCCGCTCTCGATGCGAAGGGGTGCGAAATCCTCACCGACGTCGATGGGGTGTACACCGCCGATCCGCGGGTGGTCCCCAGAGCCCGACGCCTCGAACGACTCTCATCCGATGAAATGCTCGAGATGGCGACTTTCGGCGCGCGCGTTCTCCACGGACGTTCGGTCGAACTTGCGCGCCGCTACAACGTACCCCTCGTGGTCGCGTCCAGCACCCGCTCCGGCCCCGGCACTCGGATCGAGCCCCCCAAGGAGGAACCCGAAATGGAACAGGTCGTCGTCCGCGCGATCACCGATGACCCGGCGGTGCGCAAAGTCTCTCTCCTCCACGTCCCCGACACACCGGGAGTCGCGGCGAAGGTGTTCCAAGTGCTCGGAGAAGCCCAGGTGCCGGTGCGCCTGATCGTGCAAGCGCAGGGCTCGAAGAAGCACAACGACATCACTCTGATCCTCCCCTCCGATGCGCCCCTCGACGAGGCGCTCCTACAGAAGATGGTCGATATCGTCGGGGGTGAGTCGTGGCTCCTGGACGAGAACGTCGCGCTCTTGAGCGTGGTCGGGGAAGGAATCGCGCGAGAACCAGGAATCGCCGCAAAGATCTTCTCCGTGCTCGCCGAAGAGAAGGTGAACATTGACGTGATCTCGACCTCGAACCTCGTGATCAGCTGTGTGGTTCCAGAGAGTTGTCTCGTGCGCGCGGCCGCCGCGCTCCACGCTGCCCTCGTCGAGACGGAGTGAACGACTTGATCGCAATGACCCCAGAACCGCCAACCTTCGATCTCGAAGACTGGCTTGTGAGCGTCCTGATCGACGCCTGCGATGTGTACGCCGACGCGGGCGAGCTGATCGACCAGATGCGAGCTGAGCGGGCCGCCGAGACGACCGAGGAGGTCGAAACTCTCGCGAGGGAGATCGTCACCGCCGGGCTCGACCGCGGCTGGCTCGACCTCGTCGAGCTGACCTTTACAGTCTCGCCTGACGGCACTCGCGAGCTCACCGACGGACGCACGCTCTCCGACCCCGAAGCAAGAGCTGCGATCGCCGCGCCGTGCATGTGGGATCGGGCTTTCCGCTCGACGACCCTCTACATCTCACTCTCTTCGACCCCCGCTGGGATCGCCCACCTCGATGGACTCGAGACCGAGTACGAGTAACGAACCGGATTCATCACGAAGGAGGGGGATCGAACGACCGTGCGGATGCACGGTGTTCGATCCCCCTCGTTTTCGTCACAGAGAGAGCGACTCAAGCTTCTCTTAGGTGACGCTCAGACCTTGGAGCGCGTTCTTCACCGCGTCCATGTCGCGCGCGTCGCCGGTCGACTCCTGCACCTCGCAGAACGCGACTTTCCCCTCCTTGTCGACGATCACCGTGGCGCGATGGCTGATGAACGGCACCTTCGGGTGGACGAGATCGAACTTCGCCGTGACATCGAGCATCGGATCGGCCAAGAGGTCGTGAGTGATCTTCCGCTCCGCTTTCCACGCCTTGTGGGACCACACCGAGTCGCGACTGATCCCCACCAACACGGTATCCGCGCCGACATCGAGGGTGTTGTCGAGGGAGAGAGAGCAGTTCTCTTTCTCGCAGGTCGGGCTCCAGTCGAGGGGGTACCAGAGCAAGACCACGTTCTTCCCGCGGTGCGCGGAGAGGGTCCAGTCCTGGTCATCCTGAGTCTTCAAGGTGAAGTCGGGGGCGGTGGTTCCGGTAGAAATGGGCATGGGTCTCGATTCCTTATGATGGGTCAAGGAGCTGAAATCAGGAGGCTGCCGCCAGAGACCGAAAGCGTAGCCGCTGTGCCTCGGTCCCGAAACGAGTCTTTCGGAGAAGTTCACTTCTGACCGCGGGGGCCTTGCCGAGAGGGGCGGTGAGCGAGAGAATCGGGGCGGGTCATTCCTCTTCACCTACCGATAGCCCTCTTCACTCACCGATAGCACGGAGTCGATCATGCTGCAGTCGAAGAACACAGTATTCGCCATCCTCGCCATCCTCGCCGTGGTTGCGCTCCTGACTCCCGCACTCTTCGCAGGACAAGTGAACTCGAACTTCGACCGCGGCGACGTGAACCAGGACGGCACCCTCAACATCGCCGACCCGATCGCGGCGCTCGATTTCCTGTTCGGGGGAACCACGGTCCTCACCTGTGAAGACGCCGCCGACTCGAACGACGACGGGCTGATCAACATCGCGGACGCGGTCAGTATTCTCGGCTATCTCTTCGTCGACTCGAGCGTGCCGCTCCCGATGCCGTTCGGAGGACCGGGAGAAGACCCGACCGCCGACTTGATCGGCTGCAACCCGACCGAATGCGCGGATGCGGCAGAGGTCTCCGCGGGGCTCTCCATCTTGTCCGGGACGTTCCTGCTCCCCGGCGCAGTGCCGGCGCAAACGATCACGCAATCGGGAGTGACGGTCGTCATCATGCCGGCCGACGCCGAGCTCACGGTCGGTGCAGTGGTCTACGACGCCGCGACTCACACCTTCACCGCGACCGGCACCGCGGGTGCGCCAGCGGTGCCGGTGACGATCACCGCGTTCCTCATCAACGTGAGCTGCGACGTCGCCATCACGGCGGACTGGTCCCTCACCGGCTCACTCGACGCGCTGCCGTTCGCGCCGGGGGCATCGGAAATCACGGGAGTGACCCCTGGATCGGTCGTGGCGACGGTCACGAATCCGACCGTCGACTTCTCGCTCTGCCCGGGTCTCGGGCTCATCTCGGGAATCCTGAACGGTCTCTTCGCCACCGCACTTCAAGATGCGATCGATCCGATCCTCGCTGGCCTTGAAGTCCAGGTGAGCGACGCGGTCGATACCCTGATCGGAACGACGCCGCTGATCGTCTGCGACTAAATCAGAGGTCACGATTCGGATCGCCCCAGCAATCGATGCTGTCTGTCGTGA
>CALEHF010000199.1 GCA_937876125.1 uncultured bacterium
GTTGCCGTCTCTTTTGCCGCCATCCAGCCGATCTTCGACGCCGCGTGCACCGTTTGCCATGGTGGACCCATGCCGTTCGCCGGCCTCTCCCTCGAGACCACCGGAACATCGGACGCCTACGCGAACATCGTCAACGTTCAGGCGACGGAGTGCCTGCCCGTCGATTTCATTGAGCCGGGCGATCCGACCCTCAGCTGGCTCTTCCGCAAGGTCATGGACACCCACACCGACGCCGACATTGTGAACCTCGGCTGCTCGGGCCCCTCGGTGGGGAGTCAGATGCCGATCGGCGCGTTCTGCTGCCTGACTCCGGCAGAGGTCGACCTGCTCGAGCAGTGGATCATCGACGGCGCCCAGCCGTAGGCCAATGCTCGGTTGGGGATGCCACTAAAACAGGGGTGGAGGAGCGAAGCGCTCCTCCACCCCTGTTTCTCATCGGCTTTCTCTTCCGCCAGAGCCCTCCGTCACACGACGAGCCCGCGCAGGAGCACTCCAACCCCGAACGCGAGCCCCGCCGCCCCCCCTCCGAGGAGAAGCGTCTCGAGCCCGGAAAGGATGCGGGGCTGCTCGACGAAGCGCGCCTTCGCGACCCCCACTGCGAAGAACGCCGCTCCGGTCCCGAGGGCACTCCATAAGTAGGGTTGCTCGATCGCGACCCCGACCGCACCGAGGAGAAACGGGATCAGCGGGACGAGCCCAATGGTGACGAAGGCGAGGAACGTGACCCACGCCGCCTTCCGCGGGGCGGGGGTCGCGGAGGCGAACCCGTGTTCTTCGCGCACCATCGTCTCGACCCACCGGTCGATGTCTTCGGTGATGACCCCCACTACCATCTCGAGATCGTCTCCCGTGAACCCCTTCGCCGCATAGATCTGCCGGATCTCTTCCCGCTCTCCCTCGGGATACTCCTCGATGTGCCGGCGCTCCTCACGACGCGCGCGCTCGCTCCGCTGGGCCTCCGCGCGGGTGCCGAGGTAGTTGCTGATCGCCATGCTGAAGCCATCGGCGAGCAGGTTCGCGAGGCCAAGAATCACGATCACGCTGCCGCCGAGACCGGCACCCGCAACCCCCGAGACCACCGCGAAGGTGGTCACGGTGCCGTCGACTGCGCCGTAGACGAAGTCCCGGAGGTGATCCGCGGAGGGCCCGTCGGCGAGGCGCGCTTGGATCGCGGCGGGGGTGTGCTCGTCGTGGAGCGGAGGGCGAGACGAGCGACGACCCTTCGGAGAGGGGGTCGAGCCGGGGGACACGGGTCACCTCTATCTCTTGGGGAGCAACTCTCTACGGTGCCGGCGTCAGCACCGCGAGAACCAGAAGCCGCGCCGGCCCTGGGTTTCGGATCCCGTGGGGAACCCCGTCCGGCGCGACGAGCAGGTCTCCCCGAGTCATGGGAACATCTTCCCCCTCGAGGAGGAACAGCCCCTCTCCCTCGATCACCGAGTAGAGCTTGTCTTGGCCCGCGTGGGCGTGGAGGCTGTGCTCTTGGCCTGGCTCGAAGGCATTCAGGCCGACCAGGCAACGCTCGGAGCGGAAGATCGTCGACTTCCCCATTTTCTCCGCGTTGTAGCTCGCGAGGGTGAGCGGGTCGATGCGGCGGGGATGGTGCTCGGAGTCGTCATGGGAATGGGGGTCAGACATGGCTGGCTCCTTCGGGATGGGTTGGCTCCTGGAAGAGAAACCCTTCGAACAAGTGGAGGCACTCAAGGGCCGGTGAGGCGCGCGAGATGACCCCTACCGGAACTTTTGCACCTCTTCGATGACCGCGCGCACGTGGGGGATCGGAGTCGGCGGCGTGATGCCGTGCCCGAGATTGAAGACGTGCCCCGGCTCGCCGCGGAACGCTTCCAGGATCTTTCGCGCATGGGCGCAGAGATCGGGGATCGGGGCGAACAGCGCCTCCGGAGGCAAGTTTCCCTGGATCGCGCAGTGCCCGCCGAGGACCGCGCGGGCGCGTTCAGGAGTGATGGTGTCGTCGATCGCGACCGCCTCGCAGCCGGTCCCCTTCACCACTTCGGCGATCGACTCGAGATGGATCCCCGCACCCTTGATGAAGAGGATGCGCGGCACACCACAGCCATCGAGCCCCTCGAGGATCCGACGACAGTAGGCGAGCGAGAACTCGTGGAACGCCTCGTGGGCGAGCATCCCCCCCCAACTGTCGAAGAGCTGCAATACCTGCGCACCCGCCTCGACCTGGGCGCGCAGATAGAGGGTCACAGTGTCGGCGATCTTCTCCATCAGGACGTGCAGATCGGCGGGGGCCTCGTAGACCATCCGTTTCGCGGTCGCGAAGGTGCGGCTCGGCGAGCCTTCGAGGGCGTAGCAGGCGAGGGTCCACGGGGCGCCGGCGAAGCCGATCACCGGAACGCGACCCGCGACGCGCGTCTTCACCTCGCGGATGACATCCATCACGAAGCCGGTCTCGGCGACCGGGTCGGGGATGTGGAGCTTGTCGATATCGGCACGGTTCGCGAGGGGCGTCTCCATGCTCGGTCCGCGATCTCCGAAGACCACGGGGAGCCCCATCGCTTCCAAGGGCACGAGGATGTCGCTGAAAATGATCACGCCATCGACGCCGAAGGTGTCGAGCGGCTCGAGGGTCACCTCGGCGGCGAGATCGGGGGTCTTACAGAGCGTGAGGAAGTCGGTCTTCGCCCTGACCTTCATGTAGCCGGGGAGGTAGCGACCCGCCTGACGCATGAACCAGACCGGAGTGCGTTCGTGGGGCTCGCGGCGAAGCGCGGCCAAGAGCGGGGAGGCTGTGTCAGACATCAAAACCCTTTCTCGAGAAGTTCGGCGACCTTCTCGGCCCCGTACGTGATCAGAATGTCGGCCCCTGCTCGATGGAGACATTGCATGCTCTCGAACAGCGCAGCATCGCCATCGATCCAACCCTTCTCGGCGGCCGCTTGGATCATCGCGTACTCACCACTGACGTGGTATGCCGCCACCGGCACGTCGAACTCGTCGCGCAGCATCGACACGATGTCGAGGTACGGAAGCCCCGGCTTCACCATCACCATGTCGGCGCCCTCTTGCAGGTCGAGTTCGACCTCGCGGAGAGCCTCGCGCGCGTTGGCGGGGTCCATCTGGTAGCTCTTGCGATCGCCGAACTCGGGTGCGCACTCCGCGGCCTCGCGAAACGGTCCGTAGAAGCTCGACGCGTACTTTGCGGCGTAGCTGAGGATCGCGACTGAATCGTGACTCGCTTCGTCGAGCGCATCGCGGATCACCTCGACCTGGCCATCCGCCATCGCCGACGGCGCGACGATATCGCACCCCGCATCGGAGAGGACCACGGCCTCGCTCGCGAGACGCTCGAGGGTCGCATCGTTATCGACGGTGCGCTCGCCGTTGGGGCCGGGCTCGGTCAGAACCCCGCAGTGCCCATGATCGGTGAACTCGCACAGGCAGACGTCGCCGATGATGATCATCTCAGGTGTCGCTTGTCGGATCGCGCGCACCGCTTCGGCGACGACCCCCTCGGGATCGTCAGCGCCCGAGCCGATCGCGTCCTTCTCGCCGGGAATCCCAAACAGAAGGACCGCGGGCACCCCGGCCTCGAAGATCCGCTTGGCGCGTTCGGCGGCGCGGTCGAAGCTCAGTTGCGACTGCCCCGGCATCGAGACGATCGGGCGGTCGACTCCGCTCCCCTCGCAAACGAAGAGGGGCTGGACGAGCGAGTGCCGCGACAAACGCGTCTCGGCAACCCACCGACGGAGAGCGGGGGTGCGGCGCAGTCGCCGCAATCGTTCGATCGGAAAGCTCATGCTCGTGACCTCGGCTTCAGGCGTATGTTTCGGTGGTAGCTCCCGCGCGGCAGCCGCAAGACGGTCGCCCATGTTAGCCGACTCGCCCCAGAGGAGTCGACGAAAGGGGGCGGGATCTGGGGAGATCTAGGCCTGGAATCAGAGTGCACTTCCGGGAGCCGGGCAGGGAAGGGAGTGGGTGGAATGATTCCGACCTCACTCGCTCACCTTCGGAATGAGCCAAACCGCATCGGGATGTTGGAACCGGTCCTGCTTCCCCGCCAGGAGCTGGGGCCAGCAGACCCCCTTCTGATCGACGAGATCCGCCCCCACCGAGTAGATGATCCGCAGGTCGCGATCGTAGCCGAGCGCGCGCCCGGAGTAGGGATCGAGAGGAACGGCGTCGAGACCGTCGATCGCGGCGACCAACGTCTCGAGGTCGGGGGGAAAGGCTCCGTGGGTGCGCTCGTAGATGCGAAGAGCGAGCTCGGTCCGCCCCGCGCGCTCGATCAGAACGCTTTGATCGTAGGACTTGAGCGCCCCCTCGAACGCGCCCGCAAGATGCGGAATCAACCACTCGCCAGCGTTGCGATGGAGAAGCGCATCTCTCTGCAGTGCGCGCGCGGTCGGGGGCAGGGGGGGGGCGCCCCTCTTCGAGGGAGGCTGAGCCGAGCGAGCGATCAACGCACGATATTCCTCTCCGACGAGACGCTGCGTTCGATTCTTCTTGAACTTCAACAGAGCCATGAAGGAAGAATCCTGCATTTGGTCGAGCGCCGCGCTGGTGTATTCGTACTCCCGACGCATCACCCGCGCGAAGATCCCGGGGTGCCTCTCGTGGAGTGTCTCGTGACGAAGCCACTCCTCTTCCCACCCCCTCGATGAAACTGAATCGTAGAGAAGTGAATCGATCGCATTCCAAGACTGCTGCACATACGTCAAGCCCACGAGAGCTTCGAGGAGATTTTTTCCCTCGAGCGCCAACTTCTCTCCCGCCTCACGCAAGAGGAGGAGGTCTGCCGCACACGCATCGGCGTCGCCCCGCAGTCGGGCGAGGAGCGCTCGATCGAGGAGCAAGTTTAGAGCATCTCCCACCTCGCGAAATCCGACGGCCGTATCGAGGGGATCATCGGTCGCTGTCCCGAGACTCGATCGAGCAAGGATCTCTTCGATCCCCCCGATCGCCCGCCCCGGACCATCGAAGTAGGCCGCCAGCCTCTCCTCGAGTTCGCGGATTTGCGTAGAGTTGTCGAGCGATTGAGGTTTCCAGACCGACGCGTACTCCATCCTCCAAGTCCCCTTAGGGGGCACCTCGGAGATGAGCGTTCGCAACTCCATGAGCCCGATCCATACCGAATCCGCAGCGGCAACGTGAGGAATCGGAGGGAGCAGCAGATCGGCATCGTCGGGAGGGGGCTCGTCGACGATGAGGAACCAGGCCCCCACGGTGATCAGGGCGATCGCCATTCCAGCTCCGAGCCAGCGGTAACGCCGGCGGCGGGGCAGCTTTGGCAGGGTGGCGGGATGGCTCGACTCGGCCCGGGTGTCGTCGTTCGAACTCACGGTGCCCCTTCCTCCACTGATGGGGCCGCTACCGCCCCAAACGATCGGTGGCCGCGTCGATCACCGCTAGGGCGGTCGACTCCGCCGCGACCGTCACATCGCCAAACCCGAACGCGCGGAGCGCCGCGGCCGTCGTCTCTCCGAGCGCGACGGTCGGGAGTGCGAGGAGTCGGGCGCGCTCGGTGGGATCGCAGGCTCCGAGCAACGCCTCCGCGGCACTCGGACTCGCGAACACGACCAGCTCGACCGGGTTCGGGTCGAACAGTCGGGCGGGATCGACCGTCGGCTCGATCGAATGCTCGACGGCGACCGCGCGCAACGCCGATCCGCCCCCCTCCTCGATGGCATCGACCAACGCCGGGAGGCCGCGATCACTGGTCACGTGAAGCACGCGAGGGCACGGATCGCCGGCCAGGATGGCTCGAGCAAGCTCTGCCGCTCCCGAACCGTCCCCGGTCAGGGCGACGGAGAATCCGCGGGAGCGCGCCGCTTGCGCGGTCGCTTCTCCCACCGCCGCGATCCGCACCCGCTCGTCGATCAGAGTTCGGAGCGCGGCATCGCCAGACAAGAGTGATTGCAGGGTCGGGACCACCGAGGCACTGGTCAAGGCCCACCAGCCGGGGCCTCCCTCCGAGAAGGCGCGCACGGTCTCCTCGAACTCGGTACGTGCGGTGCCTTCGACGGGGACGAGTCGGAGAACAGGGAGCAGCACCGTTTCCGCTCCGGCGTCGACGAACGCGGCCGCGAAGGGAGCAATCCGATCGCGCGGCCGGGTGAGCGCGATCACTCTTCCCGCCAATCGAGGGACGTGCGTGCCGCCGGTCACGGGCTCGGGTCTCCAGGTGAAGGGTTGCCGGCGGGGCCCTCGCGCGCGAGGGCGGGATCCGCGGCGATCTCGGCGAGAATCTCTTTGCCCCCCGCGCGGACCACGGCGGCCGCGAGCTTCTCCCCGAGCGCTTCGGGCGCGCTCGATTCCCCCTCGTGACCCATCCGCACCAAGCGCTCACCGTTCGGCGTCGCCACCATTCCGACCATCGTCAGGGCGCGCGACGACAGCCGCGCGATCGCACCGATCGGCAGGTGACACCCCCCTTCGAGGGTCGCGAGGAAGGTGCGCTCGGCGGTGACTTCGGCGCGGGTTCCGGCGTGGTCGAGCAGGGAGACGATGGCGATCGACACCACGTCGTCGGCCCGAGTTTCGAGCGCGAGTGCGCCTTGCCCCGGCGCGGGCGTCATTTCGGTGGCGGTGAATGTCCCGCGGATATGGGCTTCGCGGCCGGTGCGACGCAGGCCCGCTGCGGCGAGGATCAACCCCGCGTCCCCTCGCTCGGCGGATCGCTTGATGCGCGTTTCGATGTTTCCTCGAATCCCCTCGACCACCAGGTGCGGATACTCGTTGAGGATTTGCGCGCGCCGGCGTAACGAGCCGGTCGCGACGTGCGCGCCATCTTCGAGATCCACCAGGTCGGGCGCCGTCTCGCTCACCCACGCATCCCACGGCTCTTCCCGGGGCGGGTAGGCGGCGATGGTGAGCCCCACAGGGGTCGCCGTGGGAAGATCCTTCAGGGAGTGGACCGCCAAATCGACCTGGTTCGCGAGCAACGCACGCTCGAGCTCCTTCGTGAACACACCGGGATCGGAGTGCTGATGGAGCGGAGAGAGCTGATCGGTATCGCCCGTGGTCTTGAGGATCACCTCTTCGATTTCGAGCGGCTCTCCCCCCCCGGCGGCCACCGCGGCGCACAGTTGAGCTGCGACCCACCGTGATTGGGTGAGCGCGAGTTCGCTCCCTCGCGTTCCGAGACGAAGTTTCAAGGTCGGGCCCCTCTCATGCGCTCTTTCTGAAACAGGACGATGGCGACGCCCCGAAGTCTACCCGGTGATCGAAGCGAGGCGAAAGGAGTCGACTATTCGAGCGCGGCGATTCGAGCCCGCGCCTCATCTGCCAAGTCCCCCCACGACTGCACTTCGAGAAGACGCAGGTACGACGCTCGCGCATGGTCGTGGCGACTGGCGCCGCCACTCTCGTACAAGCGACCGAGCAGAAGGTACAAAGCCGCCGCGCGAGGGTATTCCCCGATCGCCTTCATGAGCTTGGGCGCGAGGGTTTCGACCTCGGATGCCTTCGCACGTGGGGTCCGCGCGACCCAGAACGCGAGGTGATCGACCTCTGAGGCGAACTCCCCCTCGACGAACTGCGCGGCAAGCTCCTCGATGACTTCGGAGCGACCGAGTCGCGACAACTCGAAGTAGACGCTGTCGCGCCAGTGGTGGTTTTTCGGAAGCGCGACGACGCTGGCGCGCAGAGCGCCGACATCGCCCTTCTCGAGGGCTTCTCGGATCGCCGCTGGGACTTGGGCGTCGATTCGTTTCTGAAGAGCGGAGAAGTCGAGACCGACGAGAAGCTTCCGGCCCTCGCGCGCCCCATCGATCGAGGTTCCCGGCGCCCACTTTCCCTCCTCGTCGTAGAGACAGCTGGAGATCCAGCTACCCGGGTGCGCCGCGATCGCGAACGCATTCCCCCGCGGGTCGGTGCTCCGCCGGGTCCAATCGAGCCAGCGAGCGCTCTCCGTCTCGATCCACTCCCCCCCCTGGTCGAGGAGCACCACGGCGAGCGCGATGGCGAGCACGATGTTTCCGTGATCACCGAGCGCGGCGCCGTCGTACATCTCTTCGATCAGCGAGTCGAACCGCACTCCATCGACGGGAAGTTCGCGCCCCACCCGCGTCTGGCACTCCGCCTGGATCTTCGCAAAGAGCGCGCGAAGCTCGGTCTCGGATCCGGGCGCAGCCTTCTTGAGGTCCATCGTCTCCCGACCGATCTCGCCCAGGATCTGCGAAGAGAACGGCTGACAGAGGGGGCCGATCTTGGCGAGGCTCGCGACCGGGATGCGATACGTGATGAAGCTCGTCTCCCCATCCGATCTCGGAACGCGATTGCTCGCGAAGGTCAGCAAACCGTCCCGCTCGCCGAGCCCGATGAGCTGGCCACCGAGGAAGAGCGCAGTCGCGTTCCCCTCGGCATCGACCTGGTAAATCCCCAGCGGCTTGCCCGGGGGGCGCCCGCTCACGATCCACCCCTCGGTCGCGGCTCCGATCCCATCAATGCGTTGCCACTGTTCAAAGCGCTTCACCACTCCAGTCGTGGCTTCGATCACAGAGAGCTGACCCGTCCCGTAGTTGATCTCAGACACCGCAGAAGTCTGCGCCGCTGACCCTCGAACGAGGAGTTGTGACCCCCCCTGATTCGCAACGATCTCGAGCACAGTGGTTCGGGGAAGCTCAGCGACGAGAGACTCGCTCCCTGACACAGCTCGACGGAAAATCTGGTCTCCGCCCCCCGCCCTCGCAGTTCCCAGCAGATCGAGGAGCCCTCCCCGCTTCTCACGGGCGAGGAACAGCTGGTCCCCGACGACATGAAGAGCGCGTGCTTCCCAAAGGAGCGGCTCTTCACCGCCGTCGCGAATTCGAGACACGGAGCCATCGGACATCGAGGTCAGCCACTGGTCTTTGAAGCGCACGATCGACTGGTGCCCCCAGGCGGCGCCAGTCAGGAGCATCTCGGCGGTCTTCTCCCCCGCGGGGAGCGAGGCAATCGCGTTCCCGGAACACGCGACGATCCCATCCTCGGTAAGGCCCACGGAAGAGAGGGAATTGAGGCCCAGGTCGCCGACCGTTGTCGCTCGCGTGAAGACGAGAGAGGTCTGAGGATCGAGGCTCGGGGCGGGACCCCAGCGGAGGAGCTCGGGGAAGGTGATCACGCGTTCTCGCGCTTGGACCGTCAGAGTGCGAGCGAAATGCTCTCGATCGAAGCGGACCGTGTCCGGAGTTCCTGATGCGAGATAGCGCAATTCGAGAATGCGCCCCTGGTCGATGGGGATCGCGTAGGTCCAGATCGTGTAGTGGTCATCCGCAAAGGTCACCGACCTCCGCGCCTGGATCCCGCTGACCTTCACCCACTCGCGCGAGGTCTGTTCCACCTCGTCGAAGGAGTCACCGAAGATCTCGAACGCTGCATCCAGGATACTGTCGGTCGTTCCAGTGCTGTAGATCCAGCCGTAGCAGCCGTGCTCTTGGTCACGACTCGAGAACGAGTACAGCGTCTCGTCGTCCTCAGTCTCCTCTTGATCGAAGACCGACGCTCGCAAGAAGAAGGACAGCTCGTAACCGGGAATTTTGAAGCTCCGGCGAGTGGGCACGGCGCTTTTTCCCCACTTCGAATTCTCCGCGGGGAACGAGAAGTTCTTGTCGAGCTCATCTGCCCGTGCCGCGATCGCCTTCGCTTCGGAAGCACCGCCCCAGACGAGCGTGTAGTAGGTGAGCCCAGCATTCGAGTGCAGATCGATTCGATACGCGATCCGAGCCGACCCGATCTTTGCTTCCATCGTCTGCTTCGCGAAGCACCCCCCTGACACTTCAGAGTAGGTCACTCTCGACGTCGCCTTGCCCCCCACACTTTGGATGAACACATCGAGCTGATCGCTGCACTCCGCTTTGGTTTCGAAGACCTGCTCCACCTCGAGAATCGCAGCGTAATACGTCTTTCGCCCTCCGAGGAGCCCCCCCGAGCGATAGATGAACTGGTCCTTCCCCAAGTCAGGATCGATCGTTTGACGTTTCCAGGACTTTTCGAGCTCCACCGTCGCGCCGAAGTTCCCGATTCCGTGCTCCTCTGCCGCCGCGCGAGGAGGTGCGATGGATGAGAGACAGAGCGTGAATAGGCAGAGTGCGAGAATGCGCATCGGTCCTCCTTGCGGGGAGCTCGAGAGTCCTTCGTCCCTCGCCATGGTCTGAGAGGCGCGATGAGGTTTCAAGGGAAGAACTGGCGATGATCGCCGATCAGCTCTCTTCTGGAACTGAGGCCGCATCGCCTAGACCGGCTCCTCGAGCCTGCGCCGCGGGGTGCGGCAGCTCCTCGAGGAACAGACGACGCACCAGCGCGAGGATCTCCGGATCGCGCAGCGCGTCCTCTCGCTTCAGGTTCGCCGAGGGGAGATGCAGGAGACGACCGATGAGGCGTCGGGTCGTTTCGTCGAGCACCCCGAAGGCCTCCTCATCGAGTTTCCCGCGCGCGAGGAGAAGCTCTTCTTGACGCGCGTGTTCGAATGAGGCGCGCAGATCACGAATCGCGGGCTCGACCGCGAGCGCGGCGAGCCACTCGAGAAAGGTCCCGGCGCCGGCAGCGACGATCAATTCTGCGCGTGGAATCTCCTCGCGGCGCTGTCTTACGTTCGCGGAAACGACAGCGGCGAGATCGTCGAGATTCTTCAGATAGACACCGTTGACTTGTCCTGCGCGCGCATCGACGTCGCGCGGCAAAGCGAGGTCGATGAACAGGATCGGCCGTCGACCGCCGCGCGCCGCGCGGACGCGCTTCATCATATCGAGGGTGATGATCGGCTCGGTCGCCCCGGTCGACGTGAACACCAAGTCTGCGTCGATGAGAGCGTTCTCGAGCTCTTCGAACGCGCGCACTTCTGCCCCATTGATGGCGGCGAGCGCTTCCGCGCGCTCGCGGGTGCGGTTCATCACCGCAATGCCCGCCGTCGCGACCCCACGCAAGTTCTCGAGCGCGAGCGCCCCAATTTCTCCGGTACCGACGACCAGGACTCGCTTCGTGTCGAGCCCGCCGAAGATCTTTCGCCCCAATTCGAGCGCCGCGTACGCATGGGAGAGCGCGCCGTCGCCGATCGTCGTCTCGGAGCGCACTCGCTTCCCCACCCGAATCGCCCGCTCCAGCAACCGACGCATGACACGCCCCGAGGTGCCCGCCTCATCCGCCCACTCGAGACCGGTCTTCACCTGCCCGAGAATTTGGCTCTCGCCGATCACTTGGCTTTCGAGCCCCGACGCCACCCGAAAGAGGTGTGAGACCGCGGGGGGTCCTTCGCCGCGCCAATGATTCGGCGGGGCAGAACGAGGTTGAAACTCGCGGTACTTCTTGAGCAGCTCGAACACTCGCTCGTAGGGGGTCGACGCATCGCCAGCGGGAAGAGTCGCGTAGATCTCCGTTCGGTTGCACGTCGAAAGGAGGACTCCCTCGGCGCCATCGGGCACGCAAAGCTCCCTGAGAAACGCGGTGCCTGCGTCGCGATCGAACGCCACGCGTTCGCGCACGTCGATCGGAGTACAGTTGTGGTTGAGGCTGAGGCAGTAGATACGCATCAGGTTCCGTGGACCCCCTGGGGCCCCAGGGAGACGAGCAAGCCACAGGCAGCGGCGAAAGCGACCACGGTCGCCCACGCCAACCGCGCCCCGCCCAGCTTGCCGAACCGATGGCCGAGGGAACAGACGCCCAAGAGGAGCCAGAGAGCCATCGTCAGGGCGATCGGGAACCACGGAAGCTCGACCGCCCGTGGCTCGTCCCCGTGAGTGAACATGCTCGACAATCCGATTCCCACGGTGACCGACAGCGCCAGGAACCCGAGCGCTGCCGCGGAAGCGTTCAGGTCGCCGAGTTCCTCGAGAGATGGCATCCGCTGGTAGAACGGGCCGAACTTGCTGCGACGGATCTTCTGGTGCAAGCGCACGTAGAGCAGCCCGAAGATTCCAGCGACCGCAACTCCCGAAAGTCCGATCATCGCGGCGAAGGCGTGGAATGACGAGGCCAGGTCGGGGGAACCCGTCGGTTCGGCTGGGCCGCCACCGAGGATGAAAATCGCGGAGAGAAATTGCATGGCGGCTGCAAATCCGAGGACGAAGACTGCGGTCACGCGAATCTTGCGGCGCACTTCGAGAGCGAGGTAGATCGCGGTCATGGCAAACGCAACGAAGCTCAGCGCTTCCCATCGGGTGAGCACCGGGCAGGTGCGCGTTTCGAATCCCCGAAGAAGCAGCGCAAAAAGATGGAGAGAGACCGTGCCGATGAGCAACGGGCGGGCGAGCGCATCGAAGCGCGACTTTCCGGCAAGGTACCGCCTCGCGGCGTTGTCGGTGAGAAGCGCGTAAAGGACGGTGAGAAGAAGCACCGTCGCATCGATGATCAAGGGAGACATCCCACTCCTGACTTCTCTCCGACTGGGTGTCCGACGGGGACTCCGAGGAACTCGGGGACTCTAAGCTGCTCTGAAGGCTACCGGGTCGGAGACTTCCGGGGCAAGCGCTTGGGTATCGGAATGCACGAGATCGCTCCGGTGGAACGGGCCGGAGTTCGCTCGTATGATCACGAGCGGCAGCGAGAGTGGCGGCACGGGAGTTTCGGGAGGAGCTGTAGTGGGCTGGCTGACGAAGATTTTTCGGCGACCTGCGGAGTTCACCATCGAGATCCACGGCGAAGGCGAGCACCGCGTCGAGGGGAGCCTCTCTCCCCAGAGGCTTCATCTCATCGCAAGCGTGATCGCCGAAACCGATCTGACTCGAGGAACGATCTTCGGCGTGCGCAAAGGAGGGCGAGTTCTCCTCGAGTGCTCGGGGGTGATTCCCCCGAACATCGCTCAGCGACTTCGAAACGTTTGGGTTTCCCAGAGATAGCCGCGGTTTGCCTCCTCGATCTACTGCCCCCCGAAGCTACTGCCCCCCGAAGCTACTGGCCCTCGACGTACTTCTTCAGCCCTTCGGTGAACAGCAGCTTCCACCCCTCGTCGAGAGCTCGAATCGTCTCCTCGGGCACGCGGCCAAAGAGCGCGTCGGTCATGCGCAGCGTCGTCCCGCCGCCATCCAGCTCCTCGAGCTTGATCGTGATCATCGTGGTGGCCGGGCCTCCGAACTGGGGGGAAAGACCCCCCGAGGCATCGAGCTGGACCCCCGGCACACAATTCGTGACCGTAAACCAGAGCAAGCTGCGCCCGTCCTCGTGAGATTCGATGAGGTGACCGCCGGCACGCGCATCGAGAGTGACGGTCGAGCCCTCTCCCACCATGTGAAAATCGTGGAGCCACCAAGCGTCCGTATCCTCGACCAGGCCCTTCCACACCGCCGCGCGCGGCGCATTGATTTTCACTTCGAGTTCGTAGACTGCCACCCGCGCTTCGCTGATCTTCGCCGTCATCGCTTCCTCCTCGGATTGATTTTCGTACGAGTTTTCTGAGCTGCCTTCTTCTCGACCTGGCCTTTGAGTCTGAGGAGCGCACTCGCCATCCTTCTGACATGGGGCGCGACCCAGCGTTCGTGGATCTGTTCGATCGGGATGGGGTTGAGTTGGTTCCACCGTACACGCCCTTCGCGACGCACGATCAGCAGATCTGCTCGCTCGAGAACATCGAGGTGCTTCATCACCGCGGTGCGTGAGAGATGCGGGAACGAGTCGACCAGACCGCCCGTGGTACGGGGTTCCCCGCCGAGGAGATCGAGGATCTCCCGACGGTTCCGGTCGGCGAGCGCGCGCCAGACCGCGTCGTCGCGCTCTCTCTGAGTGACCTCCGGGGCGCGGGGCCGCTTCGCTTCATGAGACTGCACGGACCTCCCTTTCATATGTCACCCAATGGTGACATATAAAATCGAGACCTCAAGCCCGTTAGAGAGAAATGGCTGCGTGGAGCGCGTCGAGCTCTTCCGGGGAGTGGATCTCGATCAGGTCGACACGGTCTCGGACCCGCGGCAGGAGCTCGAGGATCTTCGGGCGGATCTCCTCGTGCACGAAGCCGATCGCGCGGAACACTTTCTCGGTCATCCCATCAAGAGGGCAGCCCTCCGGCCCACCGAGGCGCGCCTCCCCCCTCGCTGCGGAAACCTGCCGCTCCGCCGCCCACCAGAAGTGGATCCAGAGAGGGAAGTCGACGAAGATCACGGTGTCGGCGCGTTCGCAGCGAGACTCGAAGGTCGGCCACGGGCCGAAGCCGTCGATGATCCAACGATCGGTCGCGATGATCTGTTCGATCTCGGAGGTCACTTCCGCCGCGGGCGCGACCTCCCACCCCGCGCGGTACTGGATCCGGTCGACTTCGTGAAGAGGCAGCTCGGTCGCCTCTGCGATCGCCCGAGAGAGCGTGGTCTTTCCGCCGCCACCGTTTCCGATGACGACGATGCGTTGCTTCGCTGTTCCCCAGCAGTCTGTTGGGAATGTGCTTTCACCCATGGTCGATCGCTCTCCCTTCGACAGGATCATGGCCCATCGCACTCCACCTCGGAAGGAGAGACTCACCTCATGAACCAAAGTGACGGCAGCATCCTCGACCGACTCCTCGGCCACGACGCGGGCACCACGCGCGAGCTGATTTCCATCGCAGCAGATCTCGACCCCGCCGCCCTCGAACGCGCTTTTCCTATCGGTCTCGGTTCCGTGCGCGCGACGCTTCACCATATCGTGCGCGTCATGGAGTGCTGGATGGACCTGATGCTGGAGAAACCAGTCCGGGCGCGGTTCGAGATCGAGGCCCCGCTCAGCGAGTTCTCCGCGCGCCTCGACACCGTCGCCTCCGAGCTCCGGACGCTCGCAGAGACCCTGGCGACCGAGGGACGCATCGACAGCACGTTCGTCGACCTGCTCGACGACCCACCGAAAGAAAAGACCTTCGGCGGAGCGCTAGTCCACGTCGCAACCCACGGCATGCACCACCGCGCGCAAGTGTTGTGGATGCTTCGCGAACTCGGAGTCGGTGAACTCCCCGAGGGGGATGCGCTCGGCTGGGAGGCGCGTCGCCGCAAGGGGTAGCAGGGGCGGATCGACGACTCCCTGGCTCTGAAACAGAAATCGGCCCGCTTCGCATGACTGCGAAGCGGGCCGATTCTCTTTCGAACAATGTCGCGCGTGGCCACTACCCGCCGAGGCCGAGGAAGATCTCTTCGCGCAGACCGGGGTAGCTTTCGAGGTACTCGCGACGCTCTGCGCGGATGCGTGCGACGTGCTTGTCGTATTCGTCCTTCCGCCCCTGCTCCTCGTAGAGACGGCGCGGCTGAAGAATACCGAAGTCACTCGCGTCGATTCCCGGCACCATGGTCGCAACCTGGTACCCGAAGTCGGGGTCGATCTCCCACTCGATCGTTCCCTCGGCGACCCCTTTGACGATGGCACTCGAGTGCGGAATTTTCACCTTCGCCGAACGCTCGTCACCCGCCGGACCACCGACGCGCCCGGTGTTCATCAGGTAGACCTCCATCGGGTGAGCGTGCATCAGCTCGAGGAAGCGGTTTCCCTGCATCGAGTGGAGCATGGGGAAGAACGGGTTGGTGCCCGGGACGCGCAGGAACTTGCCGGCTTCGTCTTTGCCGCCCGCGCTGGTCCCTTGAGTCTCTCCGAGCATGAAGTACGCGGCGCCCTGGCCCGGGTCGAGCTTGCAGACCCCAGGAATGATGTTTTCGTTACGGTTCAGGATCAGGAGGAAGTCCGCGGTGCCCACCTCGCGCGCGTCGATCGCGCCGTCGATGTCTTGCATGCGGATCACCGCGCGGCCGTTCTGGGTGTAGCTTTCGTCGAAGAAGTCGACTTTGCCACTGTCGTTCATGGCGACGTTCTCGAGGTAGGAGACGTCCTTGCACACGGCGGCGTGGATCGTCGGCTCGTCCTCTTTCGAGAGCGCGAAGGTCTTCGCGAAACAGCCATTCTCGGTCGCGTGAATTCGACCATCCGGCATCAGCGCGACGAAGTCATCCTGCACCGGGCCCGAGCCATTTTGGCGCGTGAAGGTCGTCGTGGTCTTGCCGGTGCCCGAAAGGCCGACGATCAAGCCGACCTTGTTCTGGTCTCCGACCGGGATCACTTTCAAGCCCGCGTGGAGCGAGAGGCCGCCCTTCCGGTAGACGCGCTCGTTCCACATCCGAAGGCCACCCTTTTTCGACTCCCCGAAGTAGTCGGAGTTGAAGACGCGGGTGACTCCGGCCTCGAGATCGACGGCGATCAGCCGATCGTCGGGGTATCCGTCCGCCTTCACGCTCGGCGTGTAGATCACGGTGAGCTCGGGGGTGTAGTTGTCTCCCTCGTCCCCGTCGAGCGGGTAGTAGAGAAGGTTTTGCATCGCCGCGATGTTGGCGTGCTTCTTCTCCATATAGAGGCGACAAGGAGTGCGAAACTCCGGATCATTCCCGATGTAGCCATCGACCACGATCATGTCGGACTTGGAGATAAACTCGTCCTGGAGCTTCGCAACGCGTGCACCCTCAGCGCGGGAGATGCACTGATCGGAGTGTTGCGTCGGATCGTCGGTGATGACAAAGGTCGACTTCTTCGAGCGCGAGTCGACTTTCGTCTGGACGTTGTAGTTGTTGAAGCTCGTTTCCCGCGCGTTCGGCATTTCGGCGGTGAGCTTGCGGAGCATCTCGGCATCGGGCCTGAAGATCGTGTTCTTCGGAGTCACTATGAGTTCCTGTTGCTGAGTCGACATGGGAGTGCGTGTCCTTTCGTGGGCCGAGCGCCGCACGAACCGTTTCGGAGATCAAGACTTCCAGCCGAGTCTCGCCGTGAATACGAACACAAACTCAATGAAGGGTCATGGCTCCGAAAGTTCATGGTACCGTTCGATCGGTTGGACGGTGGGACCGCCTTCTGAGATCGAAACCAGTTCTCGCCGTGACGTCGCCGTCGCGGAGAGATCGTCCAGTCGTTCGGGGAAGATCCGAGAGGGTACCCTATCACTCGACATCCGCCCCGGGAAGCAAACGTGGGGGGATTTGGCGGGTGGTTCTCTGACCGGCGGGGCGCGCTGGGGATCGCCGGCGGAGCGACGAGCCCCACGGGGGCTGACAGTAGCCAAGCTCTAGAAGCGAGGACCGGTGACAAGCGCTGAGCGAGAACGCACGATCCAGCTCGAAATCGGCGGGATGACCTGTGCAAGCTGCGTGGGTGCCGTCGAAAAGGCGGTCCGATCGCTCCCCGGAATCACCCAGGTGGCTGTGAATTTGGCCACCGGAGATGCCCGGATCGTGCTCGATCCGATTCCAGAAAATGATTCCCCCACGAGCTCCGAAATTGACGCCGCGGAGGTCGTCGAGGCGATCCAGCGTGCGGGATACACCGCTCGAGTGCTGTCGGAGGAGAGTCACGATCGTCCCGACTTCGCCGTCGAAGAATCGGACCTCGCCCGCAGCCGCTTTTTTCTCTCCCTCGCCGGGACGGTCCCCACGGCGGTCGCGATGTGGGGACTCGGGATGACCCCGGCCTCCCTCACGATCCAGGGACTCGGCGCGCTGTTCGTCCTCGCGATTCCGGGGCGGCACTACTTCACCACTTCTTGGTTCGCGCTCCGCCGCGGGCACGCGACGATGGACACGTTGATCGCACTCGGGGCAGGCACCGCCTTCGTCGCATCGACCGCCTCGACCTTTGGTGCGCTCGGAGAAGGGGCGCCGATCTTCTTCGAGACCGCCGCGTTCCTCATCACGTTCATCTCGCTCGGCAAGTGGCTCGAGTCGCGGGCGCGCGGAGAGGCACGGGCTGCGCTCAGAAGCTTGCTCGATCTCGCTCCCCCCACCGCCCGCCGGATCGAGAATGGGCAAGAACGCGAGGTGCCCGCAGCGGAAATCGGGGTGGGCGATCGGATCGTCGTGCTCGCCGGAGAGAGGATTCCCGCGGATGGGGTGGTGCGCGCGGGAACGACCGTCGTCGACGAATCGCTCCTCACCGGCGAGTCGATCCCGGTCGAGAAGGTTGCGTGGGACGACGTCACCGGTGGCACCGTCAACGAAGCAGGGCGGATCGAAGTCGAAGTGACCGCCACCGGCGGCGCGACGGTTCTCGCCGGGATCGTGCGGATGGTGCGCGAGGCCCAGGCACACCCCGCTCCGGTCCAAAAACTCGCCGATCGCGTGTCGGGGGTGTTCGTGCCGGTGGTCATCGCACTCTCGCTCGCCACTCTCATCACCTGGCTGGCGATCGATGGCGATGTGGCCCAAGCGATCCGGTTCGCGGTCTCCGTCGTCGTCATCGCTTGCCCGTGCGCGCTCGGACTCGCGACCCCCACCGCGATCTTGGTCGGCAGCGGGATCGGACTGCGCCGCGGCATTTTGATCAAGAATGCCGGAGCGCTCGAAGCGCTCGCCCGCGCAAAAGTTCTGTTCCTCGACAAGACCGGTACCTTGACCGAAGGGAAGTTCTCCCTCGACACGATCGAGTGCGGTGATGGGTTCACCGAAGATGAAATCCTCGGGATCACGGCGGCGATCGAGCGCGGATCGACGCATCCGATCGCGAGGGCTGTGGTCGAGACGGCGAAGGATCGCAAGATCGCGCTCCCAGAGCTCGATGGGGTCGAGGAGGTCGCAGGGCTCGGACTCAGAGGCAGCGTGGGGGGGAGATCGGTCATCGTGGGGAGAAGGGAGTTTCTGAGCGACGCAGGGGTTCAAGTCCCCAGCGAGTCGGAGCGAGAAACCTCACGGGCGCTGCTCGCCGTCGAGGGCA
>CALEHF010000200.1 GCA_937876125.1 uncultured bacterium
GCGTTTCGATCCTCTGCTATCATGCGCGCCCGCCGTCCCCGGAGGCAGGCACCATGGCCGGAGCCTCCGACGAGCAAACTTCTTGAGTGGCCGCGCGCACCACCCCAGCCCGAGGAACCGAAGCGATGAACGACACGACCGATTGGTTCCGCTTCGCGGACGTCTCCGCGAAGCCCGATTTCCCCGCCCAGGAAGAGGAAGTCCGCACGTTCTGGGAGTCGCGGGATATCTACCGTCTGTCCCTCGCGCAGCGAGCGGGGGCCGAGCGCTTCGTGTTCTATGAGGGCCCGCCGACCGCGAATGGGATGCCGCACCCGGGGCACTGCCTCACCCGCGCAATGAAGGACCTGTTCCCCCGCTACCAAACCATGCTCGGAAAGCTGTGCGAGCGAAAAGCGGGGTGGGACACCCACGGCCTTCCCGTCGAAGTCGAAGTGCAAAAAGAACTCGGGATCCGCACCAAGGAACAGATCGAGGAGTACGGCATCGAGCCGTTCATCCGCCGCTGCCAAGAGTCGGTGTTTCGCTACACCCAGGAGTGGGAGACGATCACGAAGCAGCTCGGCTTCTGGGTCGATCTCAAATCCGCGTACGCGACGTATCACCGTACCTACGTCGAGAGCGTTTGGTGGGCGCTGAAGAAGTTGTTCGACGCCGGCCTGCTCTATCAGGGGCACAAGATCGTCTGGTGGTGGGCCCAGGGGGGAACCGGACTTTCCGCGGGAGAAGTCGGCGAAGGATATCGCACCGTCGATGACCCGAGCGTCTACGTGAAGATGCCCCTCGTCGATGAGGCGAACACCTCACTCGTCGTGTGGACCACGACCCCGTGGACCCTGCCCTCGAACCAGTTCTGCGCGGTGCACCCCGAGCTCGACTACGTTCGCGCGCAAGATGAGGAGACGGGCGAGATCCTCATCGTCGCAGCAGATTTGCTCGCGACGGTCGCCGAGAAGGGGGGCTGTACCCTGACCGAGGTGGAGCGGGTGAAAGGCTCGACTCTGGTCGGGAAGGACTACTTCCCCCCCTTTGATATCTACACGGAGACCTATGGCGGCGAGATGACCGCGCTGAAGGATGGGGGAGAGGCGACCGTTGCGTGGCGTGTCGTCGCCGCCGACTTCGTCACCACCGATTCGGGAACGGGTGTCGTGCACCAGGCGCCCGCATTCGGAGAGATCGACCACGCGGTGCTCGTCGCCGAACGGGCCCGCTGCGTCGACCCCGAGGCGATCCCGCTCCTCAACGCGGTCGGTCCCGATGGCGCATTCACCGACGTGTTCCCCGAGTTCCAAGGGCAGTGGGTGAAGGACGCGGACAAGGAGTTGATCCGCGTTCTGAAGGACCAGGGAGTCCTCTACCATCGCGAGCAGTACCGCCACGAGTACCCGTTCTGCCCGCGAGCAGATCAGGATCCGCTGATCCAGTACCCACGTTCGAGCTGGTTCATCCGCACGACTCAATTCGTCGATGACATGCTCGCCAACAACCAAGAGATCCAGTGGCTCCCCGAGCACATCCAAGACGGCCGCTTCGGGAAGTACCTCGAAACCAATGTCGATTGGACCCTCTCTCGAGAGCGCTACTGGGGGACTCCTCTGCCGATCTGGGTCTGCGAAGAGACCGGGCAAATGGAGGCGATCGAGTCGTACCACGAACTCCTCGCCAAGCCGGGGGTCAGCGGGACCGAAGTTTGGGATGACGCGAAAGAGGCCGATCCCGATCTCGACGAAAACCTACGGGTCCATCGCCCGTGGATCGACTCGGTCACCTACGCCTCGCCGTTCCACGAGGGTGCGCGGATGAACCGCGTCAAAGACGTCATCGATTGTTGGTTCGACGCCGGATGCATGCCCTTCGCCCAGTGGGGCTTCCCCCACGAAGGGGAGGATCGGTTCGCCGAGTTGTTCCCTGCGGACTTCATCTCTGAAGCGATCGACCAGACCCGCGGGTGGTTCTACGCGCTCCTCTCGATCTCCACGATGCTGTTCGGAAAGAACGGCGTCGCTCGCGCCGATGCCCGGGTTCCAGACAACCTTCCGGTCGAGTGGCCACAGCCCTTCAAGAGTTGCATCGTGCTCGGCCTGCTTCTCGGCGAAGACGGCCTCAAGATGTCGAAATCGAAGAAGAACTACAAAACGCCGGGCTACATCTTCGAGAACGAGGGCTCGGATGCGATGCGGTGGCTCTTCTTCAGCTCGCAGGCGCCGTGGACGAGCGTGCGCTTCCAAGAGCAAGGGATCGCGGAAGGACAGCGTGAGTTCCTGATCCGCCTCTGGAACGTCTACAGCTTCTTCACGATCTACGCGAACATCGATGGCTGGGTCCCGAAGGGGGACTTGCTCGGCACGCCGGAAGGGCTCGAAAACTTCCCCGAGCTCGATCGCTGGATCGTGTCCGAGCTGCATCTCACCATCGAAGAAGTGCGCAAGCGGATGGACGGGCTCGAGAACTTTCCCGCTGCGAAAGCCCTCAACTCCTTCGTCGATTCTCTGTCGAACTGGTACGTCCGCCGCAGCCGTGATCGTTTCTGGGGTGAGGGTCTCACCCCTGACAAGGAGGCCGCGTACTCGACCCTCTACCACTGCTTGATCACAGTGAACTTACTCGCCGCGCCATTCGTCCCGTTCATCACAGAGACGATCTATGACAACTTGGTGGGCAGCCGCGAGGACGACGACATGCCGGAATCGGTGCACCTCTGTTCGTACCCGGAGGCGATCGGTCGCTTCATCGACGCACCGTTGAGCGAGCGGATGGTCGCGGTGCGCGAAATCACGTCGATGGGACGCGCGGCGCGCGCTCATTCGAAGTTGCGCGTCCGTCAGCCCCTTGATCGGATCGAGTTGGTGCTCGCCAACAAGAAGCTCGCGGACTCGATCGACGTCTGCTCGGGCCTGATCCAAGAGGAGCTCAACGTCAAGAGTGTGCACTTCCTCGAGCATGCCGATGAATACGTGCGCTACGAGGTGAAGCCGAACTTCCGTTCGATCGGGCCGAAGTTCGGGCCGCTCGGAAAATCGATCCAAAACGAATTGCGCGACTACGCCGACCCCGCCGCTCTCTTGCGTGACTTGGAAGATAAGGGGGAGGTGACGGTCACCGTCGAGGGGGGGACCGCCGTCACGCTCACCGGCGAGGACGTACAGGTCGAGATCCACGCCAAGGAAGGGTGGAGCGCGGCCCAGGGGAGTACCGGAGTGCTGATCCTCGACACCACGGTGACCGACGAACTCCGCCTGGAGGGGGTCGCGAACGAACTGAGTCACCACGTGCAGGGGCGGCGCAAGGAGCTCGACCTCGAGTACACCCAGCGGATCGCGATCTTCATGACCGGGGACGACGGAGTGATCGCTGCCGCGCGCGCCTTCGAGGGTCAAATCTGCAAAGACACGCTGGCGAGCGCCATCGTCTACCAGGCGGGGGCGGGAGAGAGCCACGCGTTCTGTGTCGACGGGATGGACGGCATGATGTGGATCAGTCCCCACTGATCGGCAGCTGTCGTCGCGATCAAGAGAGCTCAGGGTAGGGAAACATGGCGCGCGAAATTTTCATCTACGAGCCGATGTCGGCGATCGACATCGGCGCCCATGTCTTCCCGACCGAGAAGTACGCGCGTCTCGCGAGCGAGATCCGCGCCCTGGGTGTGCCCGAAGAGTGCTTCGGGGCACCGGAGCCCACACATCCTCTCGATCTCGAGCGCGTGCACACCCGCGCGTACCTCGCAGACTTGCGTGAGGCGCGCGCGACCGAGCGCACCGTCCCATCCGAGCTGCCGGTGACCCCCGAGGTGATCGAAGGATTTCGGCGAATGGTCGGCGGGACGGTCCGCGCTGCGGATCTCGCCTGGCACCAAGAGCGCTGGACGATGCATCTCGGCGGAGGATTCCATCATGCGTTCGCCGATCACGCGGAGGGGTTCTGTTACTACAACGATGTCGCGATTGCGATCCGGAGCTTGCAAGCCGAGCAGGGTCTCGGGCGGGTGGCGGTGATCGACACCGACCTCCACCAAGGGAACGGCACCGCTGCGATCTTCCAAGGGGACGAGAGCGTCTTCACCTTCTCGATTCACCAGGAGAATCTCTATCCCTTGAAGCAGCGCTCCGATCTCGACATCGGTCTCGATCCATTCGTCGGAGATGCCGAGTACCTCGATCGTCTGGAAGAGGCGCTCGATCAGATCTTCGATGAGCAGTCCCCGGAGATGATCTTCTCGGTCGCGGGCGCGGACCCGTTCCACGACGACCAGTTGGGCGACCTCAAGTTGACGTTCGAGGGATTGAAACGGCGCGACGAGTTGGTCATCGAGCGCGCCGTCGCGTCGGGGATCCCCGGGGTCGTCACGCTGGCCGGCGGGTATGCCCGTCGGGTCGAGGACACCGTCCGCATTCACCGCCAAACGGCGGAAGTCGTCTGGGGTACCTACGAACGGTAACCGACCAGTGGTAACCTACGGCGGTCACAGGGACGGCGAAAAGGGCAGTGATCACTAGACTTGTGACTACCATTAGCGAGAGGGAGTGCGATGAGCGACACCACCATCTGGTTCGATACGCTCGCTGCGGCGAACACGGCGGCAGAAGAGGATGGCACTCTGCGCCTCCGCTACTTCCACGCCCCCGGCTGACTCGGTTGCGGACGGATGGCCAAGTTCACTTGGCCCGATCCGGAGGTGGGGAGTCTCCTCGCCTCGCACTACCGAGGAATCCAATTCGATCTCGCGAGCCCGCACGATGACTTCGTCGCCGCGACCCAGACCATGAAAGTGGTGTGGGCTCCGACCTTCATCGTGGATGACACCCGAGGACGCGAGCTGCGCCGCTGGACCGGTTGGCTCCCCCCGGAAGATTTCATACCGGAGCTCCGCATTCCGATCGCCATGGACCATATGCACCACCGTCGGCTCGACGTAGGAGCCGCGATCCTCGAAGACATCGTCGAAACGACCCCCCAGGCGCCGGCCGCGGCGGAGGCGCTCCACTTCCTCGGGATCTTCGAGTTTTTGGCGGGTAAGCGCGACCTGCCGAAGCTCCGCGCCCGCTGGAACGCCGTCCGCGAGTCGTATCCCGACAGTCGGTTCGCTCGACACTCTGAGGTGATCGATGACGCGCCCGCGTAGGAGCAGCGCGAAGCGCGCCGCCGCTGGAGTGGTCCTGGTCGCGCTTCTCTCCGCGCTCTCGCCCCTCGAAGCGACCTCGCCGCCGAACCCGTACCTCGAAGACCTTTCGGCGCTCTTCGCCGAGCTCGACGCGAACTACCCCTTCTTCGAAGTGAAGGGGATCGAGAAGGAGTGGCAGGCGCGGAAGAAGCTCCTCGCGAAGCGGGCGCAACTGTGCCGGAGCGACGAAGAGTTCGGCGCCGTCATTCTCGATGTGCTACGGGGACTCCGCGACGGCCACTGTCGTCTCGAAGCGATGCGAGCTTCCCCGCCCCCGAAGGCGGTCGCTTGGCCGGGGGTCGCACTGCTTCCCGGACCGAAGGGCACCGCGCTGGTCATGGAGACCGGCGGCAACCTGAAGAGTGCGCTGCCCCCCGGGACGATCGTGACTCGGATCGATGGGAAGCCCGCCGCGAAAGCGATGGAGCTCCGTACGCAGAAAGCGTGGCAAGAGGGGGGCTTCTTCTCGAGCCAGCAGCGGGCTCGCTTCTTCGAGTACCGCCAAGCGTTCTCCGGAGACCGCGGTTCGACGACAGAGATCCGCTACCTCGACGGGCGGAAGCAGAAGAAGCTGACCCTCATCGCGAACCAAGAGCTGAAAGGGTGGGCGCACAACTATCACCTCCCCGATGGCTCGGTCACTGCAGGGAAGTCTGTCTACCACGCTTCGCTCGACGGCGGGGTCGGCTATCTCTATCTCCGCCGAATGGACGAAAGCGTCGAGCCGGGGATCCGTGCCGCCCTCACCGCTTACCCAGAGGCGACCGGGTGGATCATCGACTTGCGCGGCAACACCGGAGGCGGGTACGAGAAGAGTCTCGGCTCGTTGTGCGAGGGTTTCAGAAAGAAGGTCGCGGTGATCATCGACGCGGGTGCGATCTCTGCGGCCGAGACTTTCGCCCGCGATCTCGCGGAGGATCAGAGCGCGAGACTCTTCGGCTCCACGACGGCGGGCTCGTCGAGCACCAAGAAGGTTTACGAGCTTCCGAGCGGGTTTGCCAAGATCCGGTACTCGGTCGGGACGCGGCGGGGCTTGAAGGGGAAGTCGATCGAGTTCCACGGCATCGCTCCGGACGTAGAGGTTAGCGCCGATCCCAGGGATCTCCGCGAAGGGCGGAACACTGAGATCGAAGCCGCGAAGCAGTGGTTGTCGGGCAAGTCTTAGTTCGTGGCAACTTTGGCGAGAGACACTCCCCGAGACGGTCCTGCCCCAAGAGTCTCCTTCGTGATCCCCGCCCACAACGAAGAGGGCAATCTCCCCGCCACCCTCGCGTCGATCGCAGAGGCGGTGGCTGAACTCGCGCTTCCGTCTGAGGTGATCGTCGCCGACGACGCGTCAACCGATCGCACCGCCCAGGTCGCCGAGGAGGCGGGCGCGCGGGTGGTCTCCGTCGACGTGAGGCAGATTGCGGCGGCCCGAAACGCCGGAGCCGCGGTCGCTCGGGGCGAGTGGCTCGTCTTCATCGACGCGGACACCCAGGTGACCCCTGACGTCATCCGCGCCGCGGTTGAGGCGCTCGAAAGCGGCGCGGTGGGAGGGGGGGCGGGGCTCCAGTTCGACGAGCCGACTCCGCGCTGGAGCAAGATCGTGCTCCCCTTCGGGCTCTGGCTCGCCCGCCGCATCAAGATGGCGGCGGGATGCTTTCTCTTTGCGAGCCGCGAGGAGTTTCGGGCGGTCGGAGGATTTGATGAGAGGTACTTCGCCGGGGAGGAGCTGATCCTCAGTCGGGCCCTCGCCAAGAAGGGGAAGTTCGTCATCGTGAAGCCTCGGGTGCTGACCTCTGGCCGAAAGCTCCGGACCCACTCTCCCTGGCAGGTCCTCGCTCCCATCATTCGGATCGGAGTCTTCGGTCGCTTTGCGGTCCGAGATCGTTCCACTCTCGATCTCTGGTACGCCCCGCGCAGAGACGATCCTCGCGATGAGAGTCCGCCGAAGTAGAGCTCGGGCGACAGACTCTACAGGCACCCCGAGATGCCGGTGCAGTCGAGCGCATCCGCGGTCGGGTCGGGGCCACAAACTCCGAACGGCGCCGGCGGGGCGGGGGCCCTCTGGAACAGATATGCGAGGATGTAAATCGGGTCCGCAATGTTCCACAGGCCATCGTCGTTCGAGTCCTGCACGTCGAGGCAGGTGGGAAGGCACGCGAACAGGCAAGTGAGCGCCGCGATCGCGTCGGAAATGTCGAGCGCGCCGTCCATGTTCGCGTCCCCGCGGCGGAAATCGAAGTCGGTACTGATCGGCGCCTCGGGGCCCTCGGTCGCCGCGGTAAGAGTCGCGTCGCCCCCCGGCTCGTGCACTCCGAGGGACGCGAGCGCCGCGATCGGCGGCGTGTCCGCGGTGAACCCGAAGTTGTAGAGGGCTCCCCAGCGGATCGGGTTCTGCGGGGTCGCGGTGGCGGCGGAATCGGTCTGCCAGGTGGCCGTGTCTCCGATCCGATCGAAGCTCCACGGCTGATCGTCGTAACCGAACTCTTGTTGCTCCGCGGCGTGAAAGTAGAGGTCGGTGAGAGCGACGTCTGCCGGCACGGGAAGCGTGAGTTGACCGATCCCTCCGTGGAGATCCAGGTTGTGAATCGCATAGTCGTAGCGCCACTGGCCACCGCCGAGATCGGTGACCTGCGTCCCGAGGTAGACGCGGCCGTCGGTGCCCGTGGAATCGAGGGCTTCTACGATCGTCGCGCCGGGCCACGCGCCGATGGCGGGCCCTTGCGTGTGCGCAGCCACACCGGTGTCGAAACTCCAAACTCCGCCGGGGGTGCCGGTCACGCCGATCGGCTCCCACGCCACGCTGTTCAAGTGATCTTGGTCATCGTGAGCGAGAACGTAGATCTCGCCGAAGTATGTGGCGCCCGGCCACTGTGTGGCGTCGAGATCGGAGTCGTTGAGGATCATGCGGCGCTCGATGCCATTGAAGGCCGGGCTCGGGCTGCTCAGGATCGAAGTGGTGTAGTCGTACACGCCGGTCCAAGGATTGATCTCGCTGCGCGGACCGAGGATCGATTGCAGACCGTTCGTCGAGGCGCCGTAGATGTCGGAGCAACCGCTGCCGAGCCGCGTGTTGTTCGGAAACGGGGTGCAGCCGAGCGAGCACGCGTTCGTCTGCGCGGCGCCGAAGCCATGTTTCGCCCAGGACATCCCAATTTGCTCGAGTCGACCGCCGGAAAGTCGGTACGTCGCCTGGGTGATGAACGGGTGGTTTGGATTGGGGTTCGTGAACCAGTCGAGGGGGTCCGCGCCCGCGTTACAGGTGGTCGAGGCCATGCTCGCGGCGATCTCCGAACCCTCGCGTCCGAGCTGGTTGAGGGAGAACAGGTCGCCGATCAAAATGTCGGCGCCCGCGGGAAGCGGCGGCACGTCCTCGATGAAGATTTCGCCAACTCCAGCTGCGGCCTGCCAGCCACCGACTTGCAGGCGCACGGTCTCGCCGGCGATCAAGGTGAGAAGCACGATCGGCGGGCCTCCGCCGCCACACGCATCGTCATCGCAGCCGATCAAGTCGGTCGCTGTCGGGGGGCAGGGTGCGCTGGCCGGATAGATCGCCATCGCCGCGTCGTAGTTGGTCGTCGCGCAGAGGCTGAACCGCCAAGTGTCATCGGTGGGCGCGGTGAAGAGGAACCAGTGGTCCGAACCGATCTGGGCGCAGGCAGGCGGACCGTCGGTGCTCGATCCCGTGGTGTCGAAGGGGGTGACTCCGGTCGTGATCACCACCGCCCCGCTGCACAATTCCGCGCCCGCGGGAGCGCCGAGGTCCACCACTTCGATCTCGCCAGTTCCGGAGGCTGCTTGAAACCCACCCACCTGCAGGCGCACAGTTTGGCCCCCCGAGAGGGCGAGCTCGATGATCGGGGGTCCCGCGGAGCCGCAGGCGTCGTCGTCGCATCCGAGCGCATCGATCACGAGGGGTGGGCACAGGACCGAGGCGTCGTAGATCGCCATCGCAGCGTCGTAGTTCGTCAAGTTGCAGAGTGAGAAACGGTACGTCGAGTCGAGCGGCGCCGTAAAGGCGAACCAGACATCGCTTCCCAGTTGTGCGCACGGGTCTGGACCGTCGGTCGTCGCGGCCGTGGTGTCGAACGCGGTGACGCCGAGCGGGATCGAAGCTGCGGCCGAGCAATCGTCGAGGGCCACCTGAGCGCCCGCAGTCGATCCGGCGACCCAAACGAAGAGCAGAACGATCCAGGAGACTCCTCGAGGGGTCAGTCCGCGCATTGCATCACTCCTTCTGCACCGGAGGGAACGTGTCACGACAGGGTCGCGTGTTCCGCTCTCCACCGGTTCCGTACTTTTTGGCAGTTTCGAGCCCGGCTCGCATGGTACCGCGCCGGAGACTTCTAGGCACGTCGTTGATCCGGTCGGGGTGGGATGCTCTGATACCGGACCCGCTGGCACGGAGGCCTCGCCAAAGAGGCACCAGAGCTGCCGAGCAGCATTGAAGGAGGATCGATGAACTGGACAGATTTGCTGAATGCACGAGTTGCGGAGGTCTACGGAGCGACCGCCGGGCTGATGAACATGGTCGAGGAAAAGAACCTCGATTGGCGCCCCGAGACCGGAAGCAACTGGATGACGATGGGACAGCTCCTCGAGCATATCCCGACGGCGAGCGGCCACTGCATGATGGGCTTCGTCACCGGAGACTGGAAAATTGGCGGGGTTGATTTCGCCGATATGGCCCCCGAGGACATGCTCCCCTCGGCGGAGAAGCTGCCGACTGCGAAGAGCGTTGCGGATGCGAAGAAGGCGCTCGCGGTCGACAAGGCCATCGCCCTCGACATGATCGCGAAAGCGGGCGAGAAGAACCTCGCGGAAAAGATGGTCGCAGCCCCGTGGAACCCGACGCCGCTCCCGATGGGAGTTCAGCTCCTCAGCATGGTCGGCCACCTCGATACGCACAAGGCACAGCTCTTCTACTACCTGAAGCTGCAAGGGCAGCCGGTGCACACCGGTAGCCTGTACGGGATGGGCTAGGAGGCACTCGAGGCCACGTCGAAGGACGATGGGGGTGGACCGCGCGACGCGGTTCACCCCTTTCGTCATCCCCCGTGGAGCGCTCCCTTTCCAGGTGGGGCCCGGCGACACCAGCAAAGGCTCCTCAAGGCACACGAAGCCCTGTCCGGCCTTTGCGAAGAGAACGAGCAAACCATCAGAGCGGTGCTGAAGCCGCTGGCTCTGGTCATTCCCGACCGGCGTTTGCTGCTTCAGCTCACCTTTCGATGGGTCGATAGATGCCCCGGGCGTTGCATTGATTCCTTCAATCAACAACTGCCGCCCGTAGTTTCCTGATCGGGACATCGAATCGGAGAGCTGCTCATGCGCATGAACCGTCTTCTCGTGCTGGCGTTCCTTCTGCTTGGGGTGAATCCGGTCTTTGGTATCGGTTCTACTGTGCTCGTCACGCAGGTCATCGAAGCGGGTGAGCTGTTCAGCCCGCCGACGGGTTCCGTGATTCGATACGTCACGTCGCTCGGTCCGGAGCTGACGATCTACGAGTCGCGGCTCTCTTCGGGAGCTCTCTCCGGAGACCTTCTGCAAACTCCGGATCTGTTCGGGCCGTTTCCGATTTTCCTTCCGCCGACTGCGCCGGCACTCTTCAGCTCAGACGGAGTCACCCCCTTCCCGACGACACGACTGCATCACCCGCGGCTGGTCGAGACCGCAACCGGGTTCGGTCTGTACGTGATCAGCGATCTTCCGTCGGGGGATGTCCATTTCTTCCATAGCACGGACCACGGCGCGACCTGGATTCACGAAGGGTCCTTTGCAGAAGGGACCGTCGGAGGCGGCTCAGGGCTGATGGGAGTGATCGCAGTCTCTGACCCGGCCGGCGCGGGAGGATTCGCGATTCGTCTCTACCAGCAAGGCAGCGGCAGCGGCGGACCCCTGGGCATCTCTCAGTCCCCGCCGAGCGCGGTGGGTCTCGAGAAGTACTACCTCCAAACGAACCCGACACCCGCAGTGTTCTCAGGCCTCGCACCTGTCGAAGGATTTACTCCGACCGGCGACGTCTTCACCTTGCCAGACGGAGCGTATGGCTTGTTCTTCGTCCCCCAGAGTGACAGTTACCTCGGGTTCGCGGAGTCCCCCAATGGCTTTGATTGGACGATCACCCGCGGCGCAGAGAATCCGGTCTTGAGCACGAGCTCGAACACCCTGGCCCCGGACCCGGCCCGAGCTGACTTGACCGAAGTCACGCTCCAAGCGACGCCGAACGGTTTCTTGGGATACTTCACGGGCTCAGTCCGCGGGCTGGGATTCGCGAGCCGATCGGTGGGGGAGATCACGATCGAGTTCGTCGCTGAGTACCTCCGCGGTGACTGCACCCTCGACGGCGTTCTCAATGTCTCGGATGTGTTTTGCCAGCTCGAGTATCTGTTCAGGCGGACGTCCCCCGGCTGCCTCGATGCCCTCGACACGAGCGATGATGGGGCCCTCGACATCGGCGACTCGATCGTCTTGCTCAGCTACCTGTTCGCGGCCGGCTCTGCCCCCGCGGTGCCGTTTCCGCTCTGCGGCGAAGATCCGACCTCCGACACTCTCTCTTGCTACGACGTTCCCGCCAGCTGCCCCTAGTGTTGTGTTTCGCCGGGATGAAAAAGGGGGAGGCACCTGCGCGCAGGTGCCTCCCCCTCTTACTTGAATCGTCGTGACCCCGCGGGCTCGATCAGGCGTTCTCCTTGAGGACCGCGTTCAACTCCATGATCGCCTTCTTGCCGTCGCCGAACATCATGTACGTGTTGTCCATCGCGAAGAGCGGGTTGGGGATTCCGGCGAAGCCCGGGCTCAGCGATCGCTTGACCACCACCACGGTGCGCGCCTTGTCGACGTCGAGGATCGGCATCCCTGCGATCGGGCTGTTGGGATCGGTGCGAGCGACCGGGTTCACGACATCGTTGGCGCCGATCACCAACGCGACATCCACCTGCCCGAAGGTCGGATTGATCTCGTCCATCTCCTTCAGCTTGTCGTAATCGATATCCGCCTCGGCGAGGAGCACGTTCATGTGCCCCGGCATCCGTCCTGCGACGGGGTGGATTGCGAATTCCACCGTGATGTCCATCGCCTCGAGCAAATTGGTGAGGTCGCGCACGGTGTGTTGCGCTTGCGCGACCGCCATGCCGTAGCCGGGCACGATCACCACGCGCTGGGCGCCGTCGAACAGCATCGCCACCTCATCGGGGGATGCGCTCTTCACTTTGCCACCGTAGACATCGTCGGCGCTCGGTCCATCGGCAGAGGGGCCGAGCTTGCCGAAGATCACGTTGGGCAGGGAGCGGTTCATCGCCTTGCACATGATCGCGGTCAGGATCACTCCCGACGCGCCGACCAAAGAACCCGAGACGATGAGCACGTTGTTGTCGATCACGAAGCCGGTCGCGGCGGCGGCCAGCCCTGAGTAACTGTTCAAGAGTGCGATCACCACCGGCATGTCCGCGCCGCCGATCGGGGTGGTGAGCGTGACGCCGAGGACTGCGGCGAGAGCGCAGACGGTCCAGTACGTCGTGGTGTTTTCCGAGTCTTGGACCAGCCACACGCAGGCCGCAATCGCGCCCAGAAACAAGAGGGCGTTCAGGAAGCGCTGACCGGGAATCGCGCTCGGAAATTTTCGCAGCGAGCGGAGATCGAGCAGTTTGAAGAACGCGACGATCGAGCCCGTGAAGGTGACCGAGCCGATCATCCCCGAGACTCCGATCGCGATGTTCCCCTGCAGGCTCATCTCGGTCCCGATCGCGAGGAGAAAGGCGCCTCCCGCGACGAACGCCGATGCGATACCCCCGAAGCCGTTGAAGATCGCCACCATCTGGGGCATGCCCGTCATCTGGACCCTGATCGCCGCGAGGCCACCGATCACGGCCCCGATAGCGATGCCGATGACGATCATCGTCGGGTCGAAGGCGTGCCCCGCGGCTGCAGGGCCGAGTACGGTCGCGAGAACGGCGAGCAGCATCCCGAAGGCGCCGAACTGGTTTCCGCGCACCGCGGTGCGCGGGTGGGTGAGACCCTTGATGCCGAGGATGAAGAAGATCGACGCGATGAGATACACCACGTCCGACCCCTGGCGGCCGAGGATGGCAGTTCCGTCCCCGGCAGCGAGGGTGGTGAGGGCGCCGATCATTTCTTCCTCCGGAACATGGAGAGCATGCGATGGGTGACGAGGAAGCCGCCGACGACGTTGACCGTGGCGAAGATCAGGGCAAAGAACCCGAGCCAGCGAGCGAGGCTTGAATGGGGGGTCGACTCTTCGACCAGGACCACCGACAACAAGGCCCCGACGATCGCGATCCCGGAGATCGCGTTCGATCCCGACATCAACGGAGTGTGCAGGGTTGGGGGCACTTTGGTGATCACTTCGAAGCCGACGAAGACCGCGAGCATCAAGATCGTCAACAGAGCGATCAATGAGGTGCCGCCTTCAGAGGCGGCGAGGACTATCGGAACGAGCAGGTCCACAGTTTCTCCCATCACGACGCCGCCGGGGACAACCCGAGAATCGAGCGCATGCGCTCGTTCACGATCTCACCCCCGCGGGTGACCATCGTTTCGCGGACGATCTCGTCGTCGACATCGAGTTGCAAATTGCCCTCTTTGTCGAAGAGAAGTCCGAGGAACGTGACGAGGTTCTTGCCGAACATCTGGCTTGCATGGATCGCCATCGACGAGGGAAGGTTCGACGGGCCGAGGATGACCACGCCGTTCTCGACCACTCGCTCGTCGGAGCGCGCCAATTCGCAGTTGCCACCGCGCTCGGCGGCGAGGTCGACGATGCAGCTCCCCGGCGACATGCCATGGACCCCCTCTTTGGTGAGGAGGAGCGGGCTCTGCCGCCCGGGAATCGCTGCGGTGGTGATCACCGCGGCGCAGTCCTTGGCGATTTCGGCCATCCGTGCCCGCTGTCGCACGTAGAACTCTTCGGTCATCTCTTTGGCATATCCGCCCTTGTCTTCGGCATCTCCGGTGTCGGCCTCGACCGTGACGAACTTGCCGCCGAGACTCTCGATCTGTTCCTTCACGGCCGCGCGCACGTCGTACGCAAAGACGATCGCACCGAGGCGTTTGGCAGTGGCGATGGCCTTGAGGCCCGCGACCCCAGCTCCGATCACGAAAACCTTCGCGGGGGACAGGGTTCCCGCAGCGGTCATCTCCATCGAAAAGAGCCGCGGCGCTTCATTCGCAGCGAGCATCACCGCTTTGTAGCCGGCGACCAGCGCTTGCGAGCTGAGAATATCCATGCTTTGGGCGCGGGTGATCCGCGGGACGAGCTCCATCCCGAAGAGGGTGACCTTCTTCTCTGCGTACGGCAGCGCGCCTGCGGCATTGCCGAGCGGATCGACCGCTGCGATGACGATCTGGTCGGGGCGCAGCCGAGCGAGGTCCGCGGCTCCAGCATCGCCTGCCGCACCCGCCGCCCGGATCTGCAGAATGATGTCCGACGTGGAGAAGACTTCGTCGCGAGAAGCGAGAACTGTCGCGCCCTTCTCTTTGTATTCGGCGTCGGGGTGGCCGGCATCAAAGCCAGCACCTGCTTCCATCCGAACCTCGTGTCCGGCTTTCAAGAGGGGAGGGATCAAGGAAGGGACCAGGGCGACGCGTCGTTCGCCCGGGAAGACCTCCTTCGGGACACCGATCTTCATCAATCGTCCTCTCGTTCAGGCCGTGCGCTCCCTGCAGCGATGAAGCTCGAGCCGCGATGAGGCTCGAACAGCGACGAAGCAACAGAAGCGGCAACAGCGACCGAGGCGCGGCGGGGGCACTCCTCAAGTTGCCCGGGAGGGCAGGACCGTTGGAGTCGTTCTCACCCTTGGTGGCGTGAGGTCTGTCCGCGACAAGGGGGGATGCGAGCAAAGTGAGTTCCCCGAAGCAAGGGAATCGACGCCGACAAATTCACGGAAGTCTCAGAGAGCCGGTAGGATACGGGTCCTTGAGATGAGGTGGAGGCGTGGCACGACCGCTGGCTGGAGTCCGGATCGCAATCGTCGGGGGGGGGATCATCGGTCTCGCCGCGGCCCGGGCGAGTGTGCACGCCGGGGCCGATGTCACCCTCTTCGAACGCGACCGAGTGGGCCAGGGAGCCACCCTCGCGGCGAGTGGCTTGGTCACGCTTGGGTTGCGCGGTCGCTCGTCTCTCCGGCAATTGAAACGGGCCGGGTATCGAGCGATGGAGCGGTGGATTCCCGAACTGAAGGGGCGGCTCCCTGAGGTGGCGGGGGAGCGGCGATCTGCGATCCGGCTGTTCGAGACCGTTCCCCCGACCCGCGACAAGTTGCTCGCCGCGTGGCTCGAGGCAGGGCACGATGCCCGCTTCCTCGATCCCGCCGAAGCGGCGGCACCCATCCCCGGCCTCGACCCTGCGAGCTTCTCGATCGCGCTCCACCTCGACCAGGAGATTGTCGTCGACCCGCCGGCGCTCATTCAGGCTCTCAGAGATGACTTCGTCAGCGGGGGGGGAGTGCTCCACGAAGAGGTGGGGCCGCTGTCGATCGTGCCTTCTCGGGCGAACGACGTCGCGATCATCGATTCCGGGGGCCGATCGGTGGCCGAGGATGCCGATCGGATTCTCGTCGCGAGCGGCTGGCAGAGCGTTGCCGCCCTCGGGTCTCTCCCCGATCCCTCCCTCGCCGTCGCACCGACCGGTGGGATCGGCCTCGACCTCCACGCGGAACCGGCGGAGTGGACCGTTCACTTCGGCGACAAAGGGCGCACCCATTGGCTCAAGCGGGGTGTGGACCACGTCTATCTGGGGAGCACAGTGCGAGGGGAAGGATCGACGGAACCGACCGACGACGCCGAACGCTCCGCTCTTCTCGCTGTGGCGAGAGCCCACTTTCCGTCGCTCGATGAGAGCGCGGTGTTCCGAGTGCGCGACGGTTTGCGGCCGAAAGCGCAGCGACGCGGAGGGCCGTTCCTCGGCGCCTACCCGGGGCGTCCGCGGCTCTGGATCGCGACCGGCCACTACCGTCTCGGGGTCGCGACAGCGGCTGCCACCGCGGAGCAGCTGGTTCGAGCGTGGAGCGGCGGGGAGCCGACAGACCCTGGTTTCGCGGTGCTGAGAGGCCTTGAGTAGAGGGGCAGCGTAGCGACTCCCCTTGCCGCCCCAACGATCCCCCGCTACGGTTCCCCCGAGCTGTCCGCCATTCTGGTGGCGCGCCCTCGTTGCCCTTCGGGCTCCCGGTCCCCGCGCGCGCCCCGCACTGAACGGAGAATTGATGTCGTTGCCTTACGAACCCGGTCCAGAGCACGAGTTCCTCGCCAAGAGAACAGGCATTTGGGACATCGAGTGCGAGTACTTCTTCGATCCCAGCTCGGATCCGATGCGCGGGAGCGGTGTCGACACCATTGAATCACTCGGCTCGTACTGGTCTGTGGCGCGGTCGAAGTTCGATCTTCCGGGAATCCAACTCACCGGCTGCGCTTCCATCGGTTTCGACCCGGTGATCAAGATGTATCGCAGTACCTGGTTCGATACGGCAACGCCGTTTCTCTACGTGTTCGAAGGAATGTACGACGATGAACGGCGAGTGCTCGAGATGACCGGAGAGAACGTCGATCCCGCGACCGGTGACTTGGTCCAGTACCGCAGCAAAGAACTCTACGGCGGTCCCGACGATCGGATCTTCGAATTGCTCGTCGAATCGTCGCCGGGACTCGAGACACAGATCCTCCGCTACGTGTATACGCGGCGGAAATAGTCTCTGGAGACTCTCCGTTTCTCTGCTGCGCCGTCTCATTGCTGCGCCGCCGACCCCTTTACAACGAGAGGTCGGCGGCGTCGCGCATCTCAGGTGATCCACGCGCGGCGCTTCTTCCCTTCGCGGGTGAGATGCACCGTGAAACGCGCGGCTCCCTTCCCGCGCAGCGACTTCTCCCACGCGCTTCCGTCATCTCCCCCCCGGGCGCGCACCTTCACCACCCCTCCATCGTGCTCCTTCAGCCACCTCCGCACATCTTCGATGCGCGCGGGGAGTGTGGCGAGGAGCGGCATCGGGTGAAGCCATGGGGACTCCGCGGCCTGGTCGCCGAGCAGAAAACCTGAGTGCCCGTGGGCCGCGTGCAGACCGTGGGTGCGGGCGAGCGTACCGAGCAGATCGAGGCGTTCGATGGCGGGTTCGACGATGTGAAGGAACGCGGCGGGGGCCCCGATGGGGAGCGACTCCGGCTCGCCGCTGAACGAGTGGATCGTGTCCCCGTCGAGCCAGGTCGCGCGGCGCGGCACCTCCGCGAGCGGGCCGATCCACACGACCACCTGAACGAGCCCTCGTCCCCGCTGGATCACTTCGTATTCGCCGGCGGGCAGGTCCTCAAAATCGACTCCGGGTCCAAGTTTCAAGGCGCCCGGCTGCCCGGTCGCGATACGTGCATCGAACGTCTCCGGTCCCGGCAGGATGTCGAGGTAGCGCCAGGTCCGCTTTCCTTGGGGCCGTCGGTCGGGGTCAAAGTGGAACGGCACGTCGGGGTAGGGGAGCGACGCCACGTCCGCGAGATCGATCGGTGGATCTGCGCCGAGAAAGTGCGCGACGTTGTGGCGGGCGGATTCGAGTCGCGCCGGATTCAGATCCACCAGTACGGGCGTGATTCCTTCGAGGGCGAATCCGATCGCATCGCCGCCGATCCCGGTGCAGAGATCGACGACCCGATCGATCCCGAGCGCACGAAATCTCCGCGCCTTGTAGCGCGCGACATCGGTCGAGGTGGACTGCTCGACTCCGGTACGATCGAGAAGGAGTGCATCCGCGTCGTCGATCTTGCCGCGCGCTCGGCGACGCGCTTCGGTGAGGGCGAGGGCCCGACGCACCGTCTCCGGGTCGGCAAGCTTGCGGCAGCGCTCGATCGTCCCGGCGGCGGTCGGATCGAGGGTGGCGAGCACGCCGAGAACCTCTCTCCCAGCCACCGTTTCGGTCCAATTCCACTCGCTCATCGCGGATTCCTCCCGTGCAGCGGGGTCGCGTCCAGCGACCCAAACGGCCGGGAAACGCCCGGGGTCGGCCTCAGGGTACGCCCCCGACTTCCGAATGAGGCCGAATCGACCCGGGCAAAGGGGCAATTTTTAGTTGACCACCGTACCGGATGTTTGGCATACCAAACAAATGGTGGGGGTGGGCGACTCCGGCCTCGACCGTGCCGTTCAAAGTTTGTGCACAAATTTCAATAGCCCCAGGATCCCCTGGGCTTGGTACGTAGGGACTCGACATGAACTTGCGCCAGCCCCCCTCCGCCGTGAGCCGTTCTCGCCTGCTCCTCTCTGCAGTTCTCGCGCTCTCCCTCCTGTCTGCCCCGCTGGCGCTCGCCCAAGTGGATGAAGCCGGTTCGGAAGGAACGCTCACCGACCTTCGCGATCGTCTCGTCCGTGCGGAGGAGCGCATCCGCGCGCTCGAAGGGGCACCTTCCACCGCGGAGGATGCTGGGCAGGAAGCGATGGAGCTCACGGAGGGCGG
>CALEHF010000201.1 GCA_937876125.1 uncultured bacterium
ATCAGTCTGCCGCGAATCAGTCTGCCGCGAATCAGTCTGCCGCGAATCAGTCTGCCGAGTGACCGGTCGCGGCGTCACTGGCACCGGATCTTCGAGAACCTCCCATTCGCCGCTGCTGATCCACTCGGGGAGCGGGCGCCTGTTGTCTCCGTCCAGGTCAGCATCGAGATCGACTGAAGGGCGCTCCCGGGCACCACCCATTTTCTTGCGCTCCTCCGCGGCGCGTTCGCGACCCTCCGCGATCTTCCGAAACACCCACTGGAGAATGGGTGCCGCGACGAAGATCACGAAGAAAATAATCTTGTCGATATCACGCATTGGGCGCTTCGCCGCTCGTCGGGGGCTCACCAATTTGCTCACGCATCGACGTGTCGGCTTGGATGTTCCGCATGCGGTAGTAGTCCATCACCCCGAGGTTTCCTTTGCGGAAAGCATCGGCGATCGCGAGGGGAACTTCAGCTTCGGCGAGGACGAGCTTTGCGCGGTTCGCGGCGATTTCTGCGATGTTCTCCTGCTCGTGCGCGACGGCGAGTGCGCGGCGCTTCTCGGCCATCGCCTGGGCGACGCGCTTGTCCGCCTCCGCTTGCTCTGCTTGCAGTTTCGCACCGATGTTCTCGCCGACGTCGACGTCGGCGATATCGACCGACAAGATCTCGAATGCGGTACCCGAGTCGAGGCCCTTGTCGAGGACCGCCTTCGAGATCAGATCGGGGTTCGCAAGAACCACCTTGTGGGTCTGGGAGGATCCGATCGTTGTCACGATGCCTTCTCCGACCCGCGCGATAATGGTCTCTTCCGTCGCTCCCCCGACGAGGCGAGAGAGGTTCGTTCGTACCGTCACCCGCGCGCGAGCGCGCAGCTGGATTCCGTCACCCGCGACAGCATCGACGGTTCGGCGCGGCTGATCGCTGCTCGGGCAATCGATAACCTTCGGTTGGACGCTGGTGCGAACCGCGTCGTACACATCGCGTCCGGCGAGGTCAATTGCTGCGGCTTGGTCGAAGTTCAGAGCGATGTTCGCCTTCGAGGCAGCGACGAGCGCTTGGACGACCCGGCGCACGTTTCCCTTGGCCATGTAGTGGGCCTCGAGCTTGTTGATCTGCACGTCGGTGAGTCCGGCCTTCTCTGCCATGATCAACGAGTCGATGATGATGTTCGGGGAAACTTTGCGAAGCCACATCCCCACGAACACCCAAATCGCCACGCGCGAGCCCGACGAGAGGGCGCGAACGTACAACCGACCGAAGGTCATGAAGAAGACAAAGAGGAACAATATGAAGAAGCCGAGGAGGATGTAGCCGGCCGTTGTCACTGCCGGGGGCAGCTCGCCCAACGTTATGCTTTGACTGAAGTCGAATCCCACGGTCATCCCTTTCTGACGAGGCCGGTCGAAATGGCCCCGGACCATCAGTGCGTTGAGGGTCCATCTTTGTGTTTAGGTTCAGTGGTTGAGTCGTCGCACCACGATACGATTTCCCGCCGCTTCGACTACGGAGATCTCGATCCCCGCCTCGATGTATCCCCCGGACGTGACCACGTCGAAGCGGCTGCCGTTGATCTTGGCGATTCCGGCGGGGTGCAAAGGTGTCACGGTGAGTCCTGTGGCACCGATCAAACTCGCAGCTCGTGCGACATCCTCCCCGGTCGCGACGCTCGACGCCAGGGTCTCGGTCAGCTTCACCTTCTTCACCCAGAATCGCACGAGGATGACCGAGTAGCCGACAGTGAAGAGAACCGCGGTCGATCCTTCGAGGATGTAGCCATTGCTGAAGAACAGGTAGAGTGAGTACACGAAGCAAACGAGTCCACCGACGAGGAGCGCGCCCCCCGAGGGAACAAAGATTTCGACGAAGAAGAGGAGCATCGCAACCAGGTACAAGACCAGCGCGAGGAACCAAGGTTCCAGTTCCAACTTACGTCTCCGATTCGTGTTCGTCCGGTTCCACGATGACTCGGTTTCCTTCGATCTTCACGATGGAAACCGGGGTGCCCGCCGGGACGAACGCGCCAATCGCGACGACGTCGCGTGGTCTCTGCTCGCCATTCAAAATGATCTTCCCGGCGGGGCGGAGTGCACTTCTCACGACTCCCTTGCGACCGAGGAGGCTCTCTGTCGTCTCGTTCGGATCCGCACCCGATTCTTGCACGAGTGAATCTCCGTTGAGAGTCGTGGTGGAGATGAGACCCCCTCGCTGCGTCGCCTTTCCCCCGGGGAGGAAGCGGAGCATGAGGAGGACGACTGCACCAGATCCAGATAGGGCAAGGACTATCGTGAAGAGCTCATTGTTGAACGTCCCCCAGTTGAGTGCGCCCTCGTCAGGGACGAGAGCGAGGGCGAGACTCATGAGGAGCAGTCCGAGGCCGAGGATGCCCGCCACCCCGAAGCCGGGGATCACGAACATTTCCACCACGATGAGGGCGATGGCGGCGGGGAAGCAGAGCACCTCGATCCAGCCCGCGTGCTGCGTCGCGAACGCTTCGACGAAAAATGCGACGAAACAGACGAGGAAGACCGAGCCGCCGATGAAGGTACCGGGGAGCTTGAATTCCACCGCGAGCCCGACGACTCCGAACAAAATCAGCAAAAACTTCACCCACTTCGGGAACGGGTTGTCGTTGAGTGTCGAGACGACGCGGTTGCGACTCAGGTCGATCGAGCGACCGAGTGCGGCTTCGACATCGGATGGGAATGCAGTGATTCCGTAATCCTCGATGAACTGATTCCGGGTCGGATAGATCTTCGTGACCATGCCGTACTCGAGAATCTCTGTGTCATTGAGAGTCGCGAGTTGCCCCGCGGGGATCACGATTCTCTTTTCGAGGCGATCCGCGTCTGGTCGATGCTCGAGGTCGGATCCGAGCACGTACTCTTTTCGTGCTCCGGTTGAGTTCCGATCGATGACCTCGAAGACTTCCAGTTCCTTGGTCACCATCGCGAGAATGATGGGAATCGGCCAGCCAGGGTGCGCCTCCGCGTACCGTTTCAAGTCCGCCCGCACCACGGTTTGAATCTTTTCGGGGAGGGGCTTGCCGAAGTAGTCCACCGGGGCGACATCGCCAATGCGGACGTTGTCGCCGATCACCAGGTCTTCACAGCTGAAGGCGATGAGGGCGCCCGCGGAGATGGCCCGCGCCCCGTTCTCGAGATATGCGAACGTGTCGGCTCTCTCCCGGATGTCGTAGATCTTGCGGGCGAGTTCATAGGCTGCGCGGTAGTCGCCGCCGTCGGTGTCGATCTGGTACGCGATCTTTTTGCAGTTCTTCGCGAGGACCGCCTCGGTGTCGCGCCAAACCCGGTTGCACGAGCGCGCGGTGATTTCACCCTTGATCGGGATGAACACCATCACGTCAGCCAGATCCCCCGGATCCACCGAGGCTTCTTGACCCACGAGGATGGTGGGGGCGAGTCCGAGACAGAAGATGAAGAGCCGGAGGAGGTTCGACCTCAACGCGGCAAGCTCCCTTCGAAGGTCCCGTTCCGATGAGCGGGGGACCGAGGTGGACAGGTGGCGGCGACCAGCCCATTCTCGGCTTCCGCGGCTGGAACTGCAAGGAGAGCGGGGAGAGTCTCGAAGTGTGCCGATCCACGGCGAGAAAAGATCTCCGAGAAACAGAGCAGCTCCCGCGCTGCGAGAACAAAAAAAAGCGGGAAGACGCCCAGGCGTCTTCCCGCAAAGTTTCAAAAATGGAGGATAGGGGGCTCGAACCCCTGACCTCAACACTGCCAGTGTTGCGCTCTCCCAGCTGAGCTAATCCCCCACAGAGTTCTGGAATCTCGAGTACAGAGTTCTGGAATCTGGAGTACAGAGTTCTGGAATTGAGTCGACGCTCACCACACGGGCTTCAGAACCCCACACGGACTTCAGAACCCGACACTCGCTTCAGAAGCAGGTCTTCCGAAAACACCGCCAACAAATGACAGGCGGCCCACGATTGGGTCAAGCGGCCCAAAGTCTAGGGTCGGCACGACTTGAGTCAAGCGGAAAGATTGCTACGGAACGGGTGCCCCGATACGATCCCCGGCTCTTCCGGGGAGACTGTCGACACTTCCCCTCGTCGTTGAGCGCCAGCTGTGAGCTCCGACGTCTCTGATCGACCTCCGCCTGCAATCAAGCTCCACTGGGGCTCCAAATGAGATGGACCGCCACGATGGCTGGGCCCGAAGACCCTCGAGACAGCGACCTGACCCCAGATCGGCCCGATTCACCCGACGGATCCGCCCCCGGGCGGCGCCCCGATCGCCTCGACCGACTCGCCATTGAGGAAAAGTGGCGCGCGCGTTGGGCGGAGCGACCGCAGTCCACCCCCGTGCGGCGCCTGCCGACCGATGCACCTCCCCTCGATCTCGTGTTGGGACCGGTACGATCGCGAGAGGTCCCGGTCGACGAGGACGACGAGGAAGAAGACGAGCTCCTCGCTGACGATACGGGCGAAGGCTCGACGGACGGAGGCTCGACGGGGGAGGGCTCGACGGGGGAGGGCTCGGCGGGGGGAGAGAACGAAGACCCCGACTCTGGCGATGACTCTCTCGAGCACAACTTCTCCGAGGGGACGGTTCCCTTCGACCTCGCCTCTGAGTCGAGTGCGGACCTCCACAGCGAAACAGCTTCCGAGTCCGATACCGATCGCAGACCCCGGGACTCCGCTCGCGATTCTCAGATCGGGCGTCGCCGGGAATCAGGATCCCAGAGTCCCCCGGTCGATCGCGGCTCAGTCGACGGTGATGTCGACGGTGATGTCGACGGTGATGTCGACGGTGATGTCGACGCTGATGTCGACGCTGCCGCCGACGCTGCCGCCGACGAGCGTCCCTTCTACTGCCTCGACATGTTCCCCTACCCCTCGACCGGTGGATTCAGTGTGAATCAGCTGCGGGGAATCGCGGTGACTGATGTTGTCGCCCGCTATCAGCGCGCCCGCGGCCGTGAAGTGTTCCGTCCTCTCGGCTGGGATTCCTTCGGCGTCGGAATTGAACAAGAGGCGCTCGAGCTCGGAGTCTCCCCGGCAGAGGTGGTCGAGGAGGGGATCAAGACGATGCGCTCCCAGCTCGAACAGTTCGGAGCCATGGTCAATTGGGACGCCGAGCTGCGTACCTCTGACCCCGAGTACTACCGGTGGACCCAATGGTTGTTCCTCAAGCTCCACGAGCACGGTCTCGCGGTGCGGGAGGAAATTCCGATGAAGTGGTGTGCCGATTGCCGAATGAACCTCGCCAACGAAGAGGTCTCTGAAGGGAGCTGCGTCCACTGCGGTGCGATGGTCGAGGAGCGCAAGATTCCCCAGTGGAAGGTGCGCACCACGGAGTACGCCGATCGACTTCACCAGGGACTGAGAACCCTCAAATGGCCGCCTCGTGTGAAGGCGCTCCAGCGCAACTGGATCGGCCGTCGCGACGGGTTCGTCCTCACCCTGAAGGCACGCAGCGAGTTCCAAGAGGAGTCCGAAGAGTTCGAGGCGTTCACGCGAAGACTCGAAGTCCTCGCCGACTGCACGTTCGTCATTCTGGCGCCGGAACACCCCGTCATCGATGCGATTTGCGACGTCTTGTACACCGACGAGGTGGCGGAGTACCGCGAGTCGACCCGGAGAAGGACCGAGCGCGAGCGTCTGGCCGCGCAACGCCAGCCCGAGGGAGTTCCGACCGGCGCCTGGGCCCTGAACCCTGTCACTCTACGCCCGATGCCGATCTGGGTGAGCGCATCGGTGCTTCCGACCATCCGCCTCGGAGCGATCCTCGCCCACCCGGAGTCGGATCCTAAGCTCAGGGCTTTCGCCGAGCACTTCCGCATCGCGCAGAACACCGGCGATCCGGACCCTCGCAATCGGCGAAAGCGCCGCCGCGGAGGGCGCGCCCGACGGGGCAAAGCGGGGCTCGAAGGGGGCGCGCTCTCCGACGTGCGTCGTCGAGTGCGCAGTAGCCTCGATGCGCGCGGCCTGCTCGAGTCACGCACCGACTTTCATCTCCGTGATTGGATCTTTGCCCGACAGCGCTACTGGGGTGAGCCGATCCCCATCATTCACTGCTCAGACTGCGGCGAGGTTCCGGTCCCCGAGGACCAACTCCCTGTCGTGCTGCCGCTCACTGCGACCGCACCGGTGGCGAAGGACGGAGAGAGCCCCCTCGCACAGATCGAGGAGTTTATCGCGACGACCTGTCCTCGGTGTGGCGGAGCTGCGCGTCGCGAGACCGATACGATGCCGCAATGGGCTGCGTCGGGTTGGTACTACCTCCGCTACCTGAGCGCGCAGGATCCCGATCGAATATTCGACTCTTCGATCGGCAAGCGTTGGCTGCCTGTGAACCTGTGCGTCGGAGGGATCGAGCACTCGATCCTGCACCTTCTGTACGTGCGCTTCTTCTCGTACTTCTTCCACGATCTCGGATTGACCGAGCGAGAGGAGCCGTTCCGCCGACTCTTCAATCAGGGCAGAATTCGCGCCCCGGGCGCCGCAGCCGAAGATGGCCACCGCGGCCCGCGAATTCTCGCGGAAGAGGTTCTCAAAAAGTGGGGGGCCGATGTGCTGCGTCTCCACCTGCTGTTCTTGGGGCCCCCCGCGGCAGACACGGAATGGGACGAGCAGGGTCTTCGAGGATGCGCGCGCTTCATTCAACGTGCCCACGACGCGATCGTCGATCGTGCGGGGCAGGGGAAGTTTGTCAGCCGACGCGCCCTGGTCCTCAAGCACCGGTTGATTCGCCGGGTCACCCGTGCCATCCGCACCTTTCACCTGAACAAGGCCGTCAGTGCGTTCATGGAGTTCGTCAAAGAGCTGCGGGATAGCGAGCTGACTTTCGAAGAGGTCGACCGCGAAACACTCAAGACCTTCGTTGTGCTCCTGCAGCCCTTTGTGCCGCACCTCGCCGCCGAACTGTGGGAGCGCCTCGGCGAGACTTCGCCGCTCGAGGACGAGGCTTGGCCCGAGTACTCAGACGAACTTCTTCGACCCTTGGAGGTCGAAATTGCGGTACTCGTCGATGGTCGTATCGCCGATCGAGTCGTGGTGGATCCGAGCCTCGGGAAGACGGAGCTCCTGCATCTCATCGAACAACGACCCAACATTGCTGCCCGCACCAAAGGGCGCCGCGCCGATCGCGTCATCGTGGTCCCGGAGCGGCTCGTCCATCTGATTTTCTCGAAGGAGCGCACTCCCGGAGAGTCGGCCGGAAGTGACGAGTCGGAGTCCCCGCCCCCAGAGGAGCCTGCTCAAGACATCGCCATACGAGGGGAGAGCGGAGCAGCCCCACGCTGACCTCCGGCGGGCTGCTCCCCGGGTCCATCTCCGATCCCATTCGTGATTCGGTGAGCTTCTCTGCCCGCAGGCAGATCCCCCGTACGATGACGTATGTGCCTCCCTTTCCCGTCCAGAACCATCTCGAGCGGGTCCCACTTTTGCCGTTCCCTCCCTGCGCATCGTAGCCTTATGAAGCGCACCACTTTGCCTCCGGGCTTGGAAAACGCGACCCGCGTCGCGGTGCCCCTCTCGGGGCATGAGGGAGATAACCATGAGTGACCGTTCTCAACGGATCACAGTCGAGATCTTGAAGGTCGCGGCGATCATCTTCTGCTGCTTTCTTTGGTTCGATGCTCGTCTCGAGGAGAGCACCACGCAGGTGGCCAGTGCCGCCTCCCTGGGGATCCAACAGACTCGGGTCGATACCGAGGCTCGGCTCGTCGAAATCGAGAAACAGCAGTTTGCCGCACGTGAAGATCTCGCGGCTGCGCACGGGCAGGTGCGTGAGGTAGAGAGCGGCTTGCGTGAAGCGGCCGAGGACGGGCTCCGGCGTGAGCGCGATAGCCTGGTCAATCTGCTCGAGAATCGCTCGGAAGAGATGCGAGATCTCATCGAGCAGGGTCTGGCTCGGATCGATGGCGCGACCGTGCAAGCAACCGCCGATGTGAGCTCCCGCGTCGAGTCGCTGGCGTCTTCGATGGTGCGAGAGCCCTTGGACATGAAACGCTCGATGATTTACCCCGTCGTGCAATTGCGCGGCAACGGGACTGTCGGGAGCGGTGTCGTCGTTCGATCGGACCCGGTCAACGAGGCTGGAGTCTCGACCACCTACATCCTGACCGCGCATCACGTCGTGTACGAGGTGATGGAGCCGGATGCGAAGCGCCGTGATTTGGTCGAAGATCTGCGGTTCCTGGATCCTGAGAATGACAATCTCGCATTGAAGTCGTATCAGGCGGAAGTCCTCGAGGAGGATCCAGATCACGATCTCGCGCTCCTCAGGGTGGAGCTGAACGAGCCGTGGCCCTACGTCGCGGAGCTGGCTGGGAAGCACGAGATCGACGATCTCGAGATTTTCGATCCGGTCTACGCTGTCGGTTGCCCTTTGGGGAACAAGCCTCTCCCTTCGGTCGGTGAGATCTCCTCGCAGGAAAAAATGGTCTCCGGGACGAAGTTTTGGATGGTCAACGCGCCGACTTTCTTTGGAAACTCAGGCGGCGGGATCTTCCAGCTTTCGACCGGCCGCCTGGTGGGGATCAGCAGCATGATCTACACCTACGGAAAGCGGCAGCCGATGGTGGTGCCTCACATGGGTCTCTTTGTCCCTTTGGAGACGGTCCGGACCTGGCTCGAAGATGAGGGGTACGGCTACTTCTTCGCCGATGCCACTCCCAACACCGCCGTCGCGACCGTGGCGGACAGCACAGCGACCATCGAGGAAGACTAAGCTCAGAATCACTCTTCGGTGTCCGGAGTCCGAGGGGTGCTCAAGGGGTCCTCAGAACCCCCTAGGCGGGTTTTGACTCGCCGAGAGGGCTTGGGTACCCTGCCCCCTTGGGTAAGGTCCCCTGAAGGCTGCTTTCGTCGGAGCTGAGCTTCTGAGTCCGATCTCCGCACGGTGTCCGATCTCCGAAGGGGAAGACTTTCTCAGAAGAGCTCTCCGAACCCCCCTTCCAGGGCGATACTTCTCGTTCCAGTGGCTCAAGAACCATCCGTTGTACGGAGTCCGATTCTCACCCTGAGGGGGTTGGATCGCTCCGAGGACGAACAGCCCGCCCCGCGGGTGCGACGTCCGAGAAAGGATTCCGTCGATGAAGCTTTCGCGTAAAGCGGGCTCATTCGCCCTACCGCTCTTTTTGACCCTCGTGTTTGTCATGCCCTCTTCGGTCGGCGCTCAGGATGCAAAAGCAGCGGATGCGAATGCCGCAGGGAAAGTGCTCGACGATCTCGACAAGCTCGTCGGTGCTGACGAGAGCGACGCGCAGGCGATTGCAGTGATCGATCGCTATCTCGAAGCCACGGGCGGCAAGAAGACTCTCAATGCGATCCAAGATCGGGTGGAGCGCTTCAGCAACAAGAAGCTCACCCCGACCGGCGAGACAGTCATGAAAATGTCCCGCTACCTGTCGCGCCCGGTGAAGATTCGCGAAGAGTGGGAACTCCCCGGTATGGGAATTACCAAAGACGGCGCGCCGCTCACCTTCACGCAGGTCTACGACGGAGAACAGGCTTGGGTCAAAGCGATGGGCTTCGTCTCGGCGCTCTCCGGCAAGACCCTCACCGTGTTCGTGTGGGACAAGCACATCGATGACTACTTCATGAGCTGGCAAGAGAACGGCTGGACCGCAAAGTACGTCGGTCCGTCTGAGGCCTCCGGCAAGCCGGTCGAGGTGATCGATCTCCTCAGCTTCGCGGGGAACCAGCGCCTCCGGTACTCCTTCTCCTCCGAAGATGGCCTGCTTCTCAGCAAGGTGTGGAGCGAGGGGCAGTCCCCCTCGGTGGTTCGCAAGGAAGTCACCTACGACGAGTACCTCAAGATCCGTTTCCGCGACAACCCGGAGAACTGGGTCCGTCACGCGACTCTGCAGCGGATTTTCGAGGACGGCGAGCTCACCCTCGAAAAGGTCTACACCGAGATCGTTCTGAACGGCGGCCTTCCCGCGAGTACGTTCGAGCGTCCGGATGGCCCGGAGTACGACCCGGCCACGATCGGGCGTAACAAAGAGGAAAGCGGCGGCGCCGCTGGAGCGACCTCCCAGCCGAAAGCTCCGGAGAAGCAGCCGGTCTGGGATAAGCCGGAGCCGAAGAAGCCGGAACCGAAGAAGCCGACCAGCCGACCGGGCAAGAAGTAAGATCAGTCCTTCGAGAGCCCAGCGGCGACCGAAGTCATGAAAACAGCGCGCGTCGGGGAAATCCCGGCGCGCGCTGTTTTTCTTTCACTGGTCATGTTTCGCCGTTACCTCAGCGCGAGCTGTCCGCAGGCTCCATCGATGTCGAGTCCGCGGCTGCGACGAATCGTCACCGCTCCGGAGTAGTGCTCTCGCACCTGTTCCGCAAAGTGCTGAATGCTCTCAGGAGACGTTTCTCGGTAGGGCGCGCCATCGAAGGGGTGGAACGGCAGCAGGTTGACGTGGGCTCCGAGGTCCCGGGCGAATCGGGCGAGTGCCACCGCCTCCTCCGGTGCGTCATTTTCGTCGGGGAGGAGCACGTACTCGATGCTCAATCTGCGAGCATCTCCGCGAATCCCAGCGAGAACTTCACGGAGCTCCTCGATGGAGTGGCGCTTCGTCACGGGAACGATGCGTTCGCGGGTCTCTGGGATCGCAGAGTGAAGGCTGAGGGCGAGCCGGACCTGCGGGAAGCGTTCGATCAGTTCGGGGATCTTCGGGGCGATGCCCACCGTGGACACCGTGACCCTGCGGGGGCTGAACGCGAAACCATCGGGGTCGGTCATGATGGTGAGCGCGCGCTCGAGGTGGGGCCAATTGTGGAGTGGCTCGCCCATCCCCATGAACACGATCTGAGTGACGGCACCCAACTCGCGCATCCGCACATCGCGATCAACATCGAGCCACTGCGCGAGGATCTCCGCCGGACGCAAGTTGCGGGCGAGTCCAAGCGTCCCCGTGGCGCAGAAGGTGCAGGCGGCCGCGCAGCCGACCTGACTCGAGACACAGAGCGTTCCGCGGTCCCCGGTGGGGATCCACACCGCTTCGATCGCCTTGCCATCGGCGAGCAGATAGCGGTACTTCCGGGTGCCATCGGTCGAGCACTGGACGAGGTCCTCGGTCAAGATCGGCGCGAGCGCCTCTTCCAGAAGCGCTTGGCGCAAAGGGATGGGGAGCGAGGACATCTCCTGTGGATCGGTGCGGCGCCCGTCGTACAACTCCTTGAGGATCTGTTTCGATCGAAAGGGCCGCTCCCCGCGAGCGGCGAGCCACGCTTCGAGGGACGCGCGAGCCGCGGCGGGAGGCAAGTCGAGAAGGTGATCGAGACTCATCGGGGTTGCGCCCGCTTCTCGAGAATTTCGCCGCTCTTTCCGAGGACGAGAGTGACGGGCAGTTGGAACTGCTGCTCCTCGTCGCGGTTGCGATAGGTCAGGCGACGGTTCACGTCGAGGATCAGTTCGGTGCGACGGAAGGTCCAGATGATCGTTCCGTCGCGGCGATCTTCACGAACGACCGGCGTCACCCCGTTCCCGAGCCACGAAAACGAAAAACTATCGCCGACCGTGGTCCACGGCTCCTCGATGCTCGGCGGCCGAAAGATCAAGACCCGACTGTTCTGCTCGAAGTGGGGCCGACCGCCGCCTTCAGTTTCGAATCGCTGATATCGATAGGAGAGTTCGAGGTCCTGAGCGACGATGTGATCCCCGAATTCGGTTTGATCGAAGCGGGCGCCGCTGCTCGCTGTGCCGGGAGGGAGCTCGAACCGCACCTCCACACCGTGATAGGTGATGGGAGAGCTCCAGAGAATGACACTTTGATCCTTCGCTGCGCGCTCGGCGGCGCCAGAATCCTTCCAGCTGCTCGCGCGAATTGGCCGGGCTCCACCGGGGCTGTTGCAGCCGGCCAAGGAGCCGAGGAGGAGCAGCGAGCCGACGAGGCAGAGTCCGACTCTAGAGTTTGTGCGCATGACGGTGACGATCACTCTTTCGGCTTCTCTCGCGGGTCTGGGGGCGGAGGTCCCGGGTGAAACAGCATCGGTGCAAGCTCGTAGCGATCCGACTCTTTCTCTGAGACCAGCATCACCAACAATCCCGCCGTGCCGACCGATTCGAAGTACTCGACCCGAATTTCGTGCTTTCCAGAGAGGAGCGGAATGCTCCCCTTGGGGAAGTTGTCTCCGGCCACGCGCCAGGCGTCGATCACCGGGCGACCATCGATCCAGATCCGCACGCCGTCGGAGCAGCTGACGAGAAACGTGTACTCGTCCTCGATCGGGATCTCGATCCAGCCGGTCCAGCGGGCGGAGAAGCGGTCACTCGGGATGCCGCGTCCCGCGCCCCCACGCCCCCATTGGAACTCCAGCGTTCGATCGATCCTGCGCAGCTTCGGGTCGGAGAGACGAATTCCCTTGTGATAGACCCCGCTGAGTCCGGGAAGCGCCCCTCGCTGAGCAACTTCTTGCTCGATGAGGGCCATGGAGAGTCGTTGCCGCTCGACCCAATTGTGGTGGATCTCGAACTGGTCACGAATCTCGAGGGCTCGCGCGGTGAGCTCAGAGAGTCCGGGGTGGCTCTCGAGAAGCGACGTGAGCTCGCGAACCGCTTCCGCTTGCCGGCCCAGGGGAAGAAGCGCGTTGACGCGGTTCAAGCGGGTGACCGGGTCGTCGGGCCAATGTTCGAGGGTGCGTCCAAACGCGATGAGTGCTTTCTCGAACTCACCCTCTCTAGCCTGGCAGACGCCGAGATTGGTGATCGCTTCGACTCCCCGGGGGTCGAGTTTCAAGGAACGCTCAATCATGGCGCGTGCCTGGCGCGCGGCCCCCGCCTCGAGCAGAACGTAGGCGACGTTGTTCAAGAGGTGCCCGCCAAGTTCGCGGATGGAGAGGGGCCTGAGGGTCGCCGGGCGATCCCCGATCGAGAAGCGCAGTCGGTACCAATCGTCGTCGTGGAGTTCGCCGGCGAGAGTGGTTTCCACGTTCACCGGCTCATCTCCCACGAGGCGCAGGAAGGTGTGGCGCGGAGCAGAGATCGCGGTGGCTTCCCAACCGACCCGTTCGCAGAGGTCGAGCAAGATCAGCGTGAGGCCGATGCAGTACCCGGTCTTCCGAGCGACGATGCGTTGGGGGAGGAGGTTTTCGAGGTTGCTGAGATCGGTGCTCGACTGAAACTTGGCATCGACGAAGACGGTGGCGCGGAGCCGCTCGGCTCGGGCTCGCGGCGTCTTCGGGGCATCTCCCTCGCGAAGCTTCTGGGCCAGACCATCGAGGACCGCATCGTAATCCTTCGCGGCGACCCCCGAGGCGGCGATGAAGCGAGCGGAGAGCTCGCGCACAGTCGGCACCTTCTCAGTGGAGAGCCATTTGTCGAAATGTTTCGCGATGAGCGGCGACTTCTTCTTGCTCGACTTAGTTTCGGGATTTTGTCCCGAAGCGCTCTGGAGTCCCGCCTGAGCACCGAAGACGATCATCCCGAAGATCAGCGCAGGCCACGCGAGTCGTCGCGCCGTTCGCCACCCAGTCCCGCGAGCGGAGGGAAGGCCGTGGCGCGTCGTCGCCCAGGGTGGTTGTGGCATGAAGTGACTCTCCGTCGTCGGTGCGGGTTCGAGGGGGCGCATGATGCCACGACACTTGGAGCATGAGAAGGGGCGCGAAGTCCTCGAAGAGGGCCAAAACCCATTCGACACCGCTTCAGGAGACACCGCTTCAGGAGACACCGCTTCAGGAGACACCGCTTCAGGAGACACCGCAATACAAAGACAAGAGCCGCGCGGGGGCTTCCCCGTGCGGCTCTCGACCCAAAGCAAACTCAAGGAGGCTTACTTCTTGAGTGTCGCGATCATCGCCTTGATCTCGGCGATTTCCTGCTTGAGGCGGAAAATCTCGTAACGCAGCTTTTGCGTCTCAGTCTTCGCTTTGCCCGTCGCGGACTTGTACTGCGCGTCATCGAGGACGCCTGCGGCGCTCGCGATAAAGGTCGGCACGTGCGCATCGTGAGCCTTATCACACTTGCCGCTCTTGTGATCGAGGCTCTTCGCAATGGTGAACTCAGACTTGAACTGCTGGATCGCGAGCAGCTGAGCCTTGTCCAACTTCTGAGTGCTGACCTTGGCAAAAATCTCATCGAACCAGTCCGAGTAGCAGGCAAACGCGCTCGAACTCGATACGAGCACACCCACGACCACCAGACTCAGTACCTTCTTCGACATCGGCATTCTGCGCCCCTTCCGTTCGGGTCCACTGACTCTTCCGGCCGAGATCCGTCCGACCGCGGCTTTCCACTATATCGGAATTCTACCCTGGGTCACAGTACCCAGATTTCCACCCACCTCTCGCGGCAATAACTGACTGCGAAGAGAGGGCCGGTCCGGGGGGAGCGGACCGGCCACGATCGATGCAGGTGGGGGGAGTTCCCTCCGAGGAGGCTCTCAATGCTCCACATTGGCGCAGTTCAGCGCATCGGGGGCGGAGGTGCAGTGGCGTCGATCCGCGTCGACCTCGACGAGGCGTTCACCCTGGTAGATCCCAGATCCGTTGTGGGGGCAGGAGCGACAGGGACTCCCCGCGAAGTGAGCGAGGAGGCGGTTCTGTTCCGGCTGACGGGACCCTTCTGCGACCGGATGAGGCTCCGGGGCGGACCGAAATCGAGGGATCCTCTTCGGCGGGGAACACTCGCCGTGGCGTGACTTTCCTGTCGTCAGGGCAAGGTGAGCTCTCGCCCCCTGAAGGCGGTCGGCGGTCTCAATCGGTTTGAGGTGGGAGGCGCAGTACAGCCTCCTGGCGTCCTCAGAGATCCAACAGTGGCCGAGGGGCACAACCTCGTGACAGACCGCGCAGTCGGTCTCGGCTTCCTTGCCGTTGACGAGGGCCCGCCACAGATCCGGGTGGATGGGAAGCGCAGCACCGGGGGACTTCCCCGCCACGCACCCTGTGCATGTCCACTCCGTCGGTGCCCCGATCCCAATGCGCGAGCGGCGTCGGCAGCCCCGGCACAATTTCAGATCAAACTCGACGCAGAAGTGCACCCAATCACGGACGCAACCAAAACTCTCGCGACGGAACTCCCGTCGTGGGCGGGTCTCTGTCACACCAATCCCCTCTCTGGAACACACAGCTCTCGGTAGGACCGACGACAGCGGAGCGTGCGCCGTCGTGAGGCTCTCCCTAGGCAACGGGGCGGCCACAGTGGGGGCGTAGCTGTAAGTGGCGGCGCATCCAAACCTTAGGGGGGCGGGAGTTCGAGCGGTCCGGGAGGTCCGCGGGGAAAGCCGCACTGTTCTGGGGCAATGAAGGAGCCCTGGGCTACTTATCCACATCATGTCCACGAGAACGGCCCGGGGGGGCGGTTGCAGCGTGGAACAAGGGGGATCGAAGGGCCTGAAGTGACAGAAACTCGCACACATTTCGGGGCAATCGGGCGCACAGAGGTCGAAGGAGTGTCGGCTCAGCCGCTGTCATCGGGTCGAACCGGCAGAAGCTGGGCAACTCAGCGGAGATCGATGTCCAGCTTTTGGGTCCAGTAGCGCAGCTGGTGCGCCTCGATGCCGAGCCGCGCGGCCAGACGACGTCGATCACGACCGCACTCGCGCCAAACCCTTTGAATTAGGACCCGCTGAAAGAACGCGACCTGATCGGTGAACCCGAGCGAGGCTGGAATCGAAAAGGTCCGGGTGCCTGCCGGGGCCTCGCCGCGCTCCTCCAATCGCGCCGCGAGGGACGCGGGGAGGTCGTGGGGCGTCATAAAATCGGAGGACGAAAGCGCGAGCATTCCCTCGATCGCTCCCTCGAGCTCCGCGAGGTTTCCGGGCCACGGATCCCCGACCAGAAGCCGCCGCAAATCGTCTCGAAGGCGAGGCACCGGACGACCCAACCGCCGTGCGTCTCTCCGCAACAGCCACTCCAAGTAGAAATTCACGTCTTCGGGTCGTTCGCGCAGGGGCGTGAGCTCAATTTGAAGTCCATTGAGGCGATAGAACAGATCGGTGCGAAAGGTCCCTTCGCGGACTTGGCTCGCGAGGGGGCGTTCACTGCTCTCGATGAAACGAAGGTCCACGGCCTGAGGTGTGACATCACCGAGGGGGAGCACTTCGCCTTCTTGTAGGACGCGCAGCAGCGCTCCCTGTCCGGAGGCGGGGAGATTGTCGATCCCATGCAGATAGAAGCTGCCACCGGAGGCGGCGCGAAGGCGTCCGGAGTCGTCACGATCTGCGCCTGTAAAGGCGCCGCGGCGATGTCCGAAGAGCTCACGGGACAGAAGTGACTCGGGAACCGTCGCGCAATCGAAGCATTGGAATGGAGCTCGCGCACGCGGGGAAAGGTCATGGATGCGACGGGCAATCTCTCCGCGGCCGGTCCCGACCTCTCCTTCGATGAGAACCGGGACCCGACTCGCGGCGATGCGCGAGAGACGCTCATTCAGCTCTCGACTCGCTCGGGATGGGCCCAGAAGCGGATCGATGGCGCGGCCCCCTGAACCCGCATTCGCGGATCCAGCTGAGGACGTGCTTCGGACCAACGGGGCAGGGACCGCTTGGTTGCGGTCGCTTCCCCGGCGGTGTGTTCCCCCGTGCATGGTGCTCGTTTCCCCCGCTCCTCCCCGGCGGCGTCCGGTTTGGAGGGTTCGCGACCGTACCCGATCGGACCGGGAGTCCACAAGGGTCGTCCCTCCACTCTTTGGCCCACCAGCCCCCGAGACCCGGCGGGAGAGCTCATCCTCGTCCCCAGTTCCGCGCTTGGAGGTAGACCAGAGAGCACTCCTGGGGAGAATCGGGTCGGCGGGCGATCCCTCTCGAGGAGACCCCCATGATTCCCGATCCCCCCCGGCCCCCCGTCGACCCCGCTCTTCCCCCAGATCTCGACCTGGACGCACTCCTCCGAGCGCTCCCCCAGGGGCGATCTCTGGCCGAGGAGCACGCTCGGTCCCAAAAGAGTGGTCTCAAGCTGCTGCTCCCCGGGGACCCTCAGTTTCCGGCACCCCTTGCCTCGATGCCTCAGCCTCCCAAGTTCCTCTACCGGTGGGGGAACCACCCGAGTCGCTGCCCGACGATCGCAGTGGTGGGGAGCCGTCGAGCGAGCCCCGCGGGCGAGCGCTTGGCCTTCCGAATGGGGAAGGAACTCGCCGCCGAGGGGTGGCGGGTGATCAGCGGCTTGGCGCGAGGGATCGATCGAGCGGTTCTTGAAGGCGCGACCTTGGGGAGCCAAGAGAATCGTGAGGTCGCGCCGATCGCCATACTCGGGAACGGTCTTCCCGAGATCTACCCACCAGAAAACTCCGACCTCGCCGCTGAAATCGTAACAGCGGGGGGTGCCCTCTTTTCCGAACTTCCAACCGGGGCGCCGCCGCGTCGGGAACACTTCCCGCGCCGCAACCGACTGATCAGTGCGTGGGCTCGCGGAGTGGTCGTCGTAGAGGCGACGATGCGCTCGGGCTCCCTCATCACGGCGACTTGGGCTCTCGAACAAGGACGCGAAGTGCTCGCCGTGCCGGGGCCCATCGAAGGGCCCCGCCACCAAGGGTGTCACCAGCTGATTCGCGACGGTGCCACACTCGTGACGTCGGTCCCCGAGATCATCGATGCGCTCGAGCTGGTTGCCGGTGCTCTTCCGCCCATCCCCCCTCTTCTGAGGGAGGCATTTCTCGGTGGAGAACGAGACTTGGCGAAACTGCTCGATCACACCGGAATTCCCCCAGCGAGGCTCCTCGAGGGGTGGAGACAGCTCCTTGCCGAAGATGAACAAGGCCCAGAATCGGCCCCGCCCCCCCCGGGCCGACGAATCGGGGAAGGTGTCGTAGACTTCGATGGGAGTGGTCGCCGCTGACGCCCTCGGAGCCGAGGCGTGTCGGTGGAGATGGAAGCACGTGGTGGGGAAGGGAAGAGCATGTCGTTCGACGATCCGTTTCCCCCCCTCATCCATGGGCGCTACCGCTACATAGAGGAAATCGGGCGCGGCGGCATGGGCCGAGTCGTCCTCGTGGAAGACCTGCGCCACGGCTGCAAGCGTGCCCTGAAGTGGGTCGAGGAGGCGGGAACCGCGAGCTCCGCCGAGGCGGTACGGCAGCTGCGCGAGTACCAGATCCTCTCTCGCTTCCAACACCCCAACCTGCTGCGCGTCTACGAGTACGGTCGCGCACTTCCCGGCGGAGGTTACTTCTTCACGAGCGAAGTTCTCACGGGACCGTCGCTGCGCCATCTCGTCGGAAGTTCCTCCGCCGACGTGGGGCGCCAAGTGCTCATCGATTTGTTCCGCGGTCTGAGCTTCCTGCACAGACAAGGGTGGGTCCACGGGGACATCAAACCCGACAACTTGCGCCTGCGCTCTCCGATCGGCGAACCGAACGCGGACCTGTGCCTGCTCGATCTTGGACTCGCCCATCCCGAAGGGCGTCCTCCCGAGGAGAAGATCCTCGGGACGGTTCACTACATGCCTCCGGAGCGCCTCCTCGGCGGTCGCATCGATCGCCGCGGCGATCTCTATTCTGCGGGAGTTCTCGCTTTCCAAATCGTGACCGGGCGTCTGCCCTTCGGAGGGAGCCGCAAGACCGAGGTTTTCGAAGGCCATTTGCGCCGTCCTCCGCCGGATCCGCGTGAAATCGCGCCCGACACCCCGAGTGAGATCGCGGGCCTGTTGTTCGCGCTGCTCGAGAAACGCCCCGAGGATCGCCCCGAGAACG
>CALEHF010000202.1 GCA_937876125.1 uncultured bacterium
TCGCTGCTGGGTCCACGCCGCTGCTGGAACGCTGTCCGCCATCAACCGAGGCGGGCGTACTGTCCATTTATTCGTCGCAACCCGCAACACCCGCCCATTCTCCCACTTGCGCGGCTTTCGTTCAACGGAGCATCGAGCGAGACACTCGTCTACGATGTCGCGCATGAACGGAATCCTCACGCCACTCCACCTGCTCATTGCGGCAACCGCTGGCTGGCTCAATCGACAGCAAGCTGATGTCATCGATTTCTTGGTCGAGCAGAACCGAGTTCTCCTTGAGCTTCACGATGGCAAGTGCCCTCGACTCTCCGACGATCAGCGCCGTCGGCTCGCAATCAAGGGCAAGGCTGTCGGCCGAAAAGGCCTCTTCGAGATCCCCACCATCTTTCGGCCAGACACCATCCTCGGCTGGCATCGCAAGCTCATCGCTCTCAAGCACGACTATTCCTCGCGACGTGGACCTGGCCGACCTCCGGTGTTGGTCGAGATCCGCGAACTCGTCGTTCGCCTCGCCAACGACAACCCGTCGTGGGGCTACACTCGCATCTTGGGTGCGCTCGACAACATAGGCCATGTCGTGGCGCGGACGACAGTCGCCAACATCCTGAAGGAGAACGGCATCACTCCGGCACCCGAGCGCGGCGAACGCACACGCTGGCGCGATTTCCTGTCCGCCCACTGGGACGTACTGGCAGCAACTGACTTCTTCACGGTTGAGGTGTGGAGTCCGAGGGGTCTGATCACGTACTACGTTCTGTTCGTGCTGGACCTGTCGACTCGTCGCGTGGAGATCGCGGGGATCACCCCAAAGCCCGATGGGAACTTCATGGCGCAGATCGCACGAAATCTGGTCGACTACGAGGACGGCTTCCTCCGCGGCAAGCGCTACCTGATCCATGATCGCGATCCGAAGTTCACGGAGCAGTTCCTCCGCATCCTCAAGGACTCCGACGTAGGCAACGTGAAGCTCCCTCGCCGAAGCCCGAACCTCAACGCCTTCGCTGAGCGATTCGTGCTGTCGATCAAGAGCGAATGCCTGAACAAGTTGATCCTGTTCGGGGAGAGCTCCCTGCGTCGAGCCTGCTCGGAGTACGCTCTCCACTATCACGAAGAGCGCAATCACCAGGGACTCGACAACCGGCTGATCGAAGGAGAGCCGACTTCAGGAGACGGCGTGGTTCAATGTCACCAACGCCTCGGCGGGTTGTTGAAGTTCTACGACCGAGCTGCGTGATCTCCGAAACTCGGGTCTCTCTCCCCCATCTCGAAGCCACCGGTCTACGCTGCAATCGCAGTTCCGCCTGCGAGACTCTCCGACCACCCGAAATTTCGGACTGCAGCTGCTGTCACCGAAACTCCGCATGGACAGTTTTCTCCGCAACTACTGCCAGATGCGCGTGCGACGGATTGATGGACCCCACGCCGTCGAGGCAACTTGATGTTCTCCACGCCGGAGTCATTAAGAATGCCGAGGAACTGGTCCGTGAACGGTCGTGAATGAGGGTTCGCTTCTCTCGAAGGAAGCCGTCTTCTTCGTCGGTGAGGTTGCGAGCGACTTGAGCCCTTTGCGACCGACGGCCTTTCCTCTCACTGCAAGGCGTCTCCGTTGATTGTCGGACATTCGAGGGCACTTCCCACCCCGGAAACACCGAGAGCCATCCCGACGACGAGCCCGATCCCTTCACGCAGGCGCGCAAGCGCCGCTGGGCCGAGCTGATCCGCCACGTCTGGCTCGACGACCCTTCCGAGGATCCCGACAACTGAGCGAGAAGTTCTTGAGTCGAGACTTCCTACCGGTCCTCTTCGAGCTGCTCTAAGTGCCTCCTCGGTGAGGCTTATGACGATCCGCAGTGCCGTGATCGTCCATCTCCCTGCCTTTAACATGGCACCCACCCACCCGGCATATTAAAGTCTGCCTTTCATATGCCTGGAGATCGGGCCCATGCGAAAGGTAGACGTTCTTTGTCTGAATTTGAGCGCGGGCGCGCCGGACACTACGTGCGACAACCTGCGGGCTATCGCGCATTCCTCCCGGCGCCCCTCCCCCCCGCGCCGCCGGTGCGCCTCGATGGGAAACTCGGTCTCCAGCTCTCTCGCGCCGACCGCGCATTGGGACGCCTCGACGGCTCCGTGCAGACCCTCCCAAACCCGGATCTGTTCGTCTTCATGTACGTCCGGAAGGAGGCTGTCTTCTCGAGTCAGATCGAGGGCACTCAGAGTTCGCTGCAAGATCTGCTCGCAGCTGAAGCGGATGTCTTCGGTCCCGACGGCCGGCCGCGGGATGTCGACGAAGTTCTGAACTATGTCGCAGCGATGAACAGTGGACTCGAGAAGCTCGGGGCGCTTCCCGTATCCGTACGGTTGATCCGAGAAATCCACGAACGGCTTCTCCGAGGCGTGCGGGGAGGGATGCACGAGCCTGGGGAGTTGCGGCGGAGTCAGAATTGGATCGGACCCGGAGGATGTACTCTTGCGGACGCGACCTTTGTTCCTCCGCCGCCCGATGTGGTCCCCCAGGCACTCGGCGAACTCGAGAAGTTCCTACATCAGAAGGACGATCTACCTCTCCTTCTGAAGATCGGACTCGCACATGCACAGTTCGAGACGATTCACCCCTTCTTGGATGGGAACGGGCGCGTGGGTCGTCTCCTGGTCACGTTCCTCCTTTGCGAAAGGGAGGTCCTGTGCAAGCCCGTTCTCTACCTCTCGCACTTCTTCAAACGTCACCGGCAATCCTACTACGACCACCTGCAGGCGGTTCGGGATGCCGGAGCTTGGGAAGATTGGCTGAGCTTCTTCCTGACCGGGGTCACTGAAGTCAGCGGAGAAGCCGCTGAGACCGCCGGTCGCATTCTGGAACTTCGGGAAGAACATCGGCTGGTCATCACCCATGGGCTGGGACGAGCCGCTGGGAATGGGCACAAGGTCCTCGAGTCTCTGTTCGATCGCCCGATCGTCTCCGTCGAAGATGTTCGCGAAGTCATCCAAACGAGCTATCCCGCGGCGAACAGTCTCGTCAAGAGCCTCGAAGGCGCGGGGATCTTGAAGGAGATCACGGGAAACTCTCGAAATCGTCGGTTTCGGTACGAGCCCTACGTTCAGCTCTTCATCGAGGGGTGAACGCGATCGAGCCCGTAGTGTCCATCGATTCGTCGCACCCTCATGCGCAGGTGTTTCCCGTTCTCTGCTGCGGACAAGCCCGCCGAGCCCGCGTCGATTTGTCGAATGTGACGCGCGACATGAGCTGGCTGCACCAGGAATCATCTCAATGTTTCCGGGAGGACAGACCGGTTTCGAGATCCCCACACTCTTTCGGCCCGACACAATCCTCCGCTGGCATGGCAGGGGCAGATCCTGCCCTGCAATTGTACGTCGATCAAGGAAAGCTCAGTAAGGGGAGGTGTCTCCGAGAGACCATCAAAAGGAGCGCACCGGTCTCCCGCGCTCCCGAGCGGAACCGAATCGGGTTCTGCGTACGTATTCCGGTTCCATCGATCCCTGTGGACTGAAGAACAGAAGCTCGGTCGACGTCATTCGCTCCAACGGAACTCGGTGGATCGATGAGCAGCAAATCACCCGTGGCGATACCACAGCGGGGGACTGGTTCGGGAACGCGGTCTCTGTTTCGGGGGGCGTGCTCGTCGTCGGCACACAGCGCAGATCAGATGTATTAGGCTCGTGGACCTCGGCGACTCATCCGATGACCCCGGGGAGGAGAAATCATGTCTCGACCACTCGCGGCAGCTCTCGTCATCGTCGCCGTCGTGCTCGCACTCCTGCTCCTCGGCCGATCGAGCACCACCCCCCCCACCGACTCGGAGTCGATCTCCGATCCGCCGAACGCGGCCGAGGTTCCCGCGCCGGAATCCGGCCACCCTGTCGGCGACCTCGTGATCCCCGATCGACCCGATGCGCCGATCGCCTCGGAAGACACCGATCCACTCGGTGAGATCGAGCGCACCGTCACCGGAATCGTCGTCGACTCAGACGAACTCCCGATCGTGGGCGCCCTCATCGGGCTCGTCCACCGCCCCGCGAGCGGCTTCCACCTCCTCGATCGAGAGCATCGTCGCGAGTCCACAACGATCGGCGAAACGACCTCCGATACCCGCGGGGAATTTCAACTCCCCTCTCCGATCGGGACCCCGGTCGAGCTGACCGCGAGCGCCCCGGGGTACGCCCCCTCGACCCTCTCGTTCCGCTATGCGGGAGAACGCGTCGTCATCGTGCTCGAGCGAGGCGCGATGCTCACCGGGTCCGCTCGGCGCGAGCTCGACGGATCTCCAGTCACAGAGGCTCCGGTGGTCGTGACGCCGCTTCGCGAGCGAGGGACTCCGCAGACCCGCAGCGGGAGCTACACGGGGCGGACCGACGAGTCCGGCCGGTACGAGATCGAGGGGATCCCCCCCGGCGAGTTCACGGTGCAGATCCACCCGCCGCGCGATGCATCCCCTCGCGGTGCCGAGGTCGTTCTCCTCGCGGAAGAGGTCACCACACTCGACTGGCAGATCCCCGCCGGACTGGTCGTCCGCGGCCGCGTCACCGACGCCACGACCGGCGAACCGATCGCCGGTGCCCGCATCTCGCCCGGGTGGGGCTCGTCACGCTTCGCCGAGACCGACCACGATGGGCACTACATCTACGAGGGTTTCGATGCGTACCGGTTCATTCGGGTGCAAGCAGTTGCCGACGGATACGCCGGGCGTGAGCTCCAGGTCAACGTCGGGGAACACCGCGGGCCGATCACCGTCGATCTCGAGCTGGAACCCGGCCGATCGGTCTCGGGCCGGGTCGTCGACGCCGAGGGGGAACCCGTAGCCGGGGTGTACGTCGCTGCCTGCGCGAGCGTCCACCGCGGTCATCCCACGGGGCAGCACACCGATTGGCGCACCACGCGCACCGATGAGTCCGGCGACTACGAGATCGGCGACCTCAGGACCGATCTCCCCCACTCCCTCGTCGTCAAAGCGGCCGGGCATGGCACCTTGGTCTACTCGTTCCCCGACGATGAGTCCGACCGCGACCACATCGAGTTTCCGACGGTTCGGCTCCCCGCTCCGGCGACGATTCGTGGGACCTGTGTCGATGAGACCGGTGCGCCGATCCTCGACCAACTCGTCACGCTCGAGGGAACGAACGGTGACCGCTACCGCTTCGCCACCGCGCCGACCGATCGCACTTGGTCGATCGACGGTTACATCGCCAAGCGCAGTGCCCGGACCGACCACCGTGGGTGGTTCACCTTCGTCGACCTGTCCCCGGGGGACTACACCGTGAAGGCCCAGTTGGTCGGTGTGCACCAAGGGGTCGAGCAAGCGGTGTCGGTGACCGAGGGGGAGAACCTCGCCGGGGTGGAGCTGACGCTCGAGTTCGGTCTGCGCATTACGGGTCGAATCGCCACCGCCGACGGCGGCGCGGTCCCGAAGACGTACCTCAGCGTCGACCCCGAGGCGGGGGGAAACTCCGCCGATGTCGAGGCGGACCCGGAGGGGAATTTCGTCGTCGAAGGGCTCTCCGAGGGGCGCTACTCCCTCACGGCGTACCCGTATCCCACTCCCGACGACCGAGCGCGCGGCCGGCTCTTCTCGTCCCGCCGCGTGACCGGTGTCGTCGCGGGGACCGACGGCCTCGAAATCCAGCTCGCCCCGAAGTTGAGGGTGAGCGGTGTCGTCACCGACAGTCGCGGGGAGCCGGTCATCGATGCCTACGTCACGGTGTTCGCCATCGATGGCGCCGAGATCGCGGGAGCGACCTGCGACGGGGAAGGGCGCTTCTCGATCGAACTCCCCGGCGACCTCCCCGGCGACATCGTGGTGACGATCGAGGCGCGCCCCCCCTCTCGGAACGATGCGGAGGGGAACCCGATTCCCCCACCCCCCGAGGCACGCGCCCTGCGAGACGGGGTACGCGCGGGCGGCGAGACGCTGCAGATCGTGCTGCCTTGGCAACCGTGATCGAACCCGCCCACGAGGTCAAAGTGACCAAGGTGACTGAAGGGACTCTGGGTCGGGATGCCATACCGCCTGCATGTCGTGGCGGTTAGCGGATCAGGACTCTGGATCGTCGCCGAGCTTCTCAAGGTGCTCGACATCCGCGAGATCCTGAAGTCGCCCAGCAGTCCGCTTGTTGATGATGAGTAAGCACCCAACGAATCACCCCCTTGGCGCTGACTTCCTAACCCGGATCATGCCTCCTTGAACGGAGGCACGTATGTCCCGATCTCGCACCGTGAGATCCCCGGAGGAGATTTCCTCCATCCTGCAGCAGTTTGATGAGAGCGACCTCTCTGTTGCCGCCTTCTGCCGCGAGGTCGAGCTGGCCAGCTCCACACTTCACCTCTGGCTTCGCAAGCGCGCAGAGAGCGAGGAGCGTCCTCGATCCACTCGCGCATTCCAGCGCCTCGAGATCATTCCCTCCGCCCACTCGCCTTCCCCCAGCCTCGAGCTCTCCCTCCCGAGCGGCATCACATTGCGGGTCCACGGCCTCGTAGACTTCGATCAGCTTGAGCTCGTACTCGAAACGGTCCTCGCGTGCTCGGACTGAGCTCAGGCGTCGAGATCTTTCTCGCCCCGGGGGTCACCGACATGCGCAAGTCTTACGATGGACTCGCCGCACTGGTCGAGAACGAGCTCGAGCTCTCTGCTCTCTCCGGCGCACTTTTCGTCTTTTGCAACCGCCGCCGCGACCGACTCAAGATTCTGCACTGGGATGGTTCCGGCCTCTGCGTCTATGCAAAAAGACTCGAGCGCGGGACCTTCGCCTGGCCGCGATCGAGCGCTCCGACCCTGAGCTTTACCGAGTTCCAGCTACGCGGATTGCTCCACGGAATCGACTTTCGCGAGGCGCGCGAAAGAAAATGGCTCCGTAAGTCTCATCGCCGAGATGACTTGCCGACGAGGGTCTAATTCGGCGTTGCCGCGATGCCCGATCTCGGTACGATCGAAGCCATGAATCTTAAAGCGGCTGTCGCACGACTCTCCAAACTTTCCGAGCACAACAACGCGCTCGCCGAGCACGTCGTGGATCTCAAGACGCGCAATGAGGATCTCTCTTCTCGTAATGAAGACCTCGCCTCCCGCAACGAATCCCTCCAGATCAAGATCACCAAGCTCGTGCGCGCCCTGCGCGGTCGCCAGAGCGAGAAGCTCGATCCGAGCGCGCTCCTCGATGGGATCCGCGAGCACCTCAGTCAGGAAGACCTCGCCCTCCTCGGCGAACTCGATCCGCCCGAGACGCCGAAGGACGACGAAGCCGAGTACGAGCTCGTACGTCGCAAGAAGCCGTCGAAGAAGCTCTCCCCCGAGGGGCTTCCCCTCCAAGAGCACGAGATCCCCGTCCCTTCCGAAGAACGCGCGTGCGAGGCCTGCGGCGAGGAGATGCCGGTCATTGGTCACGACGGCCTCGTCCGCTACGGCTATAAGCCTCTGGTCCTCTACGCCGCGCTGTATCACCTCGAGAAGCGCGCTTGCTCTTGCGGGAAGGGGATCGTGACGGCGAAGGCTCCGTCCCACCCGATCCCGCGCTGCAAGGCCGAGCCGGACCTGCTCGCGCAAATCATCGTCGCAAAGCATGTCGATGCGCTCCCGCTCTACCGTCAGTCGAAGATCTTCGAACGGCAAGGGCTCGCGATCGGGGACACGACCCTCGGCGAGTGGTGTCGTCAGGTTGCCGACGTCCTCGCTCCCGTCGAGAACGAGCTGCGCAAGCAGGTGCTCGCCGAGAGTTACTTGCAGGTCGATGAGACCGGGCTGCGGGTCCAGGCGAAGGGCGGTTGCGACCAGGGATGGCTCTGGGCGTACGGCCGGCCGCACGATCAGATGTTCTTCGACTATCGCAAGAGCCGATCGCGCGATGGCCCGAACGAGGTACTCGCCGACTTTTCGGGAACGATGCAAAACGATGGGTACGCGGTCTACGGCGGATTGTCGGTCGCGGGCCCCCTCGTGCTCGTCGCGTGCTGGGCGCATGTGCGGAGAAAGTTCTTCGAGGCGCAAGGCCAGTCGAAGAAACGTGCTGGAAAGGTGCTGAAGCTCATCCAGAAGCTGTATCGCATCGAGCGCGCGGCCCGTGAAGGTCGGTTCTCGGCGGCGGAACGTTGTGCCCATCGCGAGGAGCACGCACGTCCGCTCCTCGAGGAGATCCGTAAGACGCTCGATACGTACGCGGCGGAGCCGGGGTATCTCCCGAAGAGTCCGCTGGGGAAGGCGGGCGCGTACACGCTGCGGCTTTGGGAGCGGCTGGAGCGGTACGTCGAGCACGGCGAGGTGGAGATCGATAACAACCTCATCGAGAACGCGATGCGGTTGGTTGCGGTCGCGCGGAAGAACTTCCTGTTTGCAGGGAGCGAGGCGGGAGCGGAGCGTGCGGCGCTATTCTTCAGCTTGATGGAGTCGTGCCGAAGGCTCGAGATCAACCCGCACGAGTATCTGACCGACGTGCTGACGCGGCTGCCGATGACGGTGCCGGAAGAGATCGGGACACTGACGCCGAAGGGGTGGAAGCAGGCCCGGGAGCAGGGAATCGCCACAAACTGAGGCCGTGACGAGGCGCCCGGGGGTCACCTCCCCGCGGTGCTTGGGTGCTTACGATGATGAGGTGAGAACGTGAGAGCACGGAAACCGGAAGGTCCGCGAACTGCGTATCCAGTCGAGCTGCCCACGCTTCGTCGAAAGCCACTCCATCGATAGCCGTGAGGACATCGATGCGGAGCGGAGGTACGCCGATCTGGAAGATCAAGCCAGGCACGGCTAGGTCTGCAACTGTAAGATCCTGAAGAGGAGCGCCAAACGCTGCGAGTGCAGCGAACACGAAAAAAGGGGCTCTCCGCACACATCAGTGGGTAGATCGTAGGTAAACAACCGATCGGTCAAGAACGGGCGCGAGGCCACTGCAAGGGCTCCGTACTCCCCTTCCTCGGGCTCAAGAGCTGCCGGGGGGGCCCCTCCGCACCGTCACCCTCGGCCTCGGTCCAAGCTCGCTTCGCGAGGGCAGGGCGCGACCGACACCGAGGGTGACGGAGCTCCGGGGTGCGCAGCCGACCTGGTAGGAAACAGGAGGGCGCATCGACCTCCAAGGACCCGCAACTGACGATTCTGGGGGTTCAGGGCTGTTCTGGCACCCACTGATGTGTGAGGAGAGGCAAAAAAGGCGGCTTCGGATAGCTTGGTTGGTGCTGAAACCCGTACTGTCCATCAATTCGTTTCGATCCGCAACAGACGCTCTGGCCGCCTCTTGCGAGTCGACTCGGAACGCCTCTGTGCCGCCGCGACCCTGGTACCATCTCCGGCATGAACCGAATCCTTTCCCCACTCCACCTGCTCATCGAGCGCTACCTGATTCATGATCGCGATCCGAAGTTCACGGAGCAGTTCCTCCGCATCCTCAAGGACTCAGGCGTCGGCAGCGTGAAGCTCCCTCGCCGAAGCGCGAACCTCAACGCCTTCGCTGAGCGCTTCGTGTTGTCGATCAAGAGAGAGTGCCTGAACAAGCTCGTCCTGTTCGGGGAGCACTCGCTGCGTCGAGCCTGCTCAGAGTACGCCCTTCACTATCACGAAGAGCGAAATCACCAGGGACTCGACAACCGGCTGATCGAAGGCGAGCCCTCCTCCGGGGCTGGCGCGGTTCAGTGTCACCAACGCCTCGGTGGGTTGTTGAAGTTCTACGACCGAGCTGCCTGATCTCCGACAAATCCTGCCTCTCTCCCCCCCCCAGCCCGACGCCACCGGCCTGCGCTGCGATTGCATTTCCGTCGGCGAGACTCTCCGACCACCCCAAACTTCCGACTCCAGCTGCCGTCACCGAAGCTCCGCGTGGACAGTTCTCTCCGCAACCACCGCAAATTGCGCGTGCGACGAATTGATGGACCCCACGACGTCGGCCTTCTCGTTCGCCTCTGCCCAAAGCGTGACTTCGTACTCTCGCCCTGAAACTACTGGCCGCACATTCGTCACCACGACGTGCCCACGTCGAGACGCGACGGTTAGCTCCGTCGCCAATGGTCCATAGCGCCAATGTACGGAGACAACGCCACTGAGTGCCGAACCGACCACGCCCTCAAGAGTCGCATGCGCCGGGTCGGCGACAAACGGCACTACAACCTCGCCACGGACAACAACCGTTACGTTGGGTCGTGCCGCGTCGTTGGATACCGCGACTAGCTTGCGTACGAACGCACCTCGCGAAAACCCGGCGGTTCGCAGGACGATTGCAATCTCCCCAGAGTCCCCTGCCGCAAGAACCGCGGGATAGTCCGCCACGATACAACCACAGGAGCTACGCACCGCACTTATGCGCAACTCTTCGGTACCCTCGTTGGCGAGCCGCACGGTAACTCGTCGTTCTTCCCCAGATACCACAATTCCCAGATCGTAATCAAGGCCTGCGTCTGGAAGTGCGAGTTTCGGCCCGGGCTGCACATTCGATGTGCAGCCCGGGCCGCAAAGAACGATGCTGAACACCGCAATCCACCGAAAAGCGAGCTCGCTATCCACCGACTTGTGCTCTCAAAGCAGCAAGTCCGGCAGCTGGAACATCGGCGCCGTCGGACTCCGCGAGCTCAATCAGCTGCAGAACATGCGCCTGTTGACTTAGGTCCAACAACGCATTGGCAATAGTGAAGAACTCCTCCTCCGACAATCTTCGGCTTCGCGCTGTCGCAATGAACCGATCGCCCAGCTGCGTCGTCGAGTCTCCAATTGAGTCCGGGCGACTCATCAATGGATGGTTTCGATAGAACCGCTCTGCGAGGAGCACCGCATGAGCAACTCGCCCGGCCATAAATAAGTCGTCGCTGTCTCCCTTCAGCAAGAACGACATACTGCTGTCAATCAAGGGGTAGTTCAGAGAGCGTGGTAGGTTGGTAAACATGGTGCTACGGAGGTGTTCATCGGAAGTCCGAGTCGCAATGTCGTACATGTCAAGCTCAAACCCAGGAATCGGGTTCACTAGGCTAGTGCTTGGGTCCCCGAAACCATGAGGGAGATTGCAACAGGCGTTCATGGCTAGTCCAAGTGCAGCCTGCACCGCCGGGTTTTCAGCGGACGAAAAAACATCGTTGCAGTAATTCACAAAGTCGGCGTCGTTTCCCATCAAGGCTTGCAGAATTGTTCCGGCGTGGTTGCGGGCGACACCATGACTTGCAAAGTCTGCGGATGTGGCCAGCATCGCCTCGATTAGATTGTGCAGTGTCGCGTATTTGTCGTCGGAGCAAAGCGCATCAAGCGACGCGCGGAGCGCGGCCTCGTGTTGCTGGATCATGTATGAAGTCTCGCCGTGTGGCCCCCCAAGAACGTCGATATAGGCCTGGAGCGCGTCGTCCGAGGTGTCTGTGGTGGGCCTACTCGCTGGGGACTGCACAGGCGCCGTTGGGTTCTCCGTGCTCGTGAGCCTTCGTGACCCCCCGTCGAAATGTTCCGACGAAGCCTGCTCGCCGCCAGGATTGCTGCTAGCACTAGGCGTAGCCCGTGACCAGGACCCACTGAAGTACCATCCTACGAGCCCTAGGACCAACCCGCCGCAGGTGTACAGCGCCAGGCGATTGCGTGGCACTGGCATCACGGGTTCGTGCAAGGAGTGCAGAAGAGATTGTAGCTCTTGTTGGCCGAGTGGAGCGTGTAGTTCCCAGGGACGCAGTCGGCGCCAGGGCTAGGGCAGGTATACGGTACGTCAATCTTCCAATTGTAAATACGAGTGCGACAGCAGACGTTGGGAAGCGCGCTTGCAACACACGTATCTCCGCCACAGATGTGTTCAACTTTGCTGTAACACTCATCCAGGGGGGAATCGGTCAGCAGGTTGGCGGGACCGCCGCACCACGTCTTAAGATTGCACCTGCTAACGCCGTCACAATCCAGGATGCCGGTAGTAATGCAGTTCGGGAACGGATCAGTTTGCTCACAGTTGGCCGCGTCCACTGGCCCGTCAAGAACACAGATCCAAGTCCCGCAAAAGAGAATCAAGCTCGCGAGTAGCAGATTTGCCTTCGAACTCATTAGATCTCCTTTTCTTCCAAGCACACGGGTACCTCCATGCGCATTGGAACAATGTGCCAGCGTTTCGACGAGACGCAAGAACAAAAACCGGATGGACGAATCGACTGCTTGACTGGGGTGCCCTTGCGCGGTTGGGCACCTCTCCTGTGCAGTGAACCTATCGGGCACAGTGGGGTGCTACCCCTGAGCTGATCCACATGTTATGAGAGACTCAGCGACCCGAAGGGGTCAGGAAGAATCTCTATGACCAAAAGACGACAACGACACACGCCCGATCAGATCGTGGCGAAACTCAAGGATGCCGACGCGCTTCTCAACGTCGGTCAATCCCTCGCGCAAACGCTTCAGAAGCTCGAGATCACTGAGTCGACGTACCACCGTTGGCGTGCACAGTTTGGCGGCATGAAGGCGGAAGAAGCCAAGCGCCTCAAGGAACTTGAGAAGGAGAACGCGCGCCTCAAGAAGCTCGTCGCCGATGCGGAGCTTGACAAGGCGATGCTGAAGGAGCTCCTCGAGGGAAAGTGGTGAGCCCGACTCGACGTCGCGAATCCGCGAAGCACCTGGCAAGAACGTTTCAGGTGTCTCAGCGACGCGCGTGTCGGGCGATTGATCAGCCGCGATCGACCCAGCGCTACAACCCAAAGCCCAACCATTTTGTGAAGCGTCTCGTTGCGGTGATGCACGCACTGGTGCTTGAGTTTCCACGCTACGGATACCGAACGATCACCAAGCTGCTTCGCCGACGCGGCTTCGAGGTGAACCCGAAGCGGATCTATCGGCTGTGGCGTCAAGAAGGCTTCAAGGTGCCGAAACGAGCACGAAAGCGCCGGTTCCTCGGTTCGAGCAAGGGTGGGATCGTGCAGCGCCCGGCACAACATCGAAACGATGTATGGGCTTGGGACTTTCTGTTTAGCAGGGACGAAGCAGGACGCTTGATCAAGTGGTTGGTGCTCGTCGACGAGTTCACGCGTGAATGCTTGCTGCTGGAACCAGCTCGCAACATTCCTGCCTCCGTGCTTCGGGAGCTCTTCATGAGCGTCATCGTTGAGCGGGGCGTGCCGACTATCGTGCGCTCAGACAACGGCCCCGAGTTTGTTGAGAAGGAGCTCGGAAAGTTCCTAAAGTTGATCGGCTCAGGCTCGTCGTTCATCGAGCCAGGTGCTCCGTGGGAGAACGGGTTTGCGGAGAGCTTCAACAGCCGCGTCCGTGACCAGTTCTTGAACGTGCATCTGATCGCGGACCTCAAGGAGGCGAAGATCGCGGCAGCTCGCTGGAAGGACCACTACAACCTGGATCGACCGCACTCGTCTCTCGGCGATCTGACGCCTGCGGAGTTTGGCGAAGCGTCGAGGACGGGGAAGACTCTCAGGACTGAAGAGAAGGCGACGCGCTCAGGGACGGGCACTCGCGAGGAGATGGTTTTGCTCTCATAGGGAGTGGATCAACTATTTGGGGCATCCCAACAGGCGGGCTGATCTCCACCCTGGGCGATCCAGGACGAAGTGGCAATGGGGTCACGGGTGGGCCGGGTGCGAGCTTGAGATCGCAGCGTCCCTACTACGAGAAACGATCGGGAGGTGCGTCGCCCGCAAGAAAACTTGGCGCGGGGGGAAACTTTCTCTCGCCGGTGGTGACCGAGTGGGCAAGACGACGAGCTCCACGGGGTGCACTCCCCATAACCTGGCTTTGGGGTCAGTCAACCGCAAGAAGCCTCCGCTGAAGGGTGGAAAATCGTCTCTGCGTGGTGCTGTGGATGGCCAGATCGCACGAACCACCGCGATTGGGTCTCCTCTCCGGCAACCTCCCACTCGCGGTCGCGTGCCCTGCGTCCCCAAGAGTCTCTCCCAGAATGCCGAGCGCAAGAATCCGGATCCGGACGCCTGAGGGTCTTCCTAACAAGAGGCTCTATCGGAACACCGCGGCGAATCCGCGTCGCGCAGAAATCCGGTATCCGATGCGCAGGCAGCGCGGCGAGCTCGATGGGGTTCCAATTCGCAACAACTCCAAGCGCGTTCGCGGAATCCCACACATTCGAATCGCACGCTCCTCATGCACCGCATGCCGACTGCCCATCGACTCGAATTTTCGTACCAAATCGTGTCACACCAACCTACTTGCTCCGCGAGTGAGACCAGCGAACCTGTCACCGTGTTCGAGATGTCCGTTTCCAGAGACGCTCCAGCCGTCTCCCCCCGGTTTACATTTGGAAAGGCAAATTACGACGTCATCCGAGTAGCGCGAGTTATGACCGAATCTTGTGTTCTGTCCTGAGTTGAAAAGGCGGCGTATCCTCTCGGTTGTCACAAACCGAAATCGCCCACCCGGGCGTGAAAGGATACGCCATGCCAGTGAGTCAGAAACTACCCGATCAGGAGCCGCAGGACCAACCTCGTCTTGTCCTCGACGAGCTCGTTCGCGAAGGCGCACGAAGGATGTTGCAGGGAGCCCTGGAGGCCGAGGTGTCCGGATTCCTCGAGCGACATGACGACGACAGAG
>CALEHF010000203.1 GCA_937876125.1 uncultured bacterium
GCGCCCGTCATAGCTCTGGGGAGGGAGCGGCGTCGACTGTATTGGAGGCGCGACGCTGAGCTCCGCGAACCTCTGCGATTCGCGCATCCAATCGATCGACAGTACTGATGCGATCGCGGAAGGAGCGAAGCAGCGCCCCGCTTGGCAGCGCCCCACTCGGCAGTGGATAGCCGACATGCAGGCAATCGGTGCCCGGTGATCGAGGACTCCTGTGTGGCTCGATCGTAGCGCGGAGGATTCGACGCTCACCCATCACCTCCAGCTTCCTACCCGGAAGGCAACAGGAGGTCGATGGTGCGCGAGACCTCCTCGGTGATCTCGAATGCTTCCGTTTCGTGAGTCCGCGTTTCTTCTCCGGCGGGGTAGCCGATCGACAGGCGGTAGCGCCCCGGCGGGACGCCGGCGATCGAGTACTCCATCGAACTCGCGTCGTATCCCCCGAACTTCTCCCACCCCGCGGTTTCCCCTGACGACGCAACTTTCACGATTCGAACGTTTGCCCACGCCGGCGACCCGCCCGAAGCGAGGGTCAATCGTCCCGCGACGCGACTCCCCTTCGAGAGGACCAACCGGCCGAGATCGCGCGAACCGCCCTGCGCCAAGACGATGGAGTGCTGTTCGTAGGGGAGGGCTTCCGAGTGTTCGATGCGCAGGGTGTAGGTGCCGGGGGAGAGCCCCTCGCAGGTGAACGTTCCGTAGAAGCCGGTGGTGACCGATTGGCTCTGTGGAGGGTTTGCTCCGACCGAGGAACTGAGACGCACCGAGGCCCCTTCGAACGGTTTCCCGCGACTGTCGATGACGGTCGCGGATAGCGTGGAAGCTGGCTCGAGACGCAGCGTGATGTGCGTTACCTCTCCGGCGTTCACCTGAACCCGCTCGTTCACGGTGACGTAGCCGGGAGCGGAAACTTCGACGAATCCAACTCCCACCGCTTGCGCATCGATGAAAAAGAGACCCATGGGATCGAGGATCACGCGGCTCGTGCCTCGTCGGAAGCCTTCACGAGACCACAAGAGGGAGTAGTCGAGGATCGGCGCCCCGGTGCGCGCCTCGACGACCTGTCCTTCGACCGAGCCGGGGGGGAACGCGCGGAGAACGATCTCCCGGGGCCCCGGGGTGAGACGGAGAATCTCCTCTTCGGAGGTCCAACCCAATTCTTGAATCGTCACGCGATGTTCGGTGGGCGTGAGCCCCGTCAGCGAGAACGTCCCGTCCTCGCCAGTGGTGGCCGTGGCTCGACTCGGACCGTCGGTTGCGGTCAATCGGATGTCGGCACACGGCTCATCGCTTTGATCGAGAAGTACCCCTCGGATCGCGACCTCTTCCGGAAGGATCATCTCGATCCCGCGAACATCTGCGTCGACGGAAAACGAGTCGCTCGGAACGCGCTGGAAGCCCGGGGCCCACGCGGTCACTTGGTACTCGCCCTCTCCGGCGCTTGCGAGCGAGAAGCGACCTTGGTCGTCGGTGGATCCCGACTTGACGAAGATTTCGTTCAAGCCCCCGAGGTAATCCGACTCTGGGGGACGCAGCGGATGGTGGGGACGTTCGCCGGCGCGGTGCAATTGCACCGACGCTCCCTCGATCGGGTCGCCGGCGGTAGTGACGACCGTTCCTTCGACGCGCGTCGCGCGGGTCAGAACCAGGTCGCCGGCATCGACATCGCTCCCCGGGGGGAGGGGGTAAGCGTCGGACACGACGTGGGCGTAGTAGTCGTCGTGATTCACCTGCACTCCATGAAGGAGGTCGGGCTCTTCGCTCGGGCGAATCGAAGGGAGCGTAAAGCGCCCCTCCGCGTCGGTCCGCGTTTCGCCGATGAATCGGCTCGTGGTCTGACCGGGAATCAGGATCGTGACTGCCGCCCCCGCGATCGCGATGCCCTCGGTGTTCACCACGCGGCCGCGCAGTTTTGCGCTGCGTTCGAGCCGCAGTTCGATTCCTCTGAGCGTGTCTCCAGCGTGAACGGCGTGAGGGAGAGCGGTCGAGTGCTCCATATGGCCCGCCGCATTTGCGATGAGGTACGTTGTTCCCGCCGAGACTCCCGTCAGCCGAAACACCCCTCCCTCGCGCGAGAGCACGGGGCCCACGAACTCGGGTCCGTTCCTCACGTACACTTCTGCGCCGACCAACGGAGTTCCACCGCCATCGACCACGGTTCCTTCGATGACGATCGGCGCGCCGAGGGTGAGCACAGCGCCCTCGATGCTCCGCTGGAGGTTGGTCGGGTCGGACGCGCTCCAGTCGGAATGGTAGGCGCGGACCGAGAACCCGCTCCCGCCGATTCCCCCGAGTCGGAACACACCATCTTCCCCCGAGCGGGTTTCCGGGTAGAGATCGTCGATGGTGATCCCACCGCCCCCCGACACACGCCACCCCGCCGCGTCGGAAAAAGCGTAGCTGGGGCCGGAGACGACGCGCGCACCCTCGACCCCGTGACCCGACGGATCGACGACGACCCCGGTGACCACTGACCCCGACTGGAGAACGATTTCGAGTGGCGTCGTGCTCGGGGTCAGTCGAGTGCGGCGTGCGCCGACGTACTCGTCATGGGTGACGAAGAGATGAAACTGCGTCTTTCGGGGAAGCTTCCCGAGAAAGAACTCTCCGTTGGCACCGCTTTGGGTCTGGTGAGGAGAATCGTCGGCGGGCGTGGGGACGAGCATGACCGCGTTCGTTGCGGGGTCTGCTTGGACATGCGCTCCAATCACCGGGTCCCCATGAGAGTCGACCACTCGGCCGCGAAAGCTCGGCGTGAGAGAGAGGATGGGGGTCTTGATGACAGGGGCGAGGATCGAAGGGACAGGGGGAGCCGTCTTCGCGGGAGGGGCGACAGGGGGGAGCGTCTCGGGCGGGGGAACGGCGGGGCCCGCGTGGGACGCCGGATCGACTGGAGTTTCCGGTGTGGTCGTTTGCGAGCCTTCGCGAAGAAAGAGGAAAACTCCCACGACAATCGCGAGGGCGACCGCGAGGCCGATCACAGCCTTGTTCAAACTGCGGTCCTCTCCAACTGAGTGGGCGCTTACGGCAGCGTCACATCGAACCTGCGTTGTTCGCTATCGCGTAGCACGATCGGGGGCGCCGTATGGGTCTTCAACCCATCGGGAGCAGGGTAAGAGAAGACCAGGCGGAACGTTCCGGCCGGAAGTCCTTCGATGGAGTAGGCGTGAGTCTGCCGGTCGTAGCTGCCGATCAACTTCCGCTGTGTCCCTTCGACCTCGACAGAAATGTCGGCACGCTCGGGAGCGGATCCGTCCGACAACCGCAAGGATCCTTCGATCGACGCCCCTTCCGTCAGCACGAGTGTGCCCAAGTTCACCGATCCGCTGGGAGGTACGACGATTCCAGGCACGTCCAGCCTCATGAGTCCCGGGTAGAGAGCTGTGATCGTAAAAGTTTCTGCTGGGACGTCCCCGAACACGAACTCCCCGTTCTTGTCGGTCGCCTTGAATTTCCCCCGCCCCAACCGCACGCTCGCTCCTCGGAGAGCGTGACCCAAACGATCGACGACTCGGCCGCGGATCTCGGCGCTCCGATAGAGAGCGAACACGGCGACCGAAGTCTCGTCCGAGGCGACGCGGACTGTGTCTGTCAGGCTGTCGTACCCCTTTGCGGAGACGAGAACTTGCCAGTCGCCGACCGACGCGGGATCGACCAAGACCTCATTCCATCCAGAAACATGCCCTCGCGAGTTGGGCGGCACTTCTCCCGAGTCTCGATGGGCGGAGAATCGCACCCCCTCGATCGGAAGCCGAGTGTGCCCGTCGATCACGGTTGCCTCGATCGCGCCGGGAGGGAACGCATGGATCACGATCGGCTTCTCCCCCGGAATCACCTGGTTCGCCGCCTCCTCGAGGATCCACTCCGCAGCACCGAGGTGGATCGAGTACTCCTCCTTGGAGAGACCATCGAGGGAGAAAGTTCCATCCGCGCGTGTGGTATCCGATGACCCTGGGCTCGGTCCTCGCGCGCGAATCGGAAGCCCGGGGCAGGGGCGACCTTCGGGGTCGACCAGAGTGCCGACGATGGAATGTGCCTTCTCCAGCACGATCGAGATCGTACCCATGGCTTCCGAGTCGTCGACGTCGGTGAGATCGATGATGTCGCTCGATCCGTTTCGATACCCCGCCGCGCGAGCCCACACTCGATACGTGCCCGCTCCCGGGGACCCGAAGGTGAACTTCCCATCGGAATCGGAAACCTCCGTCCGCGAATGTCTCACAGAACGGTCGTTTGGATTTAACCTACGCTTGAGCACCACCGTGGTTTCAAAGTGAGACTCCGACATGAATTGGACCGACGCCCCCGCGATCGGAGCCCCCGCTGCGTTCGTCATGCGTCCGCGGATCGGTACCGCGCGCTCGAGGACGCGCTCCCCGAGATCGACACTCTTCCCCGGGGTGAGCGCGAGGGCTTCCTTGATCTCGATGACTTCATATTCTGGATGAGAGACCTCGATCACCGAGTGCATCCCCCGCGTACTCTGCAGAGACCCGATCGAAAAGCTCCCCTCAGTATCGGTGCGATCGTCGCGGAGATAGCGAGTTCCGCCAAAGGGTTCCAAGTAGGAGACCGTCGCGTTCTGAATCGGCGCGCCGGCGCCGTCGATGATGCGCCCGCTGACGCGCGCCTCGCGATCGAGGACCAACTCGACCTCGCTGAGGTCGAGATCGGGATACTCGACGATTTTCGATCTCCTCTGTGACTGACGAGGGTCGAAGTAGCCCCGGATGTGACCGGGCGCCGAAAAGTCGAGAATTTCCCTGTTGGGAGTGAGTCCGATCAGACGAAACTCCCCCGCCGCGTCGCTGACCGTCGACTTTTGGAGTGCGGGGTTCCACGAGTGGCTCACGCGGGCGCCGGCGATCGTCTGCCCCAGGTCGTCGACGACGACCCCCTCGACGACCAGGTGTAGGAGCAGCTGCAAGGTGACGTCCCGACTTCGCGGACCCAGCGGTTCCTTCGCGGAAGGGCCCCACTCGGGGTGATCCGCTCCGATCGCGTACGCTTGGATTCCCGCGGGAACCGTCAGTGTGAACTCTCCATCCCCGGCGCTTCGTGTCTCGAAGCGGTGGAAGGGAGTGAAATTGCCCACGCCGATCTGGCCATCCGCCATCGTTTCCACGGCGGACACGACCGCACCGGCCACCGGGTTTCCGCTTGGGTCGAAGACCACTCCTCTGTGGGTGATCCCTGGCTCGAGTCCGATCACGATGAGCTTCTCCGAAGGGATCACCCCCTTCAGGAACTTTCCGACGAACTCATCGTGTCGCACGAACAAGTCGATGGAGCCTCTCTGCGGCAAATCGGTCAAACGGAAGTCGCCTACGTGATCGCTGACCGATCGGTGCTCTGGTTCGGAGAGCGCTGGGGCACCGAGCCTGGGACCGTGGGTCCTCGCCGGTCTCCAGTGGATCACAGCGCCTGCGACCGGCTCGCCCTCGAACGCGATGACGAGACCATGAGCGGTGATCGATGGGGGGGAGCTTTCGAGGGGTGCTGTCTCAGTTTCTGAGAGGTCTGCCTTTGCAGTGGATGAGGAGGGACTACTGTCGATCACTTCGCTGGTCGTTTCCAGCGGTGAAACGGGGGTCGGCTTGAGACTGGCTTCGCTCTCACTCCCGTCGCGAGTCAGGAAGAAGATCCCACCCACGAGCAGCAATGCGATGGCGCCGCTCACTTTGAGGCGCCGCCCTCTGCTCATCGACCCTGTCTCTCCCACTCGACAGTCCCTTCCTCGCCTGCGTCTTCGAGCAGGATCGTACCTCATTCTTCTCGGCGCAGAAGCCTCGGACCCTCGACGGGGCGCCGCTCGAAGTGCGCGGGGAGAGGTCCAAACTCGGCTGCGAGCGCCGCGAGAGAGGGGCCCCCTTCGTTGAGAGTTGCGAGAGGGAGCACCTCCGCGGCGGGGATCAGCAAATGTGCGAACTGGAGCAGGTCGGGGTCGACGGGGGGGGAGGGGAGAACCTCACCGCGTGGGTCGAAGGTCGCCACGCGATCGATGTCGATGGTGCGCGGTGCATTGCGATCATCCGAGCGCCTCCGGCCGAGCTCCGTCTCGATGGCGCGGAGCTTCGCGCGGAGAGTCGGCGGGTCGAGAATGGTTTCGATCACGATCGCTTGATTGTGGAAGTCAGGGGTCCCCGGTGCACCGACCGCGGGCGAAACGAAGACCGCGCTTCGCCGGAGTGACCCGCAGAAGACGAGCAGCTGCTCGACCGCACGGGGCAGGTTTACCTCTGGATCGATGTTCGAGCCGAGGACGAGCAGGACCGTCACTGGCGTCGGTGGAGACGATGAGGAGGTCACGCTGTGGAATCATCCGCAGGGAAGTCCGACGCCGGGAAGTCCGATGCCGTGCGCACGATCGTGATCCCGACCGAGCTCGCATGCCGGAGCGCCCCCGGCTTCTCGAGGGTCACCTCCACCTGCTCGGCGAGAGGCTCCGCCAAGATCGTTCGGGCAATCCGTTCGATCAGTTTCTCGATCAAGAAGTCGCTCGACCCTTCGACCAGATCAATCACTCGCTTGGTCACGGTCTTGTAGTCGAGGGCGCAGGCGATGTCGTCGGTACTCGCTGCCTTCCGAGTGTCGGTCGTGATCTTGAAACCGATGGTCACATCCTGGCGGCGGTCGCGCTCGAAGTCGAAGATGCCGATCACCGCACGGAGCTTGAGCCCCGTCACCTCGATCACATCTCTCGGTCTGGCTGCGCTCAAAGGAGGTGCCTCCCCCCATCGACGGGGAGCACGGCTCCGGTGGTATAGGGTGCGCCGTCGATGAAGAAGCAGCACGCTTCGATGACATCTTCGACCCGCCCCGCGCGATCGATCGGGAGTCCTAGGGCGCGCTTGTCGAGATCCGCTTCCGTCTCGGCGGGAACGGTCTTGCTCGATGCGGGGAGGATCGCGCCGGGCGCGATACCGTTCACGGTGACGTGGGGACCGAGCTCGACTGCGAGGTTTCGCATCAGAGACCACAACCCGCCCTTCGAAAGGGTGTACGGAAACACCAGAGGGTCAGGAAGCGTCGCGCGCCAGTCGAGCATGCAGACAATCCTCCCCTCGGCCCCCGCGGGAAGCGCCGCCGCAAAGGCTCTCGAGAGCGCGAGAGGCGATTCGAGGTGTACGGCGAGTTCGCGGCGGAGCGCGGCGGGGTCGGTGTCGGCGAGGCGGAGCGGCTCGTAGCGAGATGCGTTGTGGACCAAGACGCGCGGCGCCCCCAGGCGCTCGACGACTGCGGTGTACAGTCGCTCTGCGGCGGAGGGGTCCTCGAGGTCCGCGGCAAAGGTGACGCCCCGGCCGCCGAGGGTCTCGAGCTCGGCGGCGAGCTCCTCCGCGGGCCCTTTCGAACGACGGTAGTGGATGGCGACCGTCATGCCCCGGGACGCGAGCGCGCGGGCGAGCGCGGCCCCGATCCGTTGAGACGACCCCGTGATCAGGGCAACCTTGCCCTCGAATCGATGCGACATCGAAAAACTCCCTCGAACTTTCTTGTGACGGATGCGGGCGTGTCTAGCTCGTTTCCTATCATGAGGGGCTGAGGCGGCGTCGTCCACCGAACGCTTCTCTTGACCTTCTCACTCGCGATCCGAGAATGGTCCGGCGACCACGGGGCAGCGCCGGAGCACTGGTAGAGCGCGCTCTCGTGATTTTGGGTTGGGGCGAGAAGGGAACGGTCATGGCGAAGGTGCTCGAGTACAACGCGGTCCTCTCGAAACGGGAGGATCTCACCTCAAGTCTCGGCATTTTCACGGTTGTTCCCGACGTACCGCTCCCCGCGGGGGAGTCGTGGTTCGAGCCGGGGCAGTACATGGTCCTCGGTCTGAACAACGAAGCGGTCCCCGAGCTCGGCGCAGTGCAGCGCCCGATGTCGATCGCTTCAGCGCCCGAAGTCACCGACAGCATCGAGTTCTACATCCGTTTCGTCTCCGCCCCCGCCTCGAAGAACCCGTTCACTCATCTGCTTTGGAAGTGCGCGGAAGGGGAGCGGATGTTCATTCGCCCGAAGCCAAAGGGGCACTTCACCGTCGCGGATACCGTCGGCTGGGATGACCCGCGCAAGAAGGTGTTCGTCTCGGCGGGAACCGGACTCGCCCCGTTCGTCTCGGTGGTGCGCAGTGCCATCAACCGCGAACCGGGGCGTGACCTCGGCGAGTACGTGATCTTGCACGGCGCGAGTTACGCCGATGACCTCGGGTATCGCGAGCAGCTCGAAACTTGGTCGAGTGAGTCGGGACTCCACTACGTCCCCACGGTGAGTCGCCCGGGTGAGTGTCCCGGGTGGGAGGGACCCGCGGGGCGCGCAGAGGATCACTTCCGACCCGAGCGGTTGGCGGAGCTCGAAGCGCGCTCGGGTCTCGACGAGGGGGGGATGCGCCCTGAGAACGCTGTCTTATTCGTCTGCGGGTTGCAGGGGACGATCGGGGCGACGATCGAAAGGCTTCTCGAGCGCGGTTTCGTCCCCGACGACAAGAAGCTTAGGAAAGCGTTCGAGGTCCCAGCAGACACTCCGTCTTCGATTTTCTATGAGCAGTACGACTCGGACCCGGTGGTCGATCTCACCGATGAGGGTCACGTGGCGGTGCTGCGCGACACTCTGCATGCCGCCTTGGCCGAGCGCTGAACGCGACTTTCGGGTGAACTCGTGTTTCTTGGGCCCCACGACGGTGCGCCCCCAGACGTATCAGCGATCTCGACCTCGCGGCGCGCGGGTTTTTCGGGCATGATTTCCGGTTCCCAGACCCTCGCTCACAACTCAAGGCTGGCTGCCGAGCTCCGCTCGCGCCGACCCCGGTCCCCGATCGTGCGGGACCGGATCCCCGTTTCGGAAGGACCGATGCGTGTCCCGAGGCTCCGACCCCGCCCGCGATCCTGCGCTCTTTGATCTGCCCATCGAGGTGCACGTACACGAAGGTGCGGAGCAACACACGATCGAGTACTCCGGTGAGCACCTTCTCTCGATCGGTAGATCCGAGGACTGCGACATCACGCTCGCGACCGGTCGTGCTTCGCGGCTCCACGCCGAAATTTTTGGGGAGGGTGGACGGTTTACCCTTGTCGATCCGGGATCCTCGAACGGAACCCTCGTCAACGGCGCACCGGTCACGACCCACCCGTTGCGTCCCGGCGACGTGATCATGATCGGCGAAGCGCAGATCGTCTTCGGCACTGTCCCCGAAACTCGACTGATCCGCCCCGAAGCCGCCGCCGCCCGCCCCCCCGCAGATGGGCAGCCGACAAAAGCGAAAGCACGTTCCGCTCCCGTACAGAGAGCTCAGGCTCGAGCGACGACACCCGAGGTTGCGGCGCATCGCTCGACCGATCCCGACGAGGCTCAGGCCCAGGCCGGGCGTCCAACCTACGTGAAACAGAAGAGTCCCTTCGCCGCAGTCGAGTTGCTGCTCGCAGTGCTGCTCGTGATGATGCTCGGATTGCTCGCACGCGAGTACCTCGCCAAATCTCCCGAACCATCGACGGCCCAGAACCCGCCAGCCACCGGCCAGACCAACCCCGACACCGGTGCGCCAGCGGGCAGCATGCCCGGAGCGTTCCCGATCCCCGCCACGGGTCCGAGCCTGCACGAAGTCGATGCGCTCGAGACCCTCGCGATCGTCGAGGGGCGGATCGCCGAGGGCGCCACCCGCGCGTCGGCGCTCGAGGATTTTCAGCAGCTCGCTCAAGCCTACACGGGCACCGATGCCGCCGAGCGGAGCGCGCAATTGGTGCGTGTCATCGAGGGATTGACCGAGACGGAGAGTTCGACCCGACGCAAGAAGGCAGAAGGGGCGCTCTCGACCTTGATCGTGGGGGAGCGCTACGGCGATGCGATTACCATCGCTCGCTTCCTCGTGCGGCTCGAAAGCGAGGGTGATGAGCGTCAGCACTGGCGCATGCGCGCAAAAGAGATCGAAGCGACCGCATCGTCGCGGCTGCGAGGCATCGAAGACGAACTCTCGACTCTCTTGGAAGCAGGACTCGGCGCAGAAGCGCTGCGCGCCTTGATCGCGGTCCGCGATCGATTCGGAGGAGTCGAGGCGTACGAGGCCGCGCTGCCGCGCTACCTCGCGGCGGGTCTCGGCGAAGTGACCGCGGTCGCGCGGGGGAAGCGGGCCCCGGCCGAGTTGATCGAGCTCGATGCCCAGGCGACCCGCGCCTTCCAAGAGTGTCGCTATGAGGATCTGGTCCCGATCCTGCACCGCGCGCTCGGGCTCAACTTGCCGAGTGAAGATCGTGTGCGGATCCTCGAGGAGCTGGTCGAAGCGCACTATCTGCAAACGATGTGGCTCGAATTCGTCGAGGCGGCTGCCGGCGGGACCATCCAAGTGGAGTTCTCGAAGAACGACACCGGGCGCTTGGTTCGAGTCGATGCGCACGAGGTCGAGCTCGAGCGTTCGATGAACGGCGGCACCTTTCGTGATGTGAAGCCGTGGGCTCGGGTGACGCCGGTTCAGCGCTTTTCACTCTTTTCGTCGGTGAAGCTCGGCCGCGATGCGACCCTGGGTCTCGCATTCCTCGCCCGACGGGGGGGAGACCCCGAGCGCTTCGGGGGTGCGCTCTTGAAGCTGCACCGACAGAGCAAGGGGGGAGCCGAGCTCGCCGCTGCGGTACTCGCGCGTCATCGTGGCGAGGCTCTGCCCGAAGCTGGCTATGTCGAGCACGAGGGCCAGCTGATGACCGGGGCCGAACGAGTGGCGGCGATTGCCCGGAAGAAAGATCTGAGACAACAAGAGAAGGATGCGATCGCGCGTCTGAAGCGCCTCAAGAAGGCGGAGAAGGTCTCAGACGTCATCGAGTGGGTGCACCTCTTGCGCGGGCAAGGATCGTTCTCGCTCGCGGACAGAGTTCTCCGCGAAATCGTGGCGAAGACCGATGCCGAGATCGGTGCGGAGGCCCGCCGTCTCCTCGAAGATCCGCTCCTCGGTTCCGTGGCGCTCCGGGAGAGTGGCGACCCCGAACGCCGCATCGACTTCTTCATCCTGGGTGATGGCTATATCGCCGACGACGACTACCAGACCGCGTTTCTCAATGCCGCGCGCACCTGCGAGAAGCTGCTCTTCTCGGTCGACCCCTACCGTGAGTACCAGTCCTACTTCAATACGACCGCCATTCACCTGCAGTCGAAGGACTCCGGGGTCGACCGCCTCCCCGGGGTCGAGAAGGACACCGCATGCGACGCCCAGATCGAGTGGGCTCGATTGACCTGCAACCCGGAAAAGGTGTTCTCCTATCTTCGTCGCTTCCCCGAATCGATGGCCAGAGATCACCAGGGGATCGTCATCGTGAACGACTACGCTGATGTCGCCACCGGTGGTGGTGGAGTGGCAACGATCTCGAAGGCGGGCCTTGCGGTCGTTCAGCACGAAGTGGGGCACGCCTTCGGGGGGCTCCGCGACGAGTACGACTACACCCCCGGCACCGATCCCGATCGGCCGATACCGAAGGGGCGCCTCGGCAACGTGCCGCTCTCGGAGATGCCGCCCAACTTGATGGCCGGCTCCGATCGAGAGGCGGTTCTCCGTGAGACCTACTGGCGCTACTGGATCGAGGCCGGCGAAGACGCGTGGTGGAACAATTCGAAGGTTTCGGTCTTCGAGGGAGGCAACTACACACCGTTCGAAGTGTGGCGCCCGCAGATGGGGTGCATGATGCGCGACGGCTCCGGGTTCTGCGTCGTGTGCATGGAGACGATGGTGAAGCAGATCTATCGCCGGGTGCGCCCGATCGATGAGCTCACGCCCCCCGCCGGAGAGATTCTGATCGAGCCGAAGGGGGAGATGGTCTTCCAGGTGCTCCCGATGCAACCGCGGACCCACGAACTCGAAGTGGTCTGGCGCCTCGTCTCGCTCGGCATCAATAAGCCGAAGGAGAAGGGCGAGAAGAAGACCGGCACGTCGGTCGCGGAGACGGAGGGGGAGGTGTTCCGCCGCGCGGCGAAACGCACGGACGTCGACGGCCGGGCGATCCACGGGGCGGAGCTGCGCGCGAAGGATCTCGATCCCGGCTGGTATCGCCTGAAGGTCGAGGTGCGTGATCCGACGCGTTGGGTCATCCAAGATCCCGATGAACTGTTGGTCGACCGCGCGGAGTGGCTGATCCAGGTGGCCGGCGAGGAGTAGGCGGGTGCTGCGCTCCCACTGAAGCGCTTCGGTCCGTCCTATTCTTCGATCTTCCCGCCCCCCTCTCCCGCAATCGGCTCGATAAGGATAGAAAGGTCCGCTATTCTGGGCCCTACCCCGATCCCCAGAGGAGAGATCTATGGCCACCATCTTCGAGCCGTTTCGCATCAAGGTCGTCGAACCGATCCGCGTCACCACTCGCGCCGAACGTGAGCAGGCACTCGAGAAGGCGGGCCGGAATCTCTTTCGCCTCGACGCGGATGACGTGCTGCTCGATTGGCTGACCGACTCGGGGACGTCGGCGATGAGTCAGGAGCAGTGGGCCGGGATCATGCGCGGGGACGAGTCGTACGCAGGGAGTCGGTCGTGGCATCGGTTCGAAAAGACTGTCCGCGATCTCACCGGTTTCGCGCACATCGTCCCGACGCACCAGGGACGCGCGGCGGAGCACCTGCTCTTCTCGCTCGTCGGTGGGGAGGGGAAAGTGATCCCCAACAACACCCACTTCGATACCACCCGCGCGAACATCGAGATGACCGGTGCACAAGCGCTCGACATCCCCTGCGCCGAGAGCGCGGACCCCGCACTCGAGGCACCCTTCAAGGGGAACATCGATCTCGTGGCGCTCGAGAACGTGCTCGCGGACTCGCCGCCGGGGCGCGTGCCTTTGGTCATCATCACCGTGACGAACAATTCCGGAGGGGGGCAGCCGGTCTCGCTCGAGAATCTACGGGGGGCTCGGGCTCTCTGCGATCGATTCGGCGTCCCCCTCTATCTCGATGCCTGTCGCTTTGCCGAGAATGCGTGGCTGATTCGCGAGCGCGAGGCGGGGCAGTCGGAGCGGACTCCGCGGGAAATCGCCCGCGAGATGTTCTCCCTCGCCGACGGCTGTACCTTCTCGGCGAAGAAGGATGCGTTCGCGAACATCGGCGGCTTTCTTTGCACCAATGATGACGAGCTCGCGCGTGAAGAGCGCAATTTGCTCATCCTGACCGAGGGGTTTCCGACATACGGTGGCCTCGCGGGTCGCGACCTCGAGGCGATCGCGATCGGACTCACCGAGGTTCTCGCCGAGGACTATCTCGCCTATCGACTCGCCTCGGTGCGCTACCTGAACGACCGCCTCCACGAAGCGGGGATTCCCGTCATGCGTCCCGCGGGGGGGCACGCGGTGTATCTCGATGCGGGGCGGTTTCTTCCGCAGATCCCGGCGCACGAGTATCCGGGTCAGTCCCTCGCCATCGAACTCTATCTCAAGGGAGGCATCCGCGGCTGCGAGATCGGAACCGTGATGTTCGGGCGCGCGGGCGCGGAGGGTGAACCCGATCAGCCCGCGGCGCATGAGTTGGTTCGCCTCGCGATGCCGCGACGCGTGTACACTCAGAGCCACGTCGACTACGCGATCGAGAAGATCTTCGACGTGTGGGAGAGAAGGGATGCGCTCCGAGGGGTGCGGATCACCGAGCAACCTCCCTTCCTCCGCCACTTCACCGCGGTGTTCGAACCGCTGTGAAGTGTGTTTCTGGTCGCTGAGCTGCGAGCGTGGGGTGGCACCACCGAGCGCGCGTGGCCCTCATGAAAGGAAGCGCGCCATGCCCCGGCGTTCGCTCATGTCCACTCTCGCCCTCGTCGCCGTCTTGTCGGTTCCCGCGAGCTCCGGCTGCACCGTCGTCAAACCGCTCGTGAACTCCGTCGCGTACGCCCCGACGCAGGTGATGGATCGCCTCGACTCCACCCCGAAGCATGAGGGGGACGACTTACCCACGCCGGTTGCAGTCGCCGCATTCGTCGTGCTCTTTCCCCTGAACTACGCTTACTGGACCGTGCACGGCACGATCGCGGGACTGTTCAGCGGGGTCGTCAACGACCTCAACTTGGTGACAGGAAACGGGACGATGGACCGCACCCTCGAGACGATGCTCGAGCCGATGAAGACGAACGCGAAGCCGGACTGAGGGGCAGTCGGGCAGCTCGCTCCGCTACTTCCCGAAGTCGTGCTCAAAGAGGGGTGCGGGACACGCCTCTTGAATGCGGGCGATGATCTGTTCGCGCCGGTCGCGCGCCCACTCCGGATACGACCGCCACTTTTCGGGGGTGTCGAAGGAGATCACGAAGCTGGGGCGGCGAGTCGTGAGCAGTTCCCCCGAGATGTACAGTTTCTCCCACTTCGCCTTTTTCTGTTTCCCCGTCCGCAACTCTTCGTAGGTGAGTTCATCGCGCCCCGCGCGTCGGACGCGCCATCCCCGGGCGTGGGCAAGGCGACGACGTCGAACCGACGCGAGCCCGAAAAGGAGAAGGGCTCCGATGAGAAGAGAGCCACCGATCCAACTGGGTCCAGGGGAGACGGCGATCATCGGAGAGGCCTCGTGTCACTCACGATACGAAACTTCAGCGTTCGGCCTCGCATGAGATCGAGCGGTTGGGCAGATGTGTCTTGGGCAGATGTGTCTTGGGCAGATGTGTCTTGGGCAGAT
>CALEHF010000204.1 GCA_937876125.1 uncultured bacterium
GTCGCGCGAACCGGGCTGAGCTCCTGGGCCGAGAGCGTCCAGGGTGTGAGTGCGAGGATGGCGAGAAGCTGGATCGCGAGCGAACGTCGAACGCGGGCCCACCCCTTCGGCTTGCAGAGGAATCGATGCATCGTTTCCTTCCCTTCTCAGAAATCTCGAGGGTCAACAGGCTGTTAAGAGAGCCTGAGTCTGTCACGAGAGTGTCGTGTGATGGGACTCACGGGAGAAGCATCCGTGGGGATTGGGGTCGACGCCGACTACAGGCTCTTCGCAAACCCCTCGGGGTACCGCGCTGCCCACTCCTCCCGAAGCACCCCGAACCCGAGGCCGTCGTAGAGTTTCCCGTCCACGACCCGAGCGTTTCGGAACTTCGCCTCGAGCGAATACCCGAGCTTCTCCGCCAGTCGGATCATGCCGACGTTCCCTGACCAGGTGCGGAGATCGAGACGAGCGAGCTGGGGCATCGACGCGAACAAGTCGTCACTCCAAAGCCCCAGTGCCTCGAACCCGAGACCGCGTCCCCAGTGCTCCGGGTCGAAGATGACCAATCCGACGGAGAGCCAGTGGGTTTCTTCACTCTGCCAGTAGCGGCTGATGCGGCCGATGAGATCGTTCGTCGTCGCGTCCGCGATGACGGCAACTTCACGAGGAACCGGCCAGTCCCCGCGACGGATGCGATCCGCGATCCGCTCGACAGTTCGATCGGTTGCCTCGAGGGAAGGGCGCGGGAAGTAGGGAGCATCGAGCTCTTGCCACTTCTGTCCGGGAGTCTGCGCTTTGCGGTAGGAAGGGAGGTCTTCGAGGATCCAGTCACGAACGACGATCCTTTGCCCAACCAACGGGTCGTCCATCGAGCCCCCCGAGTTCCGCGCTTACCACTCTAGATCGGGAAGTAGATTCCGTAGGCAAGGCTCGCGACGGGGTAGCGGACGTGCAAGCGATAGAGCCGGTAGTCGGACAAATCGTAGCCCGCACTTTCCGCGACCGATTCGAGCATGCTGGTGTACAGAGGCATGGGCTTGAACGGAATCACCTGGGAGCGACTCCCGAGGATTTGAAGCGACTCACAAAAGTCGAATTGATCGAGCCGACTCGCTTCGGTGAAGGGGCGCAGCACATTGTCCCCCCGACCGATATCGAGGTGCGGCTCGGTGGTCGGCCAGACATCCCGGTGCACGAAAACATCGAGGAGCATTTCCTTCGACGGATTGCGGGGGATGAAGATGAATCTCGCGACTTCGGGATCTGAACCCTTCCGCGCCCGCCGCGAAGCGTGCCGATCGATCGAGGCGAAGAACATCGACACCTCGTCGCTCTCACCAGAAGGGTCGCCGGGCAGGGTGTAGAGAAGTCGGTTGGTCTCGAGACTCACATCGACATCTGGAAACGGATCGGTCGAAAACTCCTTGAGCGCCACCGAAAATCCGCTGTGGTCCAACTGCCCGCCGTGAAGAATCTCGCGCGCGCGCGCCAATTCACCAGAAGTGTCTCCGAACAAGACGCGGCCACCGACCATCGTCGTCAATTCGGGGCGGAGCCGGCGCAGGTTCATGCTGCCGTAGATCGCCAGCTCATCGCACAGCCCGCCGTCATCGGAAGAGGGGGTGACGAAGTAGGCCGTGAGTACGACGTCGCTCTGCAAACCGAGCAGATTACTCATACCTCTGAAGATGCTCTGCTTGCTCGTCGCTTCAATTTTCTCGCGCGCTTCGACGAGCTGACTCCCGATCAGAGTGTCGAGGTTCGCCTTCTTTCCCCCCAAGCTGCTGATCACTTCTTCGAGGGTCGAGATCGCCTGCTCGGCGCTGTCGCAGACCTTCCGATCCACGCCACGGCTGCGCCCCGCCTCTACGATGGAGCGCA
>CALEHF010000205.1 GCA_937876125.1 uncultured bacterium
TCGGGGGGCAGAGTCGGGGGGCAGAGTCGGGGGGGCAGAGTCGGGGGTCTCAAAACGTCAGCGCGAGCTGTTCCGGTCCTCCGGCTGGGGTCTCGGGGAGAGTTCTGCGCGGCAACGCTCTGGGGGCACGGCGGCGGGGAGGACGGGAGTTTCGGAGAGGGTCTTGGGAGCCGTTCGCTCCGATCAGTCCAAACTTGCGCCGCAGCCGATCGACCCGCCCACGGAGGCGCTCCACCTCGACCGGGGAGAGGAATGCGCTCTCATCGAATCGTCGACGATAACTGTCGGCAAGATCGGGGAATTGCTCTTCGAGAGTGCGAATGAAGACCTCCTTGGTCGGGGACCTGAGGAAGATCGCCTCGCACACGACCCGTCCCGCTCCCACCTGCGAGAGTTCTCGGAAGAGTGCTTCCAGATCGGCGGCGGAATCGTTCACCCCGGGGATCAAGGGGGAGACGAAGGGCTCGACAGTGAGCCCTGCTTGGGTCAAGGCTGCGATCGCCTCGATTCTCGCGCGCGGCGATGGAGCGCCCGGTTCGAGAATTCGCGCGAGCCCGCGATCGAGGGTCGTCACTGTGATGTGGATCTTGAGTTCGTTCTTCTCCGCCACCAGTCGCAGCAAGTCGAGATCACGAACGATCGTGTTCGACTTCGTCGTGATTTCGAGACTCCACCCTTCTTCCTTGGCGAACACTTCGAGGCACGAGCGAGTCAGGCCAACCTCGCTTTCGAGCGGCTGGTAGGGATCGGTGGCGGTGCCGATGGCGATGGAACCGACCGTGGCCCCCCGCTCATTCTTGCTTCGCTTCAACCGCAACAGGTCGCGCTCGAGGGTGCGAGCGAGATCCTGCTTGAGGCGAATGCGCCGATCGAAGTCGGTATCACCATCGAGCCCCAGCCACTCATGGGTGTAGCGCGCATAGCAGTAGCGACACGCGAACGCGCAACCGCGGTACGGATTGATGGTGTGGGTAAAGCCGAACCGGCGATGCGCGGGCTCAGTGCGGGCGGAGTAAGGGCCCTGGCGTCGATCATGGCTCGCGACAGTCGAGACCGCGTTCAGGATCGAGTGTACCCGCATCGGGATGGCCTCGATGGGGCGGGTACTCTCCAGCTGTCGAGTTTCAGGCTTCATGCTTTTTAGGTCCATGCGGCGTCTCCTTCGGGGCTTTCCCTCCTCCTCGGAGCATACCGAACAAAACCCGAACATCAAGGTGCAACTGCTGAGACAATTGCGCCCATAAGTGTCGTTTCAGACTTGGCTTATCCGGATCAGTGCCGATCGGCTTCAATCGCCGGGGATCCCAGAGCCTTCGCGGAGCGTGACGCGAGACCCCACCGCGAGGGGACCGAACTGCTCGACTCGGCCCCCCGGCCACCGCACCTCGAGGCTGGCGACTTCTCTGGCAGACCCGAGTCCGAGGTGGATCCGCGGATCATGGCTCGCGGCGTAGCTGCCCCCCCGCCCGGCGAGGCGCGTGATCGGTCGGGGCGAGGCGCTCTCGGGTCCGAGCGTGCCGTGTTCGAGAGTGGCGATCACGATCGCGCCCTCGGCGTCGAGACCGGCCGCATCTTCGAGAGTCACAGTGATCGCGCCGCCCGCTTTGGGTGCGATGTTCTCGAGCAGGTAGGGGGGCTCGCCACTGTTCATCACGACGAGGTCGAGATCGCCATCGTTGTCGAGGTCTCCGCACGCGACCGCGCGACTCGTGTGCGCGAGGAGTGTCGCGGTCCCTCCGCGCGGGTGCACCTCTTCAAACTGGGCGGGACCGACTCCGCGGAAGAGCTGGTTCGGCTCGGCGTACGGGTCCTCTCCGTAGCTGTGACTCGCACGCATGACCCGGCCATTCCCGACGTAGAGATCAAGGCGCCCGTCGTGGTCGAAGTCTCCGAGCGCGATTCCGAAGCCGGTGAAGTCGCGCGAGGGGGCGGAGAGTCCGGAGAGCACAGTTGCGTCGGTGAACGAGTTGCCATCGTTTCGATAGAACGTGTGCGTTTCACCGCGAAGATGAGTGAGGAGCAGATCGAGGTCGCCGTCGTCGTCGAGGTCGCATGCCGTGACCCCCATCCCGGCCTCCGCCGCGCCGTTCATATCCACCGCGGAACCGGTGGAGACTGCGATGTCCGAGAATCGAAGCGGCGAGTCCTGGTGCCACAGCTGATTGGCGTTTCCGTCATTCGCGATGTAGAGGTCGGGGAGCCCATCGCGGTCGAAGTCTGCCACGGCGACGCCGAGTCCGTTGCCGAACACCGAGCGGCAGCCGGAGGGCTCGGAGATGTTCTCGAACGTGCCATCGCCCCGATTGCGAAAGACCGTGTCCGCAGCGGGCGCGCGGTAGTTTCGGGGGGAGCAGTAGTCCCGTTCTCCGGCCCCGTTCGTGCAATCGATTTCGGTGCCCACGCGCCAGTTCACGTAGTTCGCGACGATCAGCTCGGGGAAGCGGTCGCCATCGAGATCCGCAAATGCAGCGGAGCTGCCGAACGCCTCGTCCCCGACTCCTGCTTCTCGAGTCACGTCGGTGAAAGTTCCATCCCCTTCGTTCCGGTAGAGTACGTTCGCTCCGATGTTGGTGACGTAGAGGTCGGGGTCTCCGTCGCGATCGATGTCGCCGACCGCCACGCCGATCCCGTACCCTTTGTCGCCGACCCCGCTGGCTTGGGTGACGTCGACAAATCGGAACTCGCCGTCGTTTCGAAAGAGCCGGTTTCCGGCGCCCGTGACGTTGTCGACCAGATCCCCACCCTGTACGCAGTAGATGTCGAGGTCGCCGTCCCCCTCGATGTCGAGGAGCGCGATGCCGCCCGAGATCGTCTCCGGGAGGTGAAACCGCCGCTCGTTGCCGAAAATGTGCTGGAAGTCGAGTCCGGCGAGGGCTGCGCGATCGACGAACCACGGCGACGCGCTCTGACCGGGAGGAGCAGTGCCGAGGGATTTTGCGGGGGGGGTGGCTGAGCTCGTATTCTCCCCCGAGTCACAGCCCCACAGACCGATCGCCAACAGGGTGAGGCATGTGAACCTGAGCGGTCGAATCACGGCGGGCTCGCTGTTGGAGGGGTCAGAGGGGTCGAGGGTGGTGCGATCTTTCGGCTCGCTGCGCGCTCTTCGAGCACCTGGACCTTGGGGTGGGTCGGCGCGACGCGGATGAGTTCGGCGAGGATCACATCGGCCTGATCCCAACGCTCGAGTCCCTGAAGGACCGTGCAGAGATTGGTTCGGTGCGCAAAGCTGCTCGGATCCAGCTCCACCGAGCGTTGAAAGTGCTCAGCGGAGCGTTCCAGGTCTCTCTGGACGAAGTATCCCTCGCCGATCGCCGACTGAATCTCGCTGTTCTGCGGCTCGAGGCTTCCGGCGGTCACACACGCGGCGACCCCTTCATCCACTCGATTCAGTGCGAACAGAATGCGCCCCTTTGCGAAGTGGGCAAGGCCGCTCTCGGGGTGTTGGTCGACCGCGACGGAGGCGACCTCGAGACCGCGCGGATACTCGCGGGACGCCCACAGAGTCTCGGAAAGATTGAGGAGGATCGGGAGATCGTTCGGGTCGTCCCGGTACAGCTTCTCGAGAATCTCGAGTGCCTCTCTTTGCTTCCCCGACTTCTGGTAGGCGACGGCGAGGTTGGTGAGGAGCGATGGATGATCGGGGCGGTCTTCGAGCCCGGCGCGCAGCACGCGAATCGCCTCGTCGAATCGTCCCGCGTCGATCAGGTTGGCCCCCCGATCGACGTGGACACTGACCCCGACCGAGAAGTTTCCGAGACGGCGGTCGATCGCGTCGAGCAGAGTCCCAGAGACCGCGCCGGCGGTGAGATCGCCGCGCGCTTCGGAATCGCGACCGAGCCCGCGCAGGCTCTGCCCTCGCATGAAGCGCGCTCGTTGGGAGCGGGGGTCGAGTGCGACTGCCTTCTGGGCGTAGGGAAGCGCTTCGGCGAACCGCCCTTCGACGTTTCGAAGTTGAGCGAGCGCCGCGTTCGCTTCAGCGATGCTGGGCCCGAGTCGGTGAACGGCGAGGAGTTCTCGTTCTGCCCCGGCCAAGTCTCCCGCGTCGAGCAGCGCCAAGCCGAGACGGTGTCGGGCGGGTGCGAATTGAGGGAAGCGGATCGCGAGATCTTTGAGTCGGGCTTCGGCGCCGGAGGAGTCTCCCGTACGCATATCGCAGGTGGCCGCGTGGTAGAGCCACTCGGGACGCTCGGGAGCCAAGGTCGCGGCATTCTCGTAGGCACCAGTCGCGAGGTCCCAGACTGCGTTCGCCTCGTAGATCATGGCGAGTGTTCCGTGTGCCTCGGGGTCGGTGGGGCGCTTCACGACGCTCGCGATCTGGGCCTCGACCTTTTTGGCGAGCACGGGCTCGAGAGTGAGGCCGGCCGGCGGGCGTACCGGTTCTAGTCCCGTAGAGGATGGGCCCGATGCCCTGCATCCTGCCGAGAGTAAGAGTCCAGCCACGATGAGCAAAACAGTGAGCCCTGAGCGCGTGATCCTCTGAAAACGCGAGCGCGTGATCCGTTGAAAACAGCCCCGCGTGATCCGTTGGAAAGGTCCGCGCTCGAAAGAGAAGCGATCCATCCCATTCCTCCCTTCGATCGCCCGAAGAGACTTTCCACTATACCGCTTCGCCGACCCCGAATGACGGCCCAGTTTTCCGGGGCACCAGGGGAACGGAACTCCTGATCAGCTCCCGAAGACGTGAAAAAGGCCCGGGGGAGTCTCTCCCCCGGGCCCTCGTACCTGTCCTTCGCTTCGAGTCGTGACTCTAGCAGCCACTGCCCGGCGCGGGTTGCACCGGATCGTTGCCGCCAGCGAAGAGGTAGTACAGCGTGTAGACCACGTCGGCGATATCGGTGATACCGTCGCCGTTGGTGTCGCAGGCGGTCGCGCAGGCCGGAGCCGCACCGCCACCGTAGAGGTAGTTCGCCAAGGAGATGGCGTCGGCCATGTCGACCACGCCGTCCTTGTTGCAGTCCCCCATGGCGACCGCGAGGATCGTCGGCCCGAGGAGAGTGTCGGATCCGACGATGTTGGTGACCGTACCGCTCGGGTCGTAGCTTCCCGCCGCGTAGGTGTGAGTGACGATCGAGCCGAGCGCGAGCCCGGTGTCG
>CALEHF010000206.1 GCA_937876125.1 uncultured bacterium
CGAGATTGATCCTCAGCTCGAGCGGAGTTCGGGAAACTCGACCATCTTTCGCAGCGCAGAAATCGAGGCGCTTCCCTTTCGCCAAGAGGCGTACCAGGGAATCGATCGCGTGGTCATTCTCGGAGTCGACCCCGAACGCGTCGCCGAACCTCAACGACTCGCACTCGCGGCTGCAGTCCGCCTCGGACTCAAGGTTTGGATCATTCCAGGAATGGGCGGCAAGGGGAACGGCTGGGCATGGCCCAAAGAGCTACGCGCCACGGCGCCGCGCACCGTGATCGACGCGGCGGGGAAGTCCCAGCCGGTGTTTCTCACTCCCGATGATCCTGGAGAAGTGCGCTCGACCTTTCGTGCCGGGGATGATGAACAGCTTCCGCGCTCGTACCGCTATCGCGAAGGCACCGGGGAATGGCTCCGCTACACCTCCGCCGTCGGTTCCTGGAAGTTCAGTGAAGGGGTTTCGGAGAATTGGGCATCGAGCGCCCTTCATCGGACACTGACACCGATCCAAAACGCGCGCGGGTCGGGAAGCGGCGTATCCGACCCTCTGATTGATGAGATCGATCGACGCTACCGCCGCTCTGTCGATGCCGAGGCTCTTTTCATTTTCGTGGTCATCTACCTTCTGGTCGCAGGTCCCGGGCTCTTTGTCTTCTTGAAAAGGAAGGGCCGCCTCCCGTGGCTGTTATGGCTCCAACCCACCGTCGTCGTTCTGTTCCTTCTGGGAACGGGGCTGATCGGCTGGGCGAAGTTCGGAGTGGCGGGGCGCACGGATCACACGTTCATCCTTTACCAGAAAGCGGGTGAGCCGGGCGGGGTGCTCCTTCACGTGCGGAGCGTCTACTCTTCCGTCTCTTCAGCGCGAGATATCGAACCTGTCGTCGGGGAGACGTTGCCCATTCCGATTCCCGAAGCGGTCCGACGGACTCCGCTCAGGTGGAATCTCGGACCGGGGGATCCGGAGCTGAGCGATTTCCGCACGAGCTTCTGGAGCCTCACTCACTTCATCGCAGGACAGGGTGTCGAGCTCGGTACGTTCGGGACCGATCGTGCCGGCGGGTCCATCGTCGTGCAACACAGCCTTCCCTTCGATCTCCACCGCTTGAGTGTGCGAGTCGGGAACATCTCGTTCGAGGAACCGCGCCTTCCCCCGGGCGTGACCAGAACGCTGTCGAGTGTCGGCAATTCCGATCCGGATGCCTTCGGACTCGGCGCGGGGCGCTCGATCGCGGATCTCGAGTCGACCGCTTGGACCGGAGTCCGGCGGCAGTTGCGTCAATGGCGCTCCGAGGGCTCTGATCTGCGCGCGAGTCTCGTCGCGGAGTTTGACCCCAAAGAGCTCCCCGCAGAAGTTGTCGGAGAGAAGATCGACGATGCGCGCGCCTTCTTGGTCATCCTGGTCGAGGAAGGCAATCGTAGAACAGTTCCTCCCCGATCCTTCAAGTCTCCGGCCTGCGGATGCAGTTCGGGACGAAAGAAGTCCTCAAGGGGATTTCGTTCGATGTGCCGCGAGGCGAGATTTTTGGCTTCATCGGCCCGAACGGGGCGGGGAAGACCACGACGATTCGCATCCTGGCCACTCTTCAAATGCCGACGCAGGGCGATGTTTGGGTCGACGGCTTCCACGCGCTGACCCACCCTGAAGAGGTGCGACGAAGGATCGGCTACATGCCCGACTACGTCGGCGTTTACCCGGGGCTCACCGTCGCCGAGTACCTCGAGTTCTTTGCGGGCGCGTATCGCATCAGCGGGAAGCGCCGGAAGGCACTTCTCTCTGACGTGATCGATCTCACCGATCTCGGCAACATGATCGAGACCGAAGTGCAGGTGCTCTCGAAGGGGATGCGCCAGCGACTCTGTCTCGCCCAGACCCTGATCCACGATCCTGACCTCTTGATTCTCGACGAGCCCGCCTCGGGGCTCGACCCCCGCGCACGCATCGAGTTTCGCGCTCTCCTCAAAGAACTGCGCCGGATGGGAAAGACGGTTTTTCTCTCGAGTCACATTCTCACCGAGCTTTCGGAAATTTGCGATTCGGTCGGGATCATCGAGAAGGGCGAGCTGGTCGCGCACGGCAACGTCAAAGAGATCCAAGCCGGTCTGCGCGGGAAAAGCGTCTCGTACGAGGTGATGCTGCACAGCGCTCGGGATGGTGCGGTCGAGACGGTCCTCGCCGTCCCCGGGGTTGACTCGGTCACCCTTGACGACCGCTGCCTGCGCTTTCGATGGCAGGGGGACGAGTCGGAGGTGTTCCAAGTCTTCGGCGCACTGTGCGAGCGCAAAATTGCGTTTACCTCGGTGAAGCGTCAAGAAGAGGATCTCGAGAGCATGTTCATGAAACTCACCCGCGGAGAGGTGTCGTAATGCTCGAGACTCGCTCGCCGTGGTGGGCTCGGATTCCGATGATCGGAAATCTCGGAGCTCCGATCATCCGGAAGGAGGTCTTCTCCCTCGTGCGACGAAACCGCTGGTTTTGGGCGCAGTTCATCTACCTCCTCGTCCTCGCCGCGGGGATGGCGATCATCTACGCGAGCAATTCCACCTTTTCGCTCCCTCCTGAAATTCTCGGGGCGCGGTTGGTCAACAAGTTCTTTACGCTGCAAATTGGTCTGGTCTGCCTGATCTTTCCCGGCCTCGCGTCGACTTCGATCAGCGCTGAGCGAGTGGAGAAGAGCTTCGACCTTCTGGTCGTTTCCGATCTGACCCCCGCCGAACTGGTTTGGGGGAAGCTCCTCGGCATCCTCGGGAGCGCGTTCTACTTCCTCGTCTCGACCTTGCCGATCCTCGGGGTCTGCATCTTCTTCGGCGGACTGTCCCCGGTCGCCATCCTCGTGGACTACTCCTTCTTGTTCATGCTCGCGATCGTTGTGAGCGCCTGGGGGATTCTTATCAGCGCGATGAGCCGCAACAACCTGCTCTCGATCATCGGGACCTATGCGCTCGCCCTGTTCCTCGGATTCTGGTCGTGCATGATGTTTTCGGAGGTGCTTCCTCAGAACGGTGCCCGCGGACTTCTGGATGCGTACCAGATGGCAAACGCGAGCGCCCGAGGCTACGTGCTCTGGTCCATTCTTACCGCCTTTACTTCGTTCATCATGGTTTCCCTCATCGGCGCATCGTTCTTTCTCTCGTCCCCCGAGTCGAACCGCGGAACTCCGATGCGGATCTTCATCACGCTCTCAGTACTGGGCGGGATCATCTTCGCAAACAGTACGATTGCCATGATTGGAGCGTCCGGCCCGATCACCCCGAATCAGCTAGCTGACATCGGGCCGCCGAGTTTGGTGTTCGCGGCGTGTCTCATGATGCTGGTCCTCGTGGGTCTCGCAGGCTCGCGGGTCGAAACGCCTCTGCGGGCCGTGCGCCTGGCGTCCCTTCGGCCGAAGCGCTGGTACGCTGCGTGGCCGGTCCTCGGGGGAGGTGTGCGTGGGGTGTTCTTGGCGTGTGGGCTCCTTGTGTTCGGCTTGTTCTCTCTCGAGTCGCTCTTCCTGAATACGATCGACACGCTCAGCTTGCCGAGCAGTGCGGGTGCCGGCACGGTTGCGAGTTGGAAGGGTGCCGCATTCACCACTGTGTTTCCTTGGGTGACTCAACTCCTCGCGGTTTGGGTGTTCGCGTTTCTCGGCCTCGCGTTCTTCCTTTCGACGGTGGGGCTCCGCGGCGGGATCAATTGGTTCCTGACCATCGGGGTTTCGATCCTCTTGATCCTCTTGTCGATCGGACGACTCGCGACGCGCCCGCCGAGCGAGTACGAATCGATGACGATGTTTTCGCCAATCGTGACCATCGTGGGGCACTTCAACTCGCGGAGATTTCCGGTGGGAGGGCCCGAACTCGATGCCACGTTCACAGGGTATTGGATCGCGGGAGTACTCCTTATCGCGGCGGGGATCGTTTCGATGAAGATGCAGGGGCTCCCGCTCTTTGTCCTTCGGCGCCCCGGCTACGATTTCCTGATCGAGCGTGCTCAGCCACAGACTGCTGCTTCCGAGCCC
>CALEHF010000207.1 GCA_937876125.1 uncultured bacterium
GAACGCCTCGGCAACCGTGGGGTCGAACTGAGTCCCCGCCCCGGCCTTAATGCGTCGGAGCGCTTCCTCTGGAGGCAGCGCGCGGCGGTAGGAACGATGACTCGTCATCGCATCGTAGGCATCGACCACCCCGATGATTCGAGCCTCGAGCGGGATCGCTTCCCCGGAGATGCCATCGGGATACCCGCCCCCTTGCCACCGCTCGTGATGGTGAAGGACGGCATCGAGGCAGGGGCGCAGGAATGTCACCGGCGCAAGAATGTCTCGCGAGATGCTCGGGTGAACCTTGATCTCGGCGAACTCGAGCTCGGAGAGCGATCCCTCCTTGGTCAGGATCTCTTCGCGAACCCCGATCTTGCCGATGTCATGCATCAATGCGGCGTACCCGAGGAACTCGAGTTCGTTGCGGTTCATGCCGAGCTTTTTCCCGAGCGCCACCGCGAACTGCGCCACGCGCTGGCTATGGCCGGTGCAGTACGGGTCCTTGCTCTCGAGTGCCTTGAGCAGCACATCGAGCACTTGCTTGAGCCCGCGATGCTCCGCAAGGTGCAGGACGTGATCCTTCGCTCGGTCGAGGCTCGAGAGGAGCTGATCGATCGAGAACGGCTTCGGGAGAAAGTCAAAAACTCCACGGTGGAGCAGATCGACGGCCTTCGGGATGGTGCCGTTGCCGGAGAGCACGATCACGGTCAGGTCGGGATCGGTGGAGAGCGCACGGCGCACCAACTCCTCGCCCCCGAGGCGCGGCATGTTGAGATCGGTGAGCAGGATGTCGTAGCGGTTTTCCCCGAGACGCTCGAGGGCCTCGACCCCGTTCCGAGCGGTCACGGGGGGACTCCACCCACCGACGTCGAAGACGGCAGTGATGAGATCTCGCGCACCGGATTCATCCTCGGCGACGAGGACGCGCATTTCATTGGTCAGTTCCGACATGAAGTCAGTCTCCCAGGGTGATGAACGGTCTCGACTCGTGAGGGAGGATAAAGCTCTCGCCGCCGAGCTCTTCCTCCGCGAGGAGTGCGAGCACTTCTTCGAAAGCTTCCTCGAGCTCGCGGCGCAGAAACTCCTCCTGCGCGGTCGAGCGACCAACATCGCCAGCCCACCGTCGCGGCATGACGGAATCGCCTCCGCAGTACTCGGTCAGAAATTCAATGAGCTCGGTCACGTTGCGTCGCCACGGCTGCTCGATCAGCCCCGGCAGCTCGGTGATCTCGAACTCCTGCCACTCCTCCTCGAAGCTCTCTGGAAGGCTGTGGAGCCACACCTGGTAGCGACAGAGAATCGGAACGTCTTCGGGACGCTCGCTGAGCGGGGGAATCGATCGTTGAACCCGGGTGATCAGCGAGAGCAGTCCCGCCTCGCGTACGATCCCCCAGCCGGGCGAGTCGAGATCCTGGCGGGAGCTGAAGAGTAATCTCGGAGTCCAAACTCCGCTGCAAATCCGCCGAGCGATGCTCTGCGCGGTTTCGGTCGAGAGCAGATCCGAATTGCGGATGTAGATACTCCCAGGCCCCCCGTCGGCGATCGACGTGGCCAGCGAGTCTTCAAACTCTTCGCTGGTGAGCCCGTTGCCATCGAAACAGCAACAGGGGGTCGTGGCATTCGGTCCGATGGCGTGGATCTTCCCTGCAGTGAGAGACTTCCCCGAACCAGCCGGGCCTGTGAGCAGCACCGGTTCCGCACGCAGGCTCACACAGACAATGAATTCGCGCAGCGCATCAATGGCACGACTCTCCCCCAACAAGGGGGGCTGAAAAGTCAGCGTTTCCATGTTCCCTCATCCCTCACGCACGACCGACGGGGCTGATCCCCGCGCGCCGAGCGTCCCATCTCTTGGAGTCTGCGCGACAAGCGCAGGCTCCCTGTCAGTTCACGTCGCACTCGATTGGAAGAGGGCCTCGCGTCGTCGTGCGAACGAGCGAGGAGGTGTGCTCCTGAAGAATACCTCCCTCTCTCGAAACCCGTCAAACGGGCGGCGCCGCGCGTTATCGCCGTTGGTGCGACAAGGGAAGAGGAACGGGTGCAAACGGGATTCGAGGAGAACTGGGGGCGACGGACTTCGAGGCGTATCGTCGACGGGAAGTGGGCCCCGGAGACTCTAGGGAGAGGTGGCGACTCGAGGGAGTGCGCGCCCTCGTGGGATGGATACGAAGCTCCGTGGCCACGGTCGCGGCTGGTGACGATGGTCAACGTCTGTGCGCAATTCTCGGGTCGCACAGACGGCCGTAGTCAGGCGGGTATGGCGAGAGCCAAGTGCTCGACGAACGGCACGGCGGCGCGTAAGAGGCTTCGGCGGGAACGGTTCGCGAGGTCGGGGAGGGACTCGTCGAGGAACGCGTTGATCTCTCCCTGTGGGTCACAGTCGATCGAGCGTGAGGCCGCCGCGATGATCCCCGTCAAGACGCGCAACGTGTCCTGCCCTCGAGTCCGGCCATCATGATTCGGGACGAGAACAACCGTCGTACGCTCACCGTACTGGATCTCGTGGAGCGTGACTCCGGGAATCGAGCTATCCTCCCCGCCGAGGATTTCAGAGACTTCGGAAAGCAACTCATCGAGTTCGAGGAACAGCGTCGCCAACTCACCTGGAGTCGGGCACGAAGTTCGACAGACGAGCCGCAAGTCGCGAGCGACGAGAGGGACGTCCAAACTCGGTGCTGACTGCACGTCGTGCTCCCCCGTCTTCCCGGCGAACATCTCGGCAATCTCCGGTGTGAGGCCGGGACAGCTGTCGAGGTCTTCCCGGTCCACCCCGACCAGGCAGATCTCGGAGAGCACCGAATTCTCGAAGCAGGCATTCGCGAGCAGGGAGCCGCTGAAGTCGACTCTCACCATGCGCGCTCCGTCGAAGCGAGTCCCGGCGAGCCGCGCGTCGCTCATGTCGACATCGGTGAGGGTCGCATCCATCAAATCCGCGCTCTCCAGATTCGACCCGGAGAGTCGGACTTTCTCGATCGTGCAGCCCCGCATACTCGCACGCTGGAGGTCGGACTGATGGAGATCCGCGTCGATGAACTGGACCCCGGCGAGGATGGCTCGTCGCCATGAGATGCCACGGAACTTGTTCGCTATCAGCTCAGTGTTCTCGAAGGTAGCCATCGTGAATCGACAGTCGCGCAAATCGCAGCGGTGAATTCGCGCATTCGAAAAGTCTGCGCTTTCAAAAGTGGCATCGTTCAAGACGCAGTCTTCGAACTGGCTCCGGGCGAAATTCGCGCCGGACGCCGCCACTCCTTCGAATTGGACGTTGCGGAAGACGGAGGAGAACAGATTCGCTTGTTCGAGGCGTGTCCCATGAAGACTGGTCGATTCGATCCGCGTCTCCTGGAGGCCGGCGCCGGTGAGATCGGCCCGCTCGAGTTTGGTCCCCACCATGGATGCGCCTGTGAGGGTGGCAGAGCGGAGTACAGTGCCCGTCAGGTTGGCTCCGTCGAGGCTCGTACGGCTGAGATCACAGCGGTTCAACGTCGCGCCGCTCAGGTCGATCCCCGACAGGTCGCGACCACTCAGGTCGATCCGGGTCAGCGTGGCACCGCGAAAGCTCATCCCTTCGAGAGACCCGCGCGGGAAGATCGCACCTTCGAGCCTGGCGCCTTCCAAGCTCACGTTCTCGATGATCACGGCCGAAAAGTCGAACTCGATGAAGCGGGCACCCACCAGGTCGAGACCTGCGAGCTCCGTGTCATCGAGGCGGACATCCTGGAAGACGGTTCCGAGGAATCGCGTGTCCTTCAATCGACAACGAACGAGAGATGCACCCAGTAGCTGCCCTTGGGAGAAGTCGCAAAACTCAATGACGCAATCTTTGAAGATCGACCCACTGAGATTGGCTCCGTTGAACTTGCAGCTCTGGATGTCTTGGTCGTAAAAGTGCGCACGAAAGAGATTCGCTTCGGTCAGGCGGGTATCGCGCAGCGAAGTTTTGTTGAATCGAACCCCGCGCAGATCGGCTTGAGTCAAATCGGCCGCGCGCAGGTCGGCGAGTTCGAGGTTCGTTCGGGAAAGGCGCGCGCGACCGAGACGAGCCCCGCGCAAGTTCGCACCGATGAGGCTTCCCTCAGTCAGGTCGGTTCCTTCGAGATTCACTCCCGCGAGGTCGGCGCTCTCCAAGTTGATCCCGCGGAGGTCGAGCCCGCTCAGATCCAGACCTTTGAGGATCGCGCCCCGAAGGGAACGCTTCTCCTGCCAACAACGGATCACTTCATCGCGGTCAATACTCGTCAAGGTGCCGTCTCCCTCGCCTCCGCAGCCCACAACTGCGGCCCCCCGTCGGGCGGGGGACTTGTACGAGGACCCGGTTCGATCCGCTCCAGCTCAGGGCGGGCCGGTGTCCGGGAAAGAATACCCCGCCCCACCCAAAGCGGCCAACGACCGAGGTGGCGGTAGCGGGACAGGAAGCGGGGGGTGAGATGCGAACCGCTCGCACTTCACCCCCCGCTGTTATCAAAGCCTTCGTACGGTGCATTTCTTCGTACTGCGCAGCACTTCGAGCTGTGAAGCTCTTCGTGACGCGCTCGGAATCAGTCGTGTGGAGTCGCGGCAGGCTCCGACTCCCGCGGGTCTTCCGACTCGAGCAGATCAAGCTCCGCATCCGCATCCGCTTCCGACTCGCGAGAAGCGATGGAGCTTTCCTCCGAGTCGGCGGATTCGCGCTGGCGGTCTGGAAAAACGCCTTCTTCCTCGAAGATCGCCTCTTCGGTGAACGTCGGATCTTCCGATTCAGAGTGCGGCAGGATCCGGCCTACCGCCCGAGTGGCCCCTCTGGTCTCGCCGAGACCATCGGCACGGGCCTTGACCGCCTCGACCGCGGGCTCTGCTTCGACCGACTCACCCTCCCCCTCGGCATCCGACTCCTCGGAAGCCTCCGAGATGCTCGCCTCATCGGGATCAAAGTCCTCGGGGAGATGATCATCGGATCCGAGCCGAGGCGCGGGCAGGAGCGAATCGGCGTGAATCGAACCGTCCGCCGCCGCCTCTTCGTTTTCGTCCTTCTCGATGCGCACCGCGACCTTCCGCGAAACTCCCTCTTCCTCCATCGTCACTCCGTACAGGCGCTCTGCCTCCCCCATCGTCACCCGGCTGTGAGTGATGATCAGGAACTGTGACTCTTTGGAGAACTGTTGGAGCACGCGGACGAACCGTCGAATGTTCGACTCGTCGAGCGGCGCATCGACTTCGTCGAGGATGCAGAACGGGCTCGGCTTCGTGCGGAAGAGCGCGAACATCACCGAAACCGCGGTGAGGGCCTTTTCGCCCCCGGAGAGGGCGCGCAGAGAATTGATGCGCTTCCCCGGCGGGCGCGCCATCACGTCGACTCCTGCCTCGAGTGGATCGACCCCTTCTTCGAGCATCAGGTCCGCTTTTCCCCCGTTGAACACGGTGCGGAAGATCTCTTGGAAGTTCTTTCGCACCTCTTCGAACGTGGCGAGGAACAACTCTCGGCTCTTTTCGTTGAGAGCCTCGATCGTCTCGAGCAACGTCGCGGAGGATTCTTCGAGATCCGCGATCTGCGATCCGAGGTGATCGCGACGCTCTTCTTCGCCCCCAAGCTCTTCGACCGCCTGCAGGTTCACATTCGCGTTCTTGCGGAGCCTCTTCGAGATGTCCTCCTGCTCGGAGCGAAGGCGAACGATGAGATTCTCTTCGCCGAGTTCTTCCGCGAGCGCTCCGCGCCACTCTTCGACCGGCAGCTCCGAAACGTCGACCTCGAGTTCCTCGGCGATCTTCTCGCGAATGCCGTCGATTTTCACCCGCCGCTCATTGTCACCGAGCAACTTCTCCTCGCGGTGTTCGCGAAGGACATCTCCCTCGCGGCGCAAGCGCGTGAGCAAGTGCTCCGCATCCTTGAGCGCCGCCTTCGCGGCGTGAGTTTCTTCTTCCGCTTTGGTCACGCGCTCGGCGAGTGACCCCAGCTGTTCGGCGAGCTCTGCACGCCGAGAGCTGTCCCGCTCTTCTTCACTCGCGAGGCGTTCGAGGCGTTCTTGATCGTGCGTCCCCTCTTCGACGAGACGCAACCGGCGCGAGCGACGCTCTTCGAGTTCCGACTGGACTCGCATCTGCTCGCGACGGCTCGCGACCAACCGCTCTTCGGTCTGCG
>CALEHF010000208.1 GCA_937876125.1 uncultured bacterium
TTGCCGAGGCGTTCCTCGACCACTACGCCGAGATTACCGTCGAGTCCGAGGAGGAGTTGTCGTCGTGAGCCCCGTCGCAATTCTCATCATCCGAGATCCATCGATCCGGGAGGAGCTGGGTTCAGCTCTGCACCGCCACGGGTTCACCGTGCGCTCAGCCCACCAGGGCGAGGGCTGGTCGAGTTTGCTCGAGCCGGGTGTGCCCCGGCTGATCTTGGTCGGCGATGACCTCGCCGACGCGGATCCTGCGTTGCTCCTCGAGCGCGCAGGGCAGCGGCACCCTCGGGTGATCCGGGCGCTGGTGCATGTCGATGGTAATGGTGAGGAGCCGCCGCGCTCGCACCCTCCGGGGGAAGAAGTTCTCGAAGGGGTCGAAGCGATCGTGGCGTGGGCCGCCAGCAAGAAGGAAACTCCGGTGCCGAAGCCGGAAAAGGGCGTGCGCGATATCTTCAACGAAGGGGGAGCGGTTGATCAGCTCGTCCCCGGGAAGCACCCCGCGATGCTCCGCATGCTCCAGACGATCGACGCCGTCGCTCCGACCGACACCACCGTCCTGATTGGCGGGGAGAGTGGGACGGGAAAAGATCTCGTCGCGCGTCTCATCCATCAGCGCAGCCTGCGCAAGGATGGGCCGTGGATCCCAGTGAACTGCGGGGCGATTCCCCCGAACCTGATGGAGAGTGAACTCTTCGGTCACACCAAGGGTTCGTTCACCGGCGCGAACGAAGACAAGATCGGTCTTTGCGCCTCGGCGGACGGCGGCACGCTGTTCCTCGACGAAATCGGGGAGCTGCCTCTCGAGTTGCAGGTCAAGCTCCTCCGCGTCCTCCAGTCGGGCATTCTGCGGCCGGTGGGGGGGCAGGACCAGAGGTCCGACTTCCGCGTCTTCGCGGCGACGAACCGTGATCTCAAGCGCGAAGTGCAGGCGGGACGATTCCGTCTCGATCTCTACTATCGCATCAATGTGATCTCGGTCGATCTCCCGCCCCTCCGGGAGCGCACCGCTGACATTCCGGCCCTCTGCGAGCGGATCGTGACCCGACTCTCTGCGCGCGGATTGCCCGCGGCTCAACTCGAGCCAGAGGTGTTGCACGTCTTGATGGAGCACTCGTGGCCCGGGAACATTCGCGAGCTCGAGAACGTCGTCGAGCGCCTGCTGCTTCTCTATCCGGAGGGGAACGCGCCCGAGGAAGAGGTCCGCCGTCAGTTGCAAGACTTGGCGCTGCCCGGGAGTCGCCACGGCGAGGGGGGCGAAGGGGGCATCGAGATCTCGGTCGGTTCGGAATCGAACTACCCGATCGACATGTCCCTGAAGGATCTCCAGGACGCGCACATCGATCGAGTGCTCCGCCACTTCGGTGGGAACAAGACGCTCGCGGCGAAGGCGCTCGGCGTCAATGTGAAGACGGTCTACAACCGCGTGAAGCGGAAGAACGAGCTCCAGAAGTAGCGAGGCGCCGACCTTCCCGGGGGGAGTCGCTCGCCCTTACATTCCCGGCGAGATGATCAGCTGCTGGACCGTACCGTTGCGCTTCATCTCGACGACGATCGGGGTGCCTCCCTTGAGGCGCTCGAGGTTTTCTTGCCAAGTGTTGTGGCACGCTTGGGTATCTGAAAAGTCGATCACCATCCCGCCGATGCGCTCGATGACATCATTGTTCTGCAAGCCGACCTTCTCGAGCAGGCTTCCCTCTTGGATATCGAAGACCTTCAAGGTGCCGTCAGCTTGCACCTCGCTCGAGGCAAAATTCATCTCAGCGATGCAATCATTCAAGTTGCCGAGTCGCTCCTCGACGTTGCGATCGACTTGGAAGACTGTGGTCGGGCGCTTCCGCTTACCCCCGGGGCGCTCGATGGGGCCATCATCTCCGATATCGATGCCGGCTCTCTGCGCGTCGACGTCAGCCTTAGCCTCAGGCGGTAGTTTCAACTGTTGTTCGGTGATCTTCTTCGACCCCAACGCAAGCTTCGGAGTCGTGCTCGGGAGACCCGCGTATCCAACCCACCCACCGCAGGCGAGGATGACGACGATCGAGAGTCCCCAGACGATCTTTTCGAGTGCACCGAGCATTTGCGCGTCCTTTCGTGCGGGAGCCACCCCATCGTATCGGCTCACGGGGGTGGTTCGGGAACCCGATTTCGGGTTTTGCCCGGGTTTTCAGCAGGGTCGCTCTAAGCCAGCTCGATCTGCAGGTCGCCGCTCTTCCGGATGAGGAGCAGGCCCCCCTCCTGGTCCTCGCGGAGGCGCTTTTCGAGCTCCTGGAACTGCTTCAGTCGCGTCTCCAGGGGCTTCCTACGAATCTCTTCCGGAGTGTCTTCCTCGAGCAAGGCTTCGAGTGCCCGACGCGAGTCCGCGAGTCCCTCCGCGCACCGCCCTTGCGCCTGACGAATCACTTTCCAATGACAGTAAGTCCGCTCTGCAATGTCCTCGGAGAGTTCGAGGAGCCGGAGGCAGAGCCGCGACTCCTCCGCGTCGTTCCCGCACTCCTGATGAATCTTCAGCATGCGGAAGCTCAGTTCGACTTCGAGGTCCGGATGATCCTCGAGGACCTTGTGATAGAGGGTCAGCGCTTTCTCGTGGCGACCGAGCCCGAGGTTTACGTCGGCGACCGAGAGTTGCTTCAGACTCATCGGATCCAGGTTGGCGGTGGGATCGGGGTGCTCGGCGACGAGGATCGTTCGTCCCGGCGCAGAGATATCGAGTCGCGTGGTGGTGGATCGCGCGCTGGCGACTGCCGTCATCAATTCGTCGTAACTCTGGAACCGCTGGTGGGTGCCCTTCTGCATCATGCGCGTGAGCAGCACCGCGAGGCGGTTGCCGACTCCGCCGAGGTCGGGGAACACGGGTACCTGGCCGGTGACATGCTTCAAGATGACCGCCATCGCGGTGTCCCCCTCGTACGGCGGCTTCGCGGTGAGCAGTTGATAGAAGGTGCAGCCGAGGGAGTAGATGTCGGAGCGATGGTCAACCGGGTCGCCGCGCCCCTGCTCTGGAGACATGTACAAGGGAGTTCCCATGATGATGCCGGTCGCGGTGATCTCGACCGAGCTCGTCACGATCTTCGCGAGGCCGAAGTCGGTGATCTTCACCAGCCCGTGCTCGGAAACGATGAGGTTCGACGGCTTGAGATCGCGGTGGATGATTTCTTTCGCGTGGGCCGCGCGCATACCCTGCACCACTTGGTGCAAATACTCGAGTGCGAGTTCGGGGGGGAGCGGGCCATCCTGTTCAACTACTTGCGCGAGTGTCCGTCCGCGCACCAGTTCCATCGCAAACCAATGGATGCCGTGGTCGACTCCCATGCCGTAGATGTGCGTAATGTTCGAGTGCGACAGAGCGGCTGCGGAACGCGCCTCGCGACGGAATCGATCCACGTGCTCGTCATCGCGGACGTAATCGTGGCCGAGCACCTTGAGGGCGGCGGTGCGTTGGAGTTGCGTGTCGAATGCTTCGTAGACGACGCCCATCCCACCGCGTCCGAGAATGCGATCGATCCGGAACACCCCGACTCGACTGCCGGGGGCGAGGGTTCCATCGGGGGCGAGCGGTGGCGATTCCTGCGTGACATCCAGCGGCGTTCCGTCGGCCGGGACGGCAGGGCTCGCGTCTGGTCCCGTCGAGCTGGGTTCCTTCGAACCGCGTCCAGTTGAACTGCGTCGAGTCGAACCGGGTCTTGTGGAACCGTGTCCGGGCCTCGGGATCGGGGTCGTTTCGTCGAATCCACCTCGGGTACCCGGCCGGAGCGCCGACCTTCCCCCTGCCGGACTCGCAGGTGGCAATCCTCCTGCCGAATCGAGCCGCTCGCGCAACAGTGAGTCGTACACCCCGCCGCCGCTCGCGGTGGGGGTGATGACCCGCGGATCTTCGTTCTCGAGACGGGTCTCTCCAGAGCAGCTAGGGCAGATGAACTCCGTGCCCGGATGGATTTCCGAGACGTCGATCACGTCACCGCAGTCGCAGAGGTATGGCACCGTCACGGAGTCAGTTCTCTTCCTGTTCTGACGTTTCGATCGGCTCCGCGCGCGCCAGCGGCTCGCACCGAAACGAGCGGCTCAGCTTGTGGGGAGCAGGAGGGAACCCGGGAATCCCCGGGGGGAGGAGCCGCCGCGAAGCTCCGATGGGAACACAGCGAAGCGTCCCTGTGAAGCGCTCCGCTCCGGGAGTCAGGAAACCGCGTTTCGGGATCCCCAATGTGACCGTTTCGACCGCCAGGACGGCGATGTCGAGGGGGACGCCCCGATCGGCGTCGAGCCCCGAGGGGACGTCCACGGCGAGGACGGGCACCGACTCTCGATTCAGGCGCTCGATCGCGGCGCGGAACACCCCGCTCGGGGGGCGGGAGAGCCCTGTCCCGAAAATCGCGTCGATGCGAAGGTCAGGGGGGAGGGCGCCCTCGGGGGGGAGGGCCGAGGAGGCGTCGATGACTTCGATCTCCAGTCGCGTGACGATCTCCATCTGCACCCACGAGTCGCCTCCCGATCTCCGCTTCCCCTCGGGCACCAACTCCCAGACCACGACCTCGTGGCCAGAGTTCCAGAGGTGCCGCGCGACCGCGAGACCGTCGCCGCCGTTGTTTCCCGGCCCGCAGATCACCTCGACCCGGGCGGCGCGGCTGGATTTTGAGGGGGCTGGCAGTCGCTCGAGGGCGGCGAGCGCGATCCCGATCGAGGCGTGCTCCATCAAGATCAGTCCCTTGATGCCGTGCTCTTCAATAGAGACGCGGTCGAGCGCACGGGAGGACTCCCGCGAGAACTGCGCGCGATCGAGTTCTGGTAGATCAGCGTTCGTCTTCACTCTTTCCTCCACCGGAGCCAGGTGCGAACCCCAGCTTCCGGTAGAGGGGAGTGTAGCGATAGTAGACCTCGAACGTCAGGACTCCGAGCGCGGTACTCATCACGCGACCCCCCGCGGCGCCGATCCAGTTCGGGTCGGGGTCGAACGATCCCTCCAGCTCACCGGCGCGATTTTGAAGTGGGAGAACCGTTCGCTTGAGGTACAGATTCCACGCTTCCCATGGCTCCCCGCCGACGTGAAAGAGCGCAAGGGTCGCGTAATACCAGTAGTAGATCGACTGATAGGTCCGCTCCCAATCCGCTCTGCCGTCCGGGTCTGGGCCCGCGCGCACCAATCGGACTGCGGCGCGCTTCGTCTCGGCGGAGCGTGGGGACCAACCGAGGTACAGTCTCGACAGGAGGCCGACCGCGGCGATGGACACCCCTTGGCGCCCCTCGCCGGTGCCGCGATCGGCGTAGGTAGCGCTGCCGTCGGGGCGAACCGCTCGGGCGAGGTACTCCTCGAGGCGGGTCCAGGTTCTCGCTTGGATCGGAGCGTCCGCGGCGCGCGCCGAGTGGAGCGCCATCACCTGCCAGCCGGTCACGGAGAGGTCGTTTCGTTGGGTCTTGGCGCGGGTGTAGTCCCACCCTCCTCCGGCCTGCTGACCGCGCTCGATGAACCGGACTGCGCGGGCGGTCGCCCCGAGCAGCTCGCCATCTTTCGTCAGCGCGGCCGCCTCGGCGATCGCCATCGTCGCGATCCCATGGTTGTAGAAGTACTGACCCTGCTGGGGACCGAAGCAGCCGTCTTCGTCCTGATGGGCGACGAGCCAAGCGACGGCCCCCTGGACGTTGCGTCGGAACGGGCTCTCCTCGCGGTGATCGATTCCCGCTCCGAGAAAAGCGAGGAGTGCGAGTCCAGTGACGCCAGTTCGATACTCGGGAAAGCCTCCGCCGGGGCAGGAGATGCCGGGGCGGCAGTGGCGGGAGAAGCCGTGCGGGTCCCAGCTGCCATCAGGATCCTGGTGCCGGGCGAGCCATTCGAGCCCGAGTCGGACCACCTCCTCTGTCTCGGCGCCTCCGCCATACACTCGGAGAGCCTCCGAGCGTTCCCCGTAGCGAGCGCCGAGGGCGGAGCGACCCGCGCGGTTCGCTCCCGGCCCGGTCCCGAGGGTCGCTGGCGCCTCCGTCGCGACTTTGGAGATCTCGGAGTCGTCGCGTGACACATCTTCCACCACCGGAGTCGGAGGATCTGGTGTCTCGACCGGAACCGGCGGGACCTCGATCTTCTCCGGAGGAATCTCGACCGGTTTG
>CALEHF010000209.1 GCA_937876125.1 uncultured bacterium
ACGGAGTAGGTGTGCATCAAAATGGGGCATCCCGATTCGCGGCCTCTGATTTAGTACAGCTCAGTGACGATGAAGGTACGGTCTTGGACGACGCGTTGGAGCTGCTGAACCCGCTTCCGGGTCTCGGTGCCTGGGAGGATCGCCAGCTGCGGCTCGAGTTCGGCGCAGTCATGGGCGCTTTCGGATTCGACGATCCAGAGTTCGTGGTGCAAGGAACCATCACAGCGATCGTCCGCATCGCGTGTGACTTGAACAAGGCCGTCCCTGCCGACGCGCAGTCCGGAGACCACAACGGGGTGCGAGTCGCGATCGACAATGAGGTCGCCATCAGCGGCGCTTACAAGGACGACGACACGGCTAGCGATGCTGGCTCCGCCTACATCTATCGTTGGGACGGGAGCGACTGGATCGAAGAACAGAAGCTGCTCGCCGCGGATGGCGGCAGTCTGGACTTCTTCGGCTGGTCGGTCGACCTGTCCGGCGACGTGGCGCTCGTGGGTGCGATTGGCCATGATGGAGTCGGCTCGAGTTCGGGTGCCGCCTATGTGTTTCGATACGACGGCGGGAGCTGGAACTTCGAGCAGAAGCTCGAAGCGAGCGATGGACAGAACGGAGACATGTTCGGGCATTCGGTCGCGGTGGAGAACGATCTGATCGTGGTCGGCGCGAACTTCGGTGACGGGAGTGAGATCAATTCCGGATCGGCCTACGTTTTCGAATTCGATGGAGCCACCTGGGTCGAGACCCAAGAGATTCTCGCCAGCGACGGGGCGGACAGCGACGAGTTCGGCGCGTCGGTCGCCATCAGCGGCGACGTCATCATCGTAGGAGCTGAGTTCGACGACGACAACGGACCCGACTCGGGTAGCGCCTACCTCTACCGGCTGTCGGGCTCGACGTGGGTCGAGGAACAGAAGCTCACCGCCAGCGACGGCGCGGGGCTCGACGCTTTCGGCTGCTCCGTGTCGGTCAGCGAGAACGTGACGATCATCGGCGCACGCGAGCACGGCGCGGCCGGACCCTCGGCCGGAGCGGCCTACCTCTTCCGCGACAGTGGTAGCTCCTGGGTGGAAGAGCAGAAGCTTCTGGCGAGCAATGCGACGGAAGGAGACCGATTCGGGTTCAGCGTTTCGCTGCGCGGTGACCAGGCCGTGGTCGGAGCCCGACAGTCCGACACGGGTGGCGCGGCGTACGCGTTCGACCACGAGGAGTCGACTTGGGTCGAGAGCGCGATTCTGCTGCCCAGCGACGGCGCTGCGGGTGACGAGTTTGGCTACTCGGTCGATCTCGACGGCGGTTTCGTCGTGGTCGGCGCTTATCGGGACGACGACTTCGGTGGTGACACCGGCTCGTTCTACGTCTTCCGCGCCGCGGAGGACTTGCCGCCCTCGAATCTCGTCTGCGCTCCGGGGCCGGGTCCGGGCCAGTCGATCGACGTGTCGTGGACGAATCCGAGTGAGTATCTAGCGTTGGAGGTATACCTGAACGGAGTCCTGTACTCGACACTCCCCAGCGACGCGACCTCGACGCTCGTTCCGGCGATCGGCGCCGGACTCAACCCGGAAGTCTGTCTCATCGCGATTTCGCTCTGCAGTCAGGAGCTGGTGCCAGCCTGCTGTACGGTTGAGTTCGACGCCCAGTTTCTGCGCGGCGACGGCAACAACGATGGCGTGGTGGATGTCGCAGACGCGATCTTCTCTCTCGAGTACCTCTTCGCCTCCGCGTCCCCCAACTGCTACCTCGCGCTCGACGTCGACGACACGGAGACGATATCGATATCGGACGCGACGGCGATCTTGTGTTACCTCTTCTGTCCGGGCAGTCCACCGCCTGCCTCGCCGTTCTCTGCGTGTGGAACCGATCCGTCGGACTCGAACGGGTCGCTGACGTGCCACGTCTCGATCTGCCCCTGAGGTCTCTTGGGTGCCCGGTACTCGTCACATCCGTAGCGAGTACTCGTCAGCGTTCCCAGGGGGGGTCGATCGTGTCCGGAGGGAGTTCCCTGGCACGGAAGGCGAGGGGTCTCGGCCCAGTTTCAGATTCGTCGGAACCCGTACAGCGTACTGTCCATCTATTCGTCGCAAGCCGCAACACTCGCCCATTCTCGCAATTGCGGGATTTCTATTCAACGGCGCAATGAGCCGTGCGCTCACCTACGATGTGGCTCTACGATTCGCCGCAAGGCGTGCCTGGGGTCCGTGTGCGATTCGAACTCGGCAGACAAGCCCGCTGCCGCGGTGGCGAGAACTCGCGCACGAAACTCCAGGATGTGGTGACGGACCGCCGGGCGGACAATCCACGTCATCGTCGACGTGCCTACTCGGAGACCGAGTCCCTGATGCCGGTCATCCCAATAGCTGCGCTGCCCACTGGGTTCGAACTGCACGCCGCGCGCGAAGGCTTCGTTCAATCGATAGGTTTTCTTGGTCGCGTCGGTCATGTTCATATCTCGGCTGCGCGCGGGTCTTAGGTCCACTTCTAGCAGCCTGCTAGGCTCACATCGGTGTGAAACCGTGTGAATCGTGGTGTCCCTCGGTAGCACGTAAGCCCTTACGGCGTAGCGCTCTGTGATGCATAGTGAATCACTGTAAAACCCCTCTTTTTGACTGTTGAGGTACGGCACCACCTTCGACGCGAACCCGGCGAACTTGCTATCGGAGAGTGCACCACTCTCCAGGAGTTCGCACGGGCCTCAGGGCGCGAAGCTGCGCGTGAAGTAGATGAACAGCAACTTGTCCTTGGACGCGGCCGCCGCGCGCTCCTTGTCGTAGTCGAGCCGCCAGCCGCCGGCCTCGATGAACTTCTTGGCCTGTTTCTTCGCCAGCTTGGCGCGAAACTTCGCCTGCTCATCCGGCTTGTTCGCACCGTCTTGGAAGGCAGTGTCTTGGAAGGCAGTGTCTTGGAAGGCAGCGTCTTGGAGAGGTGCGGCCGGCAAGAGCGCACCCACCAGGCCGATCAGGAGCCACTGCATAGCGACCTCATTTCCAAAGGGAACGACCCGGGACCTACTTCAGCTCGTCGACCAACTTGCGGTAGCCCTGCAACGCGAACTTTTGCATGTACAACCCGAGCCCACGGTCGGCGCCGAGTTCAGCTCCACCCCCCGCACGCCCCGGACCGCCATGCTGACATTGAGGGAGCGCCAGCCCTGAGCCGAGTGCTTGCTCCGCCATCTTCTCCGACCCCAAGTAGAAGCGCCCGCTCCAGCAGCCGCCGGTCTCGAGTGCGGTCTGCAACCAAGCCTCATCGTTTCCGTAGATCGACGTGACCAAGGTTCCGCCGCCGAGGGCAACCCCCGCCATCGCTTCTTCGGCACTTCCGTCGTAGGGGAGAAGCGTCGAGACCGAGGCGAAGACCTCCCGCTCGTGGGCCACTGTGGCTTCGCGGAAGTCGCTTGCCTCGAACAGGGTCGGCGCGAAGAACCAGCCCTTTCCGGCCGGAGAGCCGGCGCCGTCGACCCGCGCGCCCGTGCCGTAGACTCTCTTCGCGACCGTCTCGAGCGCCGCGCACCCTTCGATCGCGTCTTGCAATTGCGAGGCGGTCGCCAGTGCCCCCATCGTCACGCTCGCGTCGAACGGGTTCCCGACAACAGAGTTCGAGAGCCCTTCACTCAGTGCATCGCGCACCGCTTCGACTCGGTCCTTCGGGACGAAGATCCGGCGCACGGCGGTGCACTTCTGTCCCGACTTCTGCGTGATCTCCCGAGTGACGTCGCGCAGGAACAGCCCCCACGTCTCCGATCCCTCCTCGACCCCTGGCGCGAGCACGGTGGCGTTCAGGCTATCCGCTTCAATGTTGACCGGCACGCTGCGCTCGATCAGTTGAGGGATGCTGCGCAATCGGTTGCCGGTGTCGGCGGAACCGGTAAACGCGAGAACGTCCTGGGGACCGAGACGAGTGAGCAGATCTCCGGTCGAACCGCAGATGATCGAGAGTGCCCCGACCGGCAGCAGCCCCGACTCGATGACGATCTCGGCGCAACGCTCGGTGACCCACGCCGTGCTCGTCGCGGGCTTCGTGATCACCGGCATTCCGGCGAGCCACGCTTGGGCCGCCTTCTCGGCGAAACCCCAAGCAGGAAAGTTGAATGCGTTGATGTGGACCGCGACCCCTTGGCGAGGAACGGAAGCATGACGCCCCCAGAACTTCGCGGAGCGACCGAGGGCGGTCCCTTCGCCGTCGAACAGAATGCGACGATCGCCGATCTCTCGACCGAGGTAGGCGTAGTAGCTCAACGTGCCGGTCGCGCCATCGACGTCGAACTTCGCGTCTTTCCGCGTCACGCCAGAATCGCGCATCGAAAGCTCGAGAAGCTCGTCCCGATGGGCGTGGAGGGCCTTGGAGACCCCAAGAATTGCCTCTCCGCGCTCGGCGAAGGACATGGAACGGAGACCTGGCCCGCCGCGCTCACGGGCGAACTGAAGCGACTCGCCGAAGTCGACCCCGACACTCGAGACGCGGGCGATCTCCTCTTCGGTCGAGGGATCGTGGAGCGGGACGAAGCCGTCGGTCGCGGTATGCCAGCCGCCGGCGACGAAGCTACGGAGGGTCTGCATCGGAGGAGCTCCTCTTCGGGTGGATTCCGTGGAAGATCGCGATTCTCGCCGAAGCGCGGTCAGGAATCGACCCCAGGAGGGGGTGGCGGCCCGAATTCGAGGGGTCTCGGACGGATGGCAAGGGTCGACAGCAGAGAGGTGGCGAGGCTTGCGGCAGAGGAAGAGCTCAAAAACAGACCCCCCGAATCGACCCGGCGGGATCCCCATCCCCGTCGGGGGTCGCCGAGCCGACCCGGGGGGTCGGAAACAAGAGCTCGATTGTACCGAAAAAAATCAGGGTGTCGGCGACGGACTACAGACTCCGAGCGAATCGGCGGACGGATCGATGCCGAGCCCCGGGAATGGGTACGGGAGCGTGGCTCCGTTCGCAAACAAGAATCCGAGGATGTAGATCGAGTCGCCGATGTTCAGTGAACCGTCGTCATTCGCATCTGCCGAATCGGGGCAGACAGGCGCGGGGCCGCCCGAGAAGAGGAACCCGAGCATGAAGATCGCATCCGCGATATCGACGCTCAAATTGTAGTTCGCATCCCCCCGCGTGAAGATGAACTGCGGCTGCGCGTCGATCGTGCAGCTGCCCGCGAGGAGGTACGGCGCGACCGACTCGGCGAAGACCGTCGAGAAACGGTTCGTGATCGGCGGCGTTCCGAGACCATCGATGAATTCGATCGCTCCCGATGTCCCGAACGGAAGGCCAAACGGAACGGTGTAGATCAGGTTCGCGATCGTCTGCTTGATCCCAGGGTTGAGGGTTCGGCCATCGAACGGCGGAGCGTAGTCGAAGATCACGGCGATGATCAAGTTGGACTCTGCGCCGCTAGGGAAGATGTTTGCGATGACGAACTCAGGGAGCAGACTGGCGACCCCGGTGCCGGTGAAGTTCACCTCAGTGAAGGGGGTCACCAACTCGTCGTAGCGAATCGCGCACTGGAACCCGTGCAAAGGATCGGGGTGCGACGCGAGAAGCGGCTGGCTGACCGGTTGTCCCGAGAACGCGACGATGTCGGCGATCTCGAGAACGTTGGGCGGGGTCTGCGTGTTCGCGGCGTTTGAGATGGTGAACGTGTCTTCGCCACCGGGGCCACGAACGGTCAGCGCGATGTCGAATACACCGGGCTCGAAGTAGGTCTTCTGTGGATTCTGCTGGCTGCTCGTCGTCCCGTCGCCGAAGTCCCAGTCGTAGAACTGAATCACGCCTGAGCTCGAGTTCACGAGGGAAATCTCCACCGGGAGGACCCCCGAGGCACCCGAGACCGAAAACTCGGCGACGGGCGCCGGCACGTCGTTGGTCATCCAGACCTCGCCGCCGGCGAGGTAAGAGACGTGGGCATAGTCGAGGGAGTCGACCACCACGCTGGGGCTGCTCGCACCCGGCTGTGAACTGAGCGCCGCGCCGGGTGAGAAACTGGCACCGGTCTCGAGTGACCAGAGGATCGATCCGCTCTGTTCCCACACGACCATCGCGTCCCCCGTGCTTCGAATGTCGAGCGCGGGGGTCCCCGAGACGGGTCCGGTCGTCAAGGATTGAGATGCGCCGAGGGGGGAACCCACCGGTGCTTCACGGTAAAAGAGCGCTCCCCCTTCGACGGTGACGATGCGGAGCACGCTCCCCTCGCCTCGGACGGCATAAGCCGTGATCGGCTGAGCAGTGTCGAGGAGCAGCGACTCCGGCTGACGCCCGGTGCCGATGATGTGGCGCGAGAAGAGGTCTCCGTTTCGCAGGTAGGTGACGACCACCTCCCCGCCGCCGACCCCGGTGACATACGGCACGTCGCCGGCACCGAGCTCTTCGATCGGAGAGCTGTCTTGCTGATAGCGGATGTTCGTCACTCCGGCGTTCACCGCCACCCATGTGACATGGCGCGACCCGACCGGATCGAAGTGCAAGCTCGGATCACGATCGTCGATGCCATCCGCGGTGATCGCTTCGAGGAACGTGAACTGACCGGAGGCGTTGGTCGCGACCCGAATGTCGCGCTCCCCCGGTCCTCCGGAACCGTCCTCTTGGGTGTACACGAGGTACTCGAGGAAACCCGCGGCCGCAGCGAGCGAGATATCCCCTTGCGCTTGCGGAGTCACCAGCTGCGCGGAGGCGGGCAATCCGACTGCCGTGTTCAAGTGGTAAATGAAGCCGTTCGATGTCGTTCCGATCGCGACGAAATCATTGGCGATCCGCACGATCTCAGGCGAGGTATACCCCCCGCTTCCATCGGTCACTTGGGTCGATGGCGCAAACTGCGCCGACGCGACCGAAGCAACACCACAAACGATCACAGCCAACACTACGCCTAGCACCCGTTGGGTGGAACACGTGCGCGTCATCAATGATTCTCCTCATCCTTGCGGAACCGCGACTCCTCTGACGCGGCAGATCCGAAGCACTCGAACCCGGAGAGCCCACTCCGGATCACCCCGTGGGGTCGATCTTCCATTTCCCCCCCGAGGGCAGCCAGCCGATGGGGTGGTTGATCTCGCGCGGTTCGGTGACGAGCGAGTCGCCGAGCGGTGAGAGCAAGTACGGTTTGGGAAAAGTCGGATCAGAGAGCCTCGGCAAAGAAGGGGCGCGACACGCCACTACCGGCCCATATCTCACCACATACCCGACGTTGGTGCTAGATGAGACAGGTGGGAGTGGCAAGGATGGGAAAGGCTCGAAAGGCTTGCGAAGGGCATCAACCTTTTGGCCGTAAGTATGCTTCAATGTTGAAGATAAGGTGGTTTCTCGCCTCATCTGGACCATCGGGACCGCGGATTCCGAAGGCCTCATACACCGGGAGTTCAAACGTCGCCTCGATCACCAAACGAGGCGACCCCGATCGATCGAGATCCGGCGTGAGCGATCCGACGGCCGTGACCGACAGCTGCTGACCGAGCATCGAGAAGGTCGCGGGCACCGTGATCGGAGTCGACTTCCCCCACTCCACTCCGCCGATAGCAACCCCTTCGGTAAACGTGAAGGTCGCGGTGGAGTGCTCCGTCACACGCAACACTTGCGAGCCGTGGATGAAAGCATCGAGATCAGGCTCCCCCATCGTCACCGATCGGCTGGCGACTTCGAACGCACCGGTGAACGACTCGTCGGACCCGAGGGAGAGTTCACCGCTCGCGCGAGGCGCGGAGCCGTTGTAACTGTCGAGCGGCGCGGGGAAGCGGAACGAGATCGGTGAAGCGGTCGCGTCGGTTCCCGGCTCGAGGGTCCACTCGCTCGGCAGTGCGCCACTTCCGATGGCGGGAGGCGCGTTCGGCGGCACGGGGGGTAGC
>CALEHF010000210.1 GCA_937876125.1 uncultured bacterium
CTCCTGGGTGATGGCGCGGATCGATGGTTGGTACCGAGCGAGGAGCCCCGGGGTTTTGTCGGTCGATCCGTCATCGATCACGATGTGCTCGAAGTTCTGGTAGTCCTGAGCCCGGACACTCTCGATGGTCTCTGCTAGGAACTCACACCGGTTGAAGGTCGGAGTGATGATTGAGACGAGGGGGCCTGGGGATACCGACACGAACCGACTCCTTTGGGTGGAACGCATGAGCGTTGAGTCGCCGACCGACGCCGAGATTTAGCGCAGGACTTCATCCTCATGGGAGAGCGCTTCGAAGTCGAGGAGGCCGTTCTTGCCGAGCAAGTCACGGAGTCCGTCGACAGAGATGAGATTGTCCGCCGAAGAGTACTCTCCATCGAAGCACGTCTGGATCGCCGCCGGAGATTCGGAGAGTTCAGGGAGGATCGGTGCGATCACGTAGTAGTCGTCGCGACGAAAAGTGCGTTGGCACTCTTCTTCCGAAACGAGGATCTCGTGCACCTTCTCTCCGGGGCGGATCCCGGTCACCTTTGTCTCAATCTTTCGATCGCCGATGAGCACTCGGGCGAGATCGACCATCAGCGCGGCGGGCACTCGAGGAATGTAAGTTTCCCCGCGCTTCCCCTTCCTCACCGATTCGAAGACGACGTCGACCGCATCCTCGAGGCTGAGGAGGAATCGCGTCATCGTCTCGGTGGTGATCGTGACCGGTCCCCCAGAGCGGATTTGATCGAGGAAGAGGGGTACGACCGATCCGCGCGAGGCGAGCACGTTGCCGTAGCGCACGCAGGAGAAGCGAGTGTTCGGAGAATTCACGTTTGCGGTCGTAAAGATTCGCTCCTGCATCGCCTTCGTCATCCCCATCACATTCACCGGCTTGCAGGCCTTGTCGGTCGAAATACCGATGACCAACTCGACGGGGAGATTGTGCTCGAGAATCGCGCGACAAATGTTTTGGGGTCCAGAAATGTTGGTGAGCACCGCCTCGTAGGGGAAGTACTCGCAGGTCGGGACTTGTTTCATCGCCGCAGCGTTGAACACGATATCGGCTGTCCGCAGCGCGCTCGCAACGGAATGAAAGTCACGCACATCGCCGATGCGAAACTCGAGGCGTTGAGAAAAGTTCTGGTAGATGACCTCATCAGTGACCGCGCGCCGATTCATGTACTCGACCCGCATTTGATGCTGCTTCGCTTCGTCCCGCGAGAGGCCGATGATTTTCTTCGGCATGCCCATCTCTCCGGAGAGAATGCGCCGGACGAGGGCCTTGCCGAGCGAGCCGGTAATGCCGGTGATCAGGACAGTCTTGTCGTTGAGCACGGGTGCTCCTGTTCTGGTTCGCGAGCGGAGAGGATCCGATTATCGGTCTCGGGGTGCCGCGTGGAGTTCTTCATAGGGAATCGGGTCGGCGGCGAAATCGTCGATCAACTCCTGCCAGGTCGGAGGAGTGTACCCGACGGCCTCTCGGAATCCCGCACTGTCGAGGCTTCTGTCGCAGACGAATTCGGTGTCTCTCTCGATAGTGAGTCCGAGATCGAGCGCCTCGTTGAGCAGGCTGAGCAGGGTAAATTTGTCGATAGGGTCGGAAGAAACCTGCCTGACCCCCGAGAGCGAGGGAAAGTGTGTGAGAACCGTCCCGATCACCCGGGTGAGGGCAAGGGTGGTGAGTCCGCTGTAAATCGCTCCGGAAAAGCCCCGAATCGTCCCGCCTCGCTGGGAGATACACCACTCGAAGAGCCCGGTCGCACGCCCGAGCTCCCGCCCGACGATGCTCGTGCGCAGGGTCAGGCAACCGGGACCCGTCACCTCGCCGAGTAACTTGCTCCGGCCGTAAAGGTCTTCCGGGTCTGGGGCATCGGTTTCGAGGTAGGGTGCTCCCTTCTTTCCGGAAAAGACGCAGTCGGTGCTCAAGTGGAGAAAGCGCGCGCCGTGACGTGCGCAGATTTTCGCCGCGCGATGGGGGTGGAGCGCGTTGATCGTAATACTCTCGATCGGGTCCTTCGCGGCGGCGAGCTGCTTCACGACCCCGATCGCATTGATCACGGCTCCCTCTCGAGCCCAGGCGATCTGTTCCTCGAGCCGGTCGAGATCGGTGACGTCCACGCCACCGGCGCAATCGATGCCGCCGAGAACCGGGTGATCGTCGAAAGTGCTGGCATCGGAACGGACGGTTCCGCGCACTTCGAAGTCCTCGCCGAGGATTTGGAGGAGCTTGTGCCCCAGCATTCCGTTTGCGCCGAGCACGAGAACGCGCATCGGGGCCTCCTTTCCAAGATCTCTTCGAAACCTCACTTCGAAGTCTCACGCACCGGCATCCCCGAGGGCTGTTTGGCGCGGAGTCTATTCAAGATCCAACGAGCGCAAGTGAAGACCCGCGGGGCGACCAGGAATGAGCGGGTTCGTTCGATGAGAGCGCGGAGGTTCTGTCCCCGTCGGCGGTGCGTTTCCGCGAGTTCGAGGCGGAGTCGACCGATGATTCGTCTCTTCTCGAGGGGGCTTAGAATCGTCTCCGGTGCGACCACGTCCTCGAGAATCGAGCGGAGCTCGGTTGCGAGATGTTCCTGGTTCAGAGCCACATTGGCGCCGTGCATCCGCACGTCGACCCACGCTTCATCGATGCCAATAATGCGACTCTCCCGGCCGATCCGCAACCAGAACACCGTTTCCTCCGCGATCGGACGCGACGTATCGAAGCGGAGGGGGCCGATCGCCTCCCGTAGCAACATCACCGTCGAAGTTGCGATCGGGCATTCACGCAGCAGACTCGGGTAGATCCATCCGTCGGCGGTGCCACTCGCGATCGTCTCGAGCACGCGGCCTGCTTCGTCGATGCGTCGGTACGAGGTGTGAGCGAGGGCGACGTCGCAATTGGCTTCGAGCAGAGCCACTTGGCGGGCCGTCTTCCCCGGGAGAAAGAGATCGTCTGCATCGAGAAACGCGACGTATTTGCCCTGGGCGAGATCGAGTCCGTGGTTTCGAGCTGCGGCCGGGCCCCCGCTAATGTCGAGCCGGACGGTGCGCAGTCGCGGGTCTCGCGGGAGCGCGGTACGGAGATCGTGTGGGGACGCGTCGTCGACGACGATCACTTCCAGCAAGTGATCGCTGTCGGCGAGAACGCTTTGGACTGCCGCCCGGAGATCTTGAGGCCGATCGTAGGCCGGAATGATCACACTCACCGTGGGCTGCGTCTGTGACACCGTGGGCTGCGTCTGTGACGTGCTCACTTCGATCATCGCCGGAGCAGGGAGAGCGGGTCGATCGACCGCTTTCCTGAAGAGCTTCCGCACCCGATCGACGACGAAATCGGTGCGCGCCCGCGCGAGCGCGTTCTCGATCCGACGCTTCCTCAGGGCCGGATCAGCCATGAGCGATTCGAGCGAGCGGAGGACAGCATCCTCATCGTCTCGATCGACGACCCAACCGCAATCGTGTTCGCGAAAGTAGTAGGGCAAGAATCCATCGGCGGGGGCGTGGACGAGAATCGGGCGCCCGCTCGCCAGATAGTCTGCCGTCTTCCCTGGTAGAGAGGTTCGAATGACCTCGGGGAAGGGGGAGTCGAAGGCCAGAGGGAGAACGAGCACGTCGCTCTCTTTCTGAATGCGCGCCACTTCGGCAGGAGAGACTCGCGGCAGGATCTCCACCGGTCCGGCGATCCCCTCGCGGGCGAGCAGTTCCACGGGCTCATCGCAATAAATGTGCAGCCGCGCGGGGACTGACAAGCGTCGAAGAGCGCCGATCACGTTGCGTAGCGCCCCATAGTTCGCCTGGTAGACAGCGCCTGTATAGACGAGTGTGAGGGATTCTCCATTCGCGGGGAACGGTCGCGCAGTGGAGGCCTTGGGATCGGCTGGGGGAGTGTCGGTCGGGTTGGCGATCACCGAGGCTTCGAGGTGGTCGCGATCAAAAAGGATCTTCGCGAGTAGTTCGTTGGTGACGATGACCCGCTTCGCTTGGGCGAGAATACTCGGCTCGACCTGGCGCGCGTACGTGGTGACGACGGCCCCGAGCGCTCCGCCGAGGTACGAGAACTTCTCCGAGTACCAGTCGAGCATGTGCACGTAGAGGGGAATTCCCAACCGCTCGGCAGCGCGCGCGCACGCGACCAACTCGAAGACCTCTCCGGTTGTCGCGAGGATCGCCCCCGCCCGTTGGTGTCTTGCGATTCGTTCGATCGAGGCGGCACGTGCATAGCCCTGCGTCACGAGACCGATCGCCTCGGCGATGCGACAGAGCGGGCCGAGCTGGCGTGGGCAGGGCGGTCGAGGTTCGCGGGGAAGTCGATGGACCAAGCCACGCAACGCGGGAGGGAAGTCCAGAGGGCGACACTCTGCCGACGTGATGTAGAAGTACTCAGCCGAGCTCCACCCCTCGAAGAGTCGACCGAGCACGCTCGCCTGCCCGTTTCCCGCAGGGGGAAGCGTGTGCGAGACCACAGCCAATCTCCCCGGGACGGGGCGCAGCGATTCGGGCACGTTCAAGAAGGGGTTCCCCTTGCTCCGTTGGGCTTGGGCCGATCACCCGTGGACCGGCCAGGTGTTGTCACTTTCGATTCTCCGGAGCTGTGCGGGGTGGGTCCAGTGCTTCCGCTCGAACTTCCCAGACTTCGGGGCTTCTCACTGCGCCGAAACTCCCGCGCGAGACCGACCGCCTTCTTCAGCTGAAAGCTCAGCACCTTTGCCCGTGAGACCGGGCAAAGGCGGGTGGTCGTGCCGAGCAGGTAGTCGGCCGTCGCGAGAAGCGGGGCGGGAACCCTGCGCAGAGGCCGGACGAGGCGGGCGATCGGAAGCCGAGAAAACTCAGCCGGGTGGAGATCTGCGAGCCTCCGAAAGTTCGGGAGCGACCGGGCGGTCCGAGCGACGAGCTCTCTCTCTTCGATCAATCCGAGGTGACTGACCGAGTTCTCGATGAAGGAGACGCGAGCGCAGCGGGAAACTCGAATGCCCCATTCGGAGTCCTCGTAGCCGTACCCGGAGAATTCGGGGTCGAAGGGGATCGAGGCAAAGAGGGAGCGACGCACGAGCAGGTTGGCGGTGGTGAGGTGGCGCCACGGTTCGACGGATTTCTCCTCGGGGCGGAGCAGCTCGGTCGAACGGGCGAGCGCGAGGTGAAAGCGGTACTCGCGACCGCGGCGAATCCGCTGCTCGTAACTCAGCCCTCCGCAGGCGACATCCCCAGCATCCGCTTCGATCCAGCGGAGGTACCGTTCGAAGAAGTCGGACCCGTCGGGAAGAACATCGGCGTCGAGAAAGAGGAGAAAGTCCCCCTGCGCACCTTCTGCGAGATGATTCCGCGCGCGGGCGCGGCCGACGTTCTGTTCGAGCTCGGAGTAGGAGATCGATCGGTCGGCGGACTCGATGGCCGCGCGATTCTCCAGGCGCAGTCCGGCGTCGGGGGTCCCGTCATCAAGCAGCCGCACCTCGATCGCTCCGTCGAGGTCCCGAGCCATTCTGGCGAGAGAGGTGGCGAGGGGGCCAACCTCGAACCGATAGACCGGCACCAAGACCGAAATCTTTGGTGCCACCCTCTGCGCTGCGTCACTCTGCGCTGCGTCACCCTGCGCTGCGTCACCCTGCGCTGCGTCACTCTGCGCTGCGTCACCCTGCGCTGCGTCACTCTGCATGTCGTGGGAGCCGTCGCTCACCTCCCTGGCCGCGATCTCGGGGTCGGCTCCGCGGCTCTCAGTTCTCCCTCGAGCAAGTGCCCCGCGCCGAGTGCGAGGACGACGGTGCGGACCGGTTGCGGCATGGGAACTCCTTTAGTTTCTAAACCGAGGAACCGGATGGTCTACCGGACCTACGATCTGATGACCAGGGGAAGGCGGTATCTGTGCCCCTGAATGACCTCGCCGTGCGATCGGGCCCCCTTCGAGGGGTGGGGACCCAGGCCGCTCGATCCTCCGCAACCCAATCCCGGACTCTCAGCGCGCGGAAATTCGGCTCTCAAGGGGTAGAGCTCGGTTCATCCTGGGTGGCTGTCGGGAAACTGCTTCCGAACCGCGGGTTTGAGAGCGGCGCGCTGTGCCCTCGGCAGAGCGCGGGCATACTGCTTCGTACGTCCAGTTCTGCCGAGGGTAAAGGACTGAGGATGCACAGTGCCGGAAGCTCAAATCGTCGTTACAAATGAGTTTTCCGGCAGCCTCCTCGGTTCGGGACTCGATTTCCGGCTCGGATCCGTGCATCCTGCCCAGATCCGACCCATACCACCGGGTGCGCTCGCGCGTTCCCCCCACGCCGGAACGGGAGCACACCGTCGTGCCCGATTTCTTCGATCTCTCTGCCGACGCAGACCCTCCCAAGAAGGCTGTGCCCAAACCAGCACCCCAGAGCCGCCCCGAACCAGAACCGGAGAGGGAGCCGACTCGAGACCTTCCACCTCCTCCGCTGGAGGCAAAGGCCGCTCCACGAGATGATCGTCCCTCGGACCGTCCCTCGGACCGTCCCAGAGAACGCACTCAAGATCCGCAAGAGCGGCAAGATCGGCCCCGGGGTCGATCGCGATCTCGCGACCGAGGTCGCAAGCCTCGCCCCGAGCAGGACCAGACGGAGGGCAGATCGGACTCCTCCGATGTCGATGGGCCTTCGACCCCTCCGAGTGGCGATGCGTTCCTCGCTCTCGGAATGGATCCCGCCATCGCCAGAGCGGTCGCCGAAGATGGCTACACCACCCCCACTGAGGTGCAGCTGCGCTCGATCCCCGATGCGATCAAGGGTCGCGACTTGCTGGGGCTCGCGCAAACCGGCACCGGGAAGACAGCTGCGTTCTCGATCCCGATCCTGCACCGTCTCCACAAGAATCAGCGAAGGGGCAAGCGCGCGATCCGCGCCCTCATCCTCACGCCAACCCGCGAACTCGCGATCCAAGTCCATGAGAGCCTGTGCTCCTACGGCCGACACCTGTCACTCCGATCGTGTGTCGTTCTCGGCGGTGTGTCCGCGGTTCCTCAGATAGCGGAGCTCCGTCGTACTCCTGACATTCTGGTCGCCACGCCGGGACGACTTCTCGACCTCATGTCCCAGGGACACATCTCGCTCGCGATGCTCGAGATCTTCGTCCTTGACGAAGCGGACCGCATGCTCGACATGGGATTCATCCACGACGTGAAGAAGGTGGTCGCAAAACTCCCCGAACTTCGGCAGACGCTGTTCTTCTCGGCAACCATGCCGAAAGAGGTCGACCAGCTCGCCCACCACCTTCTCGGCAAACCGGTCCGGGTCGAGGTGAAGACGCCGACCACTGTGCCGCGCAAGATCGATCAGAAGATCTTCCTGGTGGCACGCCTCGACAAACGAAAGCTTCTCGCACACCTCCTGATGACGGCCAAAGGTACGAAGCGGGTCCTGGTGTTCTCGCGGACCAAACGGCGCGCCGACTCGATCGTCAAGCACATCCAACAGCTCGATATCTCGGTCGCGGCGATCCACTCCAACAAAACTCAGGGAGCGCGACAGAACGCGCTCAGTGGATTTTCCAAAGGAAAAGTCCGCGTCCTCGTGGCCACCGACATCATGGCCCGCGGAATCGACGTCGATGACATCACCCATGTGGTCAACTACGACCTTCCCTTCGAGCCGGAGAGCTACGTCCACCGGATCGGTCGTACGGCGCGCGCCGGCGCGCTCGGCACCGCGTGGTCGTTCTGCGACGGCGAAGAGCTGCCGCTCCTGAAGCAAATCGAGCGCGTCATGCAGCGAAAGCTCGACATCGAAGTGGACCACCCGTTCCACACCACCAAATTCGAGCCCATCCCTGACGATGAGAAATCGTTCCAAAAGGGCGGTTCCAGAGGAGGCGGTGGCGGACGTGGCGGCGGCGGACATGGCGGCGGCGGTGG
>CALEHF010000211.1 GCA_937876125.1 uncultured bacterium
GCCGGACAGCGTCAGGACCAAGTCTCCCGCCGGCGACGGAGCGTTTTGGTACGAGATCGAGCCGTGCGGGTTGAGGTGGTAGTGGAATTCCAGCCACGCGTCGGTACCGATGACCGGAGCGCCGCTCCCTGCGATCCCATGAATCGGGCCGCCATAGGTGCCGCCCTCAACCGTCAAGGTGACGCCGGTTTCGAGACCGGTTTCGCGATCGACGAGCACGCCACTCGACGGTAGACCCGAACCACCGTTCGGCGAGGTGATCTTGGTGAGTCGGTCTTCCATCTGCCCGGGAACCCAACCGAAGTCGTTGTACGCGGCGAACCCCTCTGTCTCGACTCGAACGAATCGGGCGGTCACCGTCGCATCGGCGGTCACGGTGAGAGTTTCGCTCGCAATGGGGCCAGAAAGGGCACCGACCCACTCGGAGAACAGCCAACCGGTTGCTGATTCGGCGGTGAGGGTCACCACTTCTCCAGTGGCGAAAAGGGGCCGCTCGATCGACCGCGCGATCGAACCGCACCCTTCGACCGTCGCGAAAATTCGGTGCACTCGGGTTCCTTTGGAGAGAGCGACTCGATCGGTGAGGCTGCCGTCGCCGCGCAGATTCTCGACCCAGAGAAGATCGCCATCGACGCGAAGAAGGCACGAGCCGTTCTCGAACTCATCGATCGCCATGACCGGATGTCCGCCGGGGCCACTGATACTTCGGCCGCCATGCCCCGCCACGATGCACACCTCGCCGGGTGCGATCACGCCGGGCGGTTTGGTGTACGGGCCGTCGCCGTAAGGATTGCCATCCCCGGCTTGCAGAATGTGCCCGCCCGCGAGCAGAGTCGCGTAGTCGGGAGTCGCCATGTTGGGCACGGTGCCGAAGCCAAATGCACCCTGGATCAGTCGCGAGCGCTCGTAGCTATGGGAGTGCCCGGAGAGAATCAGATCGACCCCCCCCGCCTCGAGCAAGGGAACCAGGAACTCGCGCGCAAGGACCATTCGTCCTCCCGAATCGGTTCCGTCATCGGAGTCGTGCGAGCCCTTCGAGTACGGCGGATGGTGGAAGACCGCGACCACCCAATCGGCGAGCGTGTTCGAAAGATCCGCGATCACCCAGTCGAGCATGATCGAGGGCGGGTAGAGGTCGCCCTCCGCAGTATCGATCATGATGAAGTGCACGTTGTGATGGTCGAAGGAGTAGTACGCTTCAGTCCCCGATGCGACCCCTCCGAGCTGGGCCGCAGTCGGCAGGAAGTACCCCTCGAAGTACGGTCCCGTCTGGCCCATCGAGTTCGCGCTGTCGGCGTCGTGATTCCCAATCGTGGGCCAAAACGGAGCGCGGTTCAGGATCTCCGAGTAAGTCGAGAAGAACCGCTGCGTGTACTGAGCGTCGGTTCCCGCTTCGTAGGCGATGTCCCCCACATGGATGAACAGATCGGGCGGGACTCCATCGAGCTCGACCAACATCGCATCGCGCACCGCGAGCTGTTTCGGTTCGGCGGTCCCGGAATCTCCCAAGACCCACGCACTGAACGGCTGCGTCGAGCCGACCAACGCAGCGGTCGTGAAGCGATGAGTCTCGGATCCGCCGCCGAGCACGCCGTCTGAGACCGTCCCAAATCGGTAGTAGTAGGTGGTCTCGGGGGCGAGGCCGGTGATCGGCACGATCTTGTCGCGCGCTCCCATTCCACTCGGAGGAACCATGGAATAGCCGGTCGCGGTCGAGTCGAAGGCTAGAGGGGTGGTGCCGTACTCGACGATCGGATCGGAGGCGAACGCCATCTCGGTCCGGAACACCACGAGCACCGAGTCGCTGGTGAGCTGTTGGAGATAGGCGTCGCGCACCACCTGAGCATCCGCCGCCCCCCCGAAGACAATGGAGCCAAAGATGAGGGCAAAGGCCAGGGTCATGAGACGCTGAGCGATCGTACGCGCAATGTTCATGCTTGCTCCTTCCCTCCGACGGGGGTCGCTGGTTTGCGCGGTGGAGTCGACTTCGACTCCTTCAACTTCGCACGGGCCTCCTCGATGGACGTGAGGAGCTCGTGAATCTTCAGAAACTCGGGCACGATCGCTCGCGCCTCTTCTGCATCTCGGGTCGCGGACTCAAAGTCTCCGATGGCAAGGTGAACTTCGCCTCGAAGGACGAGGTGAACCGGCAGCCGGCGCCGCGCCAAAACGCGATCCGCCTCGATCAATGCAGCCCGCAACTCTTCGTTCTTCCGCTTTTCGTTGCCCGCGGCCTCGTACACTTGAGCTCGGCGGAGAAGCCAAACGGTGCGCACCACGGCTCGCTCGAGCTCGGCGTCGATCATCGAGAGCGCGCTCTCGTACTCGCCGCGCTCGATTTCAACCGTGATCCACGCGTCGCGAATCAGCCGCGACGCGCCGAGTCTTTCAATCGCCTCTCGGTAGCTCGCCGCCGCGTCCGACAGCATTCCCCTCTCGGTGAGCCACGTTCCACGCCTGAGGGCACGATCGAGGGTCGGAGACGCGCGAAACGCTCGTGTCGCGTCGGCGAGCGCCAAAGCGGTGCGACCGTCGTCGTGGCGCAATTGCGCCCGAGCGTCGAGGGAATCGACGTACCGATCCCCGGCGATCTCGATGACCTCATCGAGGAGCGGCTCCGCTTCTGCTGCTCGCTCCAGGGCGATCAGGACCAAAGCTCGTTCGAGCGGTTGTTCCGCCTTCGCAAGCAAGGAAGTGGTGTCGTCACCGAGAAGCGAGAGGGCGCGATCGCAATCTGCGAGGGCCTCGGTCGGCTTTCCGTGCGCACGCAGCAATCGCGAACGCACGAGGAACAAGTCGGCACGAGGAGTGGCGAGCGCATCGATCTGCGCGGTGAGTTTCTCGATATCGATGTGAAGCCCATCGTGGGCCCACAATTGGAACGACCAAAATACCGCCAGTGAGACGTAGCTGCCGAACAAGATTGCGCCGCGTAGTTCGCGACTCACTCGAGATAAGTACCGCGAACCGTGCCGTTCGGACTTCGTCGAACCGAACATGGCGCCGAGACTCCCGTCTGAGTGGGTCCTGCGTTACGACAACCTGCGTTTCGGAAACGCCGCGTGCGAGTCGTCTCCCGGACACACCGGAAGTACTCCAGCTCACTCACCTACCCCCACCAGACGAACCGCGCGATCACCGGAACTGTGCCACCTCGGACGGTTAGCCACCCCGGCGGATGGGAGCGCGAATGCTGGCTGAATATAGCCGAAGTTGCGGCAACAGGGAGCCAACGGAAGTTTCGAGCGTCCCGGGAACAGCGCCGAAAAACTGGGGGCCACTCCCGAACCTTGGGGGGGGCCGGGGGTTCCGGCGATCTTGCGGTCGTCGCGCCGCAGTGGCTCTCGCCACCCGTGCGCCGCTGTCCGGTACAAATGCAAGTTCCGATCCTCAATCGTCAAATACTGCAGAAGTCGCCCGTGGACAGCCCTGCCCGGGAAATTCGCCCGGATGACCTGCCCCGATTGCGAACGGATCCGCCCATCATGACGGAAGGCGAAAAACAAGGAAACGCGCACCGAACGGATCGCGACCTCGGGCGTCGTATCCCATGAGTCGGCGTCACGAAGAGCCGGAGGCAGTTTTTGAGAGCGAGGCCGACAGAGTGACGGCAGGACTTCCTCTCGACTCATGGTCGGAGATCGCTCTCGCCGCCCGACCAGAACTCGTCTCCATCGCTCGCCGGGTGGTCCGCGATCACTCGGAGGCAGAAGACGTGGTCGACGAAGCGATCGCGAGACTCGCCGCCACGATCGACGACGGAGGGGCGATCGATTCGATTGTCGGCTGGCTCCACCGCGCGGCACTCAGGATCGCAGTCGACCGGGCGCGAGCGTGGATCCGGCGACAGCGAGAGACGTGGCGATACGACGTCGCCCAATCCTCCGCTCGGCGGTCCGCTGTCGATCCCTCCGCCGCGCTCGATTCGGTCGAGACTCGCGAGCGACTGTGGTGCGCGATCCTCGAGCTGCCGGAACGCCAACGAGACGCCGTCGTCTTGCGCCAGCTGGAGGGACTCACGTACGCCGCGGTCGCCGACCGGCTCGGCATCGAAGAAGGAACCGCCCGCGGGCACGTCCACGCCGCACGGGCATCGCTACGGAAAACGCTTTGGGATCTGACGGAAGGAGGAGACCGATGATCGACGAACGCTTCGAACTCCTCTGCCAGAAACATCTCGATGGCGAGGCCACCGAGACGGAACGTGACGAGCTGAAACAAACGATCGCCACCGACTCCGCCGCGCGTCGCCGCTTTGATGAGTTCGTCGCTCTGGAGGGGCTCTTGTTCGAGGTGGGGAACACAGATCGCACCGACGACCGTCGTCGAGCGGCCGTCGGAGCAAGTCACTTCGATTCGGAGCTCGCCGATCGC
>CALEHF010000212.1 GCA_937876125.1 uncultured bacterium
GCACCGAGAACACCGCGATCACCTGCGCCGATGGAGTCGACAACGACAGCGACGGATTTTCGGACTGCCTCGATATCGATTGCGCCGGCCTCTTTGGCTGCCCCGTCGAGTCGGTGAACGATGGCTGCGCGGGCGCGATCCCGCTCGCATGCGGGACCTCTGTAATCGGAGACACCACCCTCGCCTACCCTGAAATGGTCGATCCGTGTCTGACCAACGACGGAGGGCGCGGACTCTGGTACGAGTTCGGCGGCAATGGCAACGAGTGGACCCTGTCGACTTGCAACCCCATGACCGACTTCGATACTCGCATTCGCGTCTTTGAGGGAGACTGCAACACCCTCATCTGCACGACGGGCAATGACAACTTCTGCTTCTTCGGCAGCGGATCGCCTTCTTCGAGATCGACGGTGAGCTTCGTCACCGAACCGGGCGTCAGCTACTTCGTGCTCGTTCACGGAACCGGCAGCTCGAGCAACTCCGTCGGAATGTTCGAACTCGGTGTGTCTTGCCAACCACCGGACGCGGAGTTTCTGAGAGGAGACGGAAACGGAGACGGATTGATCGACATCGCCGACGCGATCTTCCTGTTCAGCGCGTTGTTCTTCCCGCCGCAGATCCTCCCCCTCTGTCTCGATTCGTACGATGTCAATGACGATGGCACCCCGAACATCGCAGACGTCATCTACTTGCTCGGGTCGCTGTTCGCGCCGCAGTCCGGAATGCCCAACATGATTCCTCCGCCGACCGGAGAGTGCGGCAATGACAACTCGAGCATCGATGCGCTGGATTGTTCGAGTTACGCCGGTTGCTGACCGCGGACGAGTCCGCGCGACCGTCGCACCTGTCCCCATGACGGCGAGAAGCGCATCGGTACTGCTCGGAGAAGAAGCGACTTCTTAGCCCGAACTCGATCTCCCTCGAGAAATCAGGACTCCGATGAGCACGAGGGGGATCACGACGATCTGCAGGAACGCGAGATGTTCGAACGAGCCTTTCACCTGGAGCTTCTCGACCTCCGAGAGGTCAAAACTCAGCCTGCCCAGGGAATCGCGCCCACCAAGCCTTGGATACGTGATCCACGAAACCACGAAATCGGTTCTCTCCGAACCCTTGGTGATCCGGATCTCCTTACCGACGAGATCGGCTCGCGCGACCCGATCCGCATTGTGATGGTCGATCTTCTGCCAAGTCGTGCAGCCCGTTGCGAGTACGAGCAGGAGACAGAGTGCTTGTTTCATCGGTAGTCCCTTCCACTCTTCTGCCGAGCGAACCTGCATGCGACCTCCTCGCATCGCGTTGTTGCAACCGCAGGAGAGATCGATCGAATCGAAGGTACGCATGACGACCGTCCTCTCGCGCGACGTTGCACGATTTCGACCATCAACCCGCATGCCGTGACGGTGGCAGTTTCGCAAGTCGGGGTGCGACCGCTGCATAGGCCGTCCGGGTGCCCCGAACGAGCGCTCTCGCGGCAATTTGTCCGGGAGATCTGGCCGCGAAGAGTTTCTGCTCGAGGTTGGATCCGCGTCGGCGGGAGGGCTGGGGAAGATCCGCACAAAACGGTCACAGTCAGTCCGTGACGTCCTCGCCAAAGTCGAAGCTCATCAGGTACTGAGCACCCCAGACGGGATAGTGGACCACCGTGCGATAGGCGACGAACTCATCCGGATCCCACCCCTGGAGTTCGAACAGGGTGGAGGTCAGATCACCGTTTTGCTTCCATGCTTCCGTGCCGACACGTCCGAGGCCGACCCCCAGATACTCGAGCTGCGGGCGATCGGGGAGCCGGTCGAACCAGCGATCTTCCGGTCGATCGACGACGGCGTGCCCCTCTGCGCTGCGTATGGTGTCCCCCACTCGACCCCGAGCCGCGATGGAATAGGCATCGACCGCAGCGACACTCCGTTGCGCCATCGAGCGATGGAGGTGGACCTGAATGATCAGGGCCCTCGCGGGGCCTTCGGAGATCAGTGAACAGAACTGCGCTCGGGGCGCGTGGACGAGAGGGCTCGGAACTCCCTTGAACTGCGTCCCCAACACCAGATCGACGGCCCCGGTCGTCGTCACTTCCGGATCGATGAGCAGAGGCACGCGCCCCCCGAACTGCCGCGCGACGAAAGGCGGTGAGGGCTGCGTGCAAAACTCCTCGAGGAGGCCGAGAGGAGAAGTCCAGGAGCCCTCCCGGATCGGGCGGGGGATCATCGCCGACGGGTCGTCCTCGGTATCGCCGAAAGCGTACGTCTGCACAGGACACAAGGGGAGACACCCCAACTGGCGACGGAGGCCGATCAATCCCATCGCGGTCACGCAGTCGATGCGGTCCGGATCTTCGTCGAGGGGTCGGTACATGAATGTGGCCACCTGGGTGGCGAGCTCACGCCGAGTGAGGAGGCGCTGCGCTTCGAACGCCGACTGTCTCCGCATCAGAACTTCGGTCGGGTCCGGATCACCGGCGTGCTCGAGGCGAGCCGCGCGGTCCGCGTTCAGCGCTTCGACCAACTGGGCCTGGCTTCCTCCCACCCCGTCGATCAAGCGAGCGTACGCTGCGACTGCCGCTTCGCTTCCCTCGATGAGTGTCCGCTCCATCTTCAGGCGCCGCGCCGCCGCGGTCACCTGCCGTAACCCGCGCACGCCGGGAAAGAAGGGGAGTGCGTCGAGCGCATCGGATGCGCGGTGCCGCACCCCGCGGAGAAGGCGCTGGCAGACCGGGGGCGTGATTCCGAGGTGCGCGGAGACGACCGCGATCGTGCGGGTCTCGAGGGGCAGGGCACCGAGGAGTAGGCCGAGTTCGGAGCGGAGGTGCTCCGAGACCCGCCGGGCGGTCTCTCGCTGCTCATCGCTCAGGCCGGGCTGGGTAGAGACAATCACTGGGTCCTCCGAAAGAAACTGAGAAAGCGGGATCTCGGTCAACGAGCCCGAGGTTATCCCCCCAGATGCGGCGATGCAAGGAATCTGAAACTAATCTCAGAATAGTCTTGTTGGACCGTTGGTGGCCGTTACCCTCTGAGGATCGGCCGGCTGAGAAACGGGTGTCTCCCGCGAGACACCTGCTGTGGCGAGAGCCAAGAAAGGGGAAGCGAGCATGAACAGCACAACGCAGCGCGGAGTGGAGAAGTCAGGAGCGCTCGGACTCATCGTGGGAGTCCTGATTCTCGGGTTCCTGAGTTTTGCATCGACGAGCGTCTCTGCGCAGACCACCACCTTCGTGATGCCGATCCAACCTGGAGTGATGGACGGCAGCGTCGTCTTCATCACCCTGGTCGGTCCCCCCGACGAGGGATGGATCACGAACGTCACGATGAACCTCACCTTCCAGGCAACCGGGACCTTCGATGCGGGAGTTCTCGAGCTCGACATCTCCCCCCCGGTCGAGCCGAACTTCCCGGAGTGGGTGGTCGTCGGATCGGACCTTGGTTGGTCGGGGCAGGGGACCTTCAACGCCAGCGTCTCGACCACCAGCCTCAACGGCCACATGGTGATGAGCCCGCTCGGCGGGAGCTTTTGGAACCTCGACATCCACCCACTCTTCTCCGTCGGTGGAGGAGTCTGGGGCAACTTCACGAATTCGGAAATCATCGTGGAGTACAGCCTGACGCCCCCGAGCACCGAGCCGGAACTCACCCGCGGCGACATCAACGACGACGGCATGGTCAACATCGCGGACGCGGTGTTCCTGCTCTCGTCGCTGTTCCCGAGCGGGGCTGGGGTAGATTTGCCGTGTGAGGACGCAGCGGATGCCAACGATGATGGCGCGCTGAACATTGCGGACGCAATTGCCACGCTGCAGTCCCTCTTCGGCACCCCGGCGACTCCTCTCCCCGGCCCGACGACCTGTGGTGTGGACCCGAGCGACGATGCGCTGGGCTGCGACGTGGGCACGTCTTGTCCATAGCGTCCCCATAAGTCGACGGCCCACCTGGGCGGTAGCCCGAATGAGAGAGCCCCCTGGACGACAAAGCGTCGCCCAGGGGGCTCAGTTCATCTCTCGAGAGCACTGCCGGGGTGGCGAGAGCTCGCGCACAAAACTCAAGGATGTCCTGACGCGCAGCTCGCAGCTCGCAGCTCGGCGAGGAGTCGCGGTCGAAACTCCAAGATGTCGTGACGAGCAGCACTGCAGGATTTCACGCTATCCAGAGCAGGCGTGTGTGGATTGTGTGAGAGCACGAAAAACGGGACTCACGACGAAAAGTCGTAAGTCCCGTTGCTGTTTTTGGTAGCGGGGGTCGGACTCGAACCGACGACCTCCGGGTTATGAGTCGGCTATACAAACCAACTCAATCGGCATCCAAGTTGTTCTATATTCGGACCTTAGCAGATGGGGAGGGTCGTTGCAACTGTTGCTGTAAGTGCAGGCGGTTTCGTGCGGTTTCGCTCGGTTTCGT
>CALEHF010000213.1 GCA_937876125.1 uncultured bacterium
CTCGAACAAGCTGCCGATGAGTTCCGTCGCGCCGTCACGATCTTCGAGCGCTCCGGAAATCTCGATCACGCTACGTCGGCGCGTGTCTGGCTCGCAAATGTTGCTCTGCGTCGTGGAGGATTGGTCGAAGCTGAAGAGGGCTACACCAAGGCATTGGAGGTTCAGCGCCTGCTCCAGAACCGCCCTGCGATCGCGTTCACTCGGGGAAACCTCGCGCTGGTTCGACTGTTGTCCGGTCGGTTGGATCTTGCGTTGGTGGAGGCCAGGGAAGCGCTGGAGTTTTCACGATTGGTCCAAGACGCCGAAAGGGCAGCGACGGCGGGGATCATTCTCGCCGAGTGCCTGACCCAATTCGGTCGGACAGATGAAGCGATTCATGTCCTTCAGGAAGTCGTGCGAGAGGCCGAGATCTCCGAAAAGGCCTCGTTTGCTGATCATGCTTCGCTGCTCGCTACGCTTGTGGGTCTTCGCTCTCGCTCTATGGCTAAAGCACACCTGTCCACCCGCCCCCTCTCCGCCGTCACCGCCGTCTGCGCGCTGCAGCTCCTTATTGAAGAGGAGTCGTTCCACCGGGGAGCTTCCTCGTTGCCGGCGAGTTGGGAACAAGAGGTGGAGGAAGTTCTCACGTTGCTCGACGAGCCAACGCACACCGGTCTCCGGCTGCAACTCGAGGTTGCCCTCGCACGAGCGCACGAGCCAGCTTCTCCGGACGCGATCGTACGCCTCCGTCATGCGATCGATGCGCCTTGGGTCCTCCCAGGTTGCGACCGATACTCAGCCCTGAAAGTGCTGGAGTCCCTCCTGAGCGTGCAAGATGCCCTCACAGACACAGACCTTCGTGAATCCAAGAAGATTCTCGCCGACCAGGCGAACTTAATCACGGACCCGGAGCTCCGTCGTCTCTACGTCGGAGCCAGGTCGGTGTCGGAACCGGGTTCAAGATCGGACGAATCGTCTTCGATCGAGGGGTCCCACTAGTTCAGCTGCCTCAATATGGAGAGCCCACCGACTTTCGGGCGTCACGTCCGGCCCGCAATCGATCCAGAGATGGAAATTCAGCGCGCGCCCAGCAAATGTGCTTCAGTCCGAGCCTTCCCGATTCGCGACCCCCAGTCTAGAAGCAGTCGAGCGCATCCCCCGTCGGGTCCGTCGAGGGATCACCCCCCGGGGCCGGCAACGGCGGGCCTGCCGCGAAGAGGTATCCAAGCAGGAAGATCCCGTCGGCAATGTTGTTCGCCCCGTCGTCGTTGGTGTCGAACGCGTCGAGGCAGCCGAAGTCCTGCCCTCCCGTGAACAGGTACGCAAGGATTGTGATGGCATCCGCGACATTCACCACGCCGTCGAAGTTCGCATCTCCCCGGATGAATGGGCGTGCACCAGTCACTTCGTAGATGACGCTGGTCGTACTCCCGACCACCGAAAACTGTTCGTCGGAGAGGGCGATCCCGCCGAACGTGTTCTCATTCTCCTGCAATGTCACGAGTGAGACGCTCGCGGTAGCTGGGGCAATCGTTGCAGTGACCCCATCGAAGGAGATGGTGTAAAGATCGAGGGAAAACACCTGCGTCCCTGGGGCGAACCCGGTCACGAAGAGCGAGGTCTCGGTCGCAGTCTCCGGTCCGACGTGAGCAATACCACTGAGGCCGAAGCCGGGACTCGGGTGCGGAACTTCGTAGTCGACAAGCGAAGCCCCTGCTTCCACCCGGAAAATCAACTCGCCGGTCGGTTGGACTCCGACGATCGGACCGGAACTGGAAGAAACGGAGAGGCCACCGATGGGGCCTGTGATGGGACCGGTGCTTCGGTTCAGAAAAAAGATGCCCGCGCCGCCATCCGCCGGATCGATCACGACGCCTCCGAACGAAATCTCTGCGATCCGGGCGGGCTCATCGGCGTCTCCGCCGCTCGCGATAAACAAAGACCCTAATCCGTTGTCCCCTCCCGGGTCAAACGCGATTCCGGTGCTCGGCACATCCCCCAGAAACGGACTGTTGATGATCGCCAGAACGAAGTAGTTCTCATCGAGCGCGAAGATCCTCCCGCTCCCGGAATCCGTTGCATAAAACTTCGGTTCTCCCGGAAGGGCATCGGGATCGACGGCGACGTCGAAGAGATTGGTCGCGCGGTCCCCTACGCCGATCGGGTTGATGCTGACAATGCCTCCCTGGCCGACGATCACATTGCAGGTTTCGTCCACTGAGAGATCGGGGGGATTCGAAACACCTGCGCGTACGGCGTAAGTGTGCGGGCCCAAGGGAACGGCCGGATCGATGAATGATGTCGCGTCACCCGGGAATTGAGGCATTGTGATCACAAGTCCATCGCGCTCGATCACGATCTCGTTGTAGGTACCCGCGTTCTCCCAACTCAGAGAGACCTCGAATGCGTTCACAAGGCACTGGAGATTGAAGACGGGGGGCACTTCTTGAGGGGAGTTCGGAAAATCGAAGGGGTTGGTCCCGGCGTCGAGTTCCAATCGATTGCCGAATCCGTCACCGTCGAAATCTAGGGTCGGGTGGAGGATGTTCGCCTGGACCATCCCCGTTGCGTCGCCGATGAAGGCGGAATCCGTTCCGATCACTACCGTCTGGAGCAGTGCGCCGGTGGGATCGAACTGAGTAGCGTTCCCACTCACGTCGGCAACCCAAATGTTGCCGAGGCCGTCGACTGCAATGGCCGTCGGGTCGGGGGTCCCTGGATCATCGATAGGATCGGGGAGAGTCCCGGGAACCAACTTCACGGGGAGGTTCGCGGCAACCCACGCTTCAGCAACACCGCGAATCGAGATCCCCTCGGGCGCAGCACCCAGTGCGAGATCGAAGCCTTCCACGAGTGATCCGTCGCTATCTCTTCGCTCGACCCGATCGAGGCCACGCAAGGTCACCCACACGAAACCGAGACGGTCGATGGCCACGGCGGTCGGCTCGGATCCGGCGGGAAGATCAATGATCGTAGCCACGGCTCCGGAAGGATCGAGTTTCAGCATTTGGTCCTCGCCGGAGACTGCGACCCAGACGTTCCCGAGCGGATCGGAAGCGACCCCGCGGGGAGCGGCACCCACGGGGATTGCGGTTCCGAGACCACCACCGGGGCCGAGAAGCACCGCACCGGAGGCGGCGATCTTTGCCACCGTCCCATCGACCGAGTCAGTGACCCATGCATTTCCCTGCGGGTCGAGGCAGATCCCGGCCGGGCTGGTTCCGAGAGGGACCAGTGGCCCCGCGGGCGAACCGTCCGAGAGGAAGCGCCCCACTCCACCGCTCCCCGCGAACGCCACCCAGGCGACTCCGTTCCTCCCGATGGCGACCTCTCGAGGATCGACTCCGCCCGCGATCCCCACCGGATTCACGATCGAGGTCGCGGCATCGATGATGTGGACCTGTTCGTCGAACACCGAAGGGACCCAAACGGCGTTCGCGATTGTTCCGGCAGGCGCTGGTTCGACCACTTGGATTCCACCGTCCACGAGAGTCGGGGTGACCCCACCCGGGGCGAAGATCGGGAAGACCGGAGGTTGATTCGCGACGCCGAGTTGAACGGTGGTGAACCCCGCGGTCGCGAAGGGAGCCACAACGTACGTCGCCCTCGCCACCGAGTAGGAACCAGGCGGAAGGACTTCCAGCTCAAAGATCGAGTAGGCAACGCCAAGGGTGAGAAACGTGGGTCCAACGTCTGCGTCAACGAAGTCGGGAACGATGAGTCCCAAAGTGTGCTCCAGCGAGACGGGAATCAGCTGTCCCGGGTCACTGATCAGACTGAAGGAGAATCCAGCAAGACCGGGTTCGGGATCGAATATGTCGTGGGTAAGTTCGACATCAAGTCCGACCCCGGACTGGCCG
>CALEHF010000214.1 GCA_937876125.1 uncultured bacterium
GGTCAGGATGCGGCTGCCAACGATTGGACCGATCAAATCGCCCCCACGGCCACCGATTCGCTGGGTCCGAACTCGGCGACGATCTGGTCCGAGGCGTCGGGCCTCTACGACACCGGCATCTACTACTCCACCTCGTTTGGTGGCAACGTGATCTGCCAGTCGTGGGAGTTCGGCGGCTTTGGCCTCGATCCACTCGATCCGACCGCCTCTGACCTGATGCGAACCGATCTCGCTCTTCGTTATCTCGGGGCACTCGGTTCGGGTCCGCCCCCTCCCACGGAACTGTTCACGCGTGGGAATTGCAACGGTGATGCCGCAGTGAACATCGCAGACGCGATTTACACTCTCGGCGCGCTCTTCCCGGGGCCCTCCGGCCCCAACCTCCCCGATTGCAATGACGCGTGTGACGCGAACGACGACGGCTCGATCAACATCGCCGATGCGATCAAGATCCTCGGCGTGTTGTTCCCAGGTGCTGGACCTGCCGTCCCGTTCCCTGCGCCGGATGGCGTTTGTGGTCCGGACCCGAGTACGGACACTCTCGACTGCGCGATCAACACGGGTAGTTGCTAACCGTGGACTCGTGACGGGTGAGAGCTGCGAGCCTGTCCGAGTGACTTTCGATGAGCCGGGCGATCCCTTCGATGGGTCGCCCGGCTCTTTTTTTTAGCGCAAACACCTGCCCCTGTTCCGTTGGTCCCCCCGGCTCTGGGTGGGTACCCTCCTTCGAGTGGAAGGGGGCCGATGAGATATCCAATCGACGGTCAGACGATCTTGATCACGGGGGCGAGCGATGGGATCGGCTGCGCCATTGCCGAGCAACTCGACGGACGGGCGGGCAAGCTGATCTTGGTCGCACGTCGCGAGGATGCGCTCTCTACGCTCGCCGACCGTCTGTCGACGCCCACCCGGATCGTGCCTTGCGACCTCTCCACCGCGGATGGTCCGAGCGCACTCCTCCGAGCGGTCACAGATGAGAGCATCGACGTCCTCGTGAACAACGCGGGGGTGACCTTAGGAGGGGCCTTTGCCGATCAGGATCTCGATCCCGTGATCGCCATGCTCCGACTCAACATCGAAGCTCCTCTGCGCCTGATCCACGGCCTGCTTCCGTCGTGGCGCGCGCGCGGGGAAGCAGCCGTTCTCGACGTCTCCTCGGTCGCCGCGTTCATCCCGTGCCCCGGGCAGTGCGCCTACGCCGCGACCAAGTCGTTCCTGCATTCGTTCAGCGAGGGGCTGGCGGGGGAGTGGCATGGGACGGGAATTCGCATGACGGTGCTCGCGCCAGGGTCGACCCGAACCGCGTTCTTCCGGCGGGGCGGAATCGATGAGACGAAGCTGCCCAAGAATTTCCAAACTCCCGAGGAGGTGGCGCGGGTGGGGATCCGCGCCCTCGAGCGAGGAGCACCTCTGGTGATCTCCGGCCGGACGAACCGCGCCATGGATCTGGCCGTGCGCCTGTGCCCCCGCGCTCTGACTCGGCGCGTCGCGCGGCGGATTCTCCGCCCACTGATCACCGGTGAAGCGCGGACTGTGGATGCGTGAGCGAGGTGGAGCGGCAGGAGCGGATGAAAAACCGCCGGAATGAGCAAGGCTCATCCCGGCGGTTTCGACTCGAATCAGTTCTGGTGAGCTCTACCGGCCTTCGACCGGCAATCCCCGAGCGGCCCAGCCAGGGAACGTGACGTTCCCGAGCGGATCTGTTTCACCGACCAGTCCTCCGCGCATGTCGTGGAGGTTGGTGTAGCCCGCTTCAGAAAGGAGCTCCGCCGCCTTGTTGGAGCGGCCTCCCTTTTGACAGCCGAGGATGATCCGCGAGTCGTTCGAGAAGTTCGAGCCGACCTTTTGGACGAACTCCGGATTCATCTGAATGCCGACTCCACCCGGTCCCTTGATCATCACTGGAATGTTCTGCGCGGCCGGGACGTGTCCCTGTTGGTACTCATGTTCCATACGCACGTCGAGAAAGACGTACCCCTGGTTATTGTTCAACAGTTCTGCCGCACGTTCCGCATCGATGCGTTTGACGCCCATTCAGCTCCGTCTCTTCCCGTCCGCTGGTCCGAAAGTGGTTTGGGTCCACCGCGCTACTCAGCAGGTCCTTGGGTGACTCTGGCGGTATGCCGTCACCTCACTCCACCCGCGCTCTCTCCTCGGAGATCGCGCGAGCCCGGGGTCCGCTTGCGTGTCTCTGGCGAGTCGATTCCCCGTACTCGCAGAGACCCGTGACATTTCCCCTGTGCACGTGACATTCAAACGTCAGCACACAATCGAAAGTCAGGACGGCCTCGGATCCCGGGAGCCCGGTGGCTCCCTCCCCGACACAGATCGTCCATACCGTAGGGGGGGTCGTCAACCGGCGTATCTGGAGTTATGACAAGAACTTGGCAGGATCGAGGCCTCCCGCCCGGATGATGGCCTGAAATTCTTTGTTCTCGACCGGAAGAATTGAAAGTCGATTGCCCTTTCTGAGGAGTAACAAGTTCTCCAGCGCCTTTTTCGAGCGCATCGCCTCCAGGGTCACCGGTTCGGGTAAGTGAGCCCGATAGCGGAGATCGACCTGAAACCAGCGGGGGGGATCGGACTCAGTGCTCCCATCGGAGCGATCGGGATAGCCGCTCTTGACCACTTCGGCGACCCCCACGGCGGCGGGGGGGCGGACCGAAGAGTGATAGAAAATGACGACGTCCCCCTTCTTCACTTCATCGCGCAGCAAGTTGCGCGCTTGGTAATTTCGCACACCGTCCCACCCCGACGTTTTCTTCGGGCAGGCGGCGAGATCGTCGATGGAGAAGGCATCGGGCTCCGATTTGAAGAGCCAACAGCGAGGCATCACAGGTCCTTTCCGGCGTGAACTGCAACCCGAATCGAATCAGCCGACGCGCGGCGCGCGCTGCGCGATGCGGGTGATGTGACGCAAGTTGATCCAGTTCACGGTGAAGTGCGCGATGATCGGAGCGATGAGCGATCCGCTCGCATCGGCGGTATAGCCGAGTCCGACCCCCGCCCCGAACGCGAACAGGGGCCATGCGAGGAACTGTCGGTCGAGGGGGAAGTGACACGCCCCGAAGATTGCCGACGTGAGCCAGATCCCGAGCCACGGTTGCATGGCACCGCGGAAGAGGAGTTCTTCGCCAAGTGACGAAGCGAGGGCGAGAGCGATCGCTTGAGGCCCGGTGACCCGCCCGAGAATCGACGCGAATCCGTCGATGAGCCGCTTCACCGGCCCCCACGTCTCGAGCCAACGGGTGACCGCGATCAAGAGGCAGCCGAGTGCGACACCGAGGCCGATCGCGACCAGTGGCTTGGGCCCGAGGAACCGCTCCAGCCACAGGAGGGTTCCGACGACCCCCGCGGTGGGGTCGGTCCCGGCGAGGGGGTCTCCACGCAGGTGGATCCAAAGAGCGCCCGCCGCGCCCATGCCGACGTAGAAGAGCACAGCAAAGCGGAGCACTGGCAGCGAGTCCCCTCCCGCCCGCTCGGCGCGTCCCCAGGTCAGGGGGTCGCGATCGGGGATGGGCACCCGTCGTTCGCCCATGGGGGTCTCGTTCACGAGCCCCTTCCCCTCTGGGCTCTGGCGACGGCTCGAGCGTTCTCGGCGAGCCGTTCCGCTCCCGCGCGCACGATGGCGGTCCCCGAGAAGTGCTCGAGAAAGCTGCTCCGGTCGAGGGATCCGAGGGTCTCGAGGGAGTCGGGGAGCGCTCGTGGCGCGAAGTCGGGGTCGATGACCGGCGAGACCCGCGCCGGGCGCGTGTTCCACGGGCACACCTCTTGGCAGATGTCACAGCCGAGGACCCAGCCCTCGAGCGAGGCGCCCGCCTCCGCGGTGAGCGGTTCAGAGCGTTCGATGGTCAGGTACGAGATGCACTTCTGGGCGTCGACGGTCCGAGCGGTGGCGAGCGCGCCGGTCGGGCAGGCGTCGAGGCAGCGGGTGCAGCGCCCGCATTGATCGGCGATGGCCGGGTCGGCGGGGTAGAGTCGATCGGTGAGGATCACCCCGAGGAAGAACCAGCTGCCGATCTCGGGATCGATGATCAGAGCATTCTTGCCGAGCCACCCGATGCCCGCCGCCTCGGCCCAATCTCGTTCGAGCAAGGGGCCGGCGTCGACCGTGTACCAGGTGCGAAATCGAGCCTCATCACGGATGACCGCCGAGAGTCGCTTCAGTCGCTTCTCCATGACGCGATGATAATCACGTCCCCGCGCATACCTCGCGATCCGCCCCCGGTCCGGCTCGCCATCGGTGGGGAAATCGACGTCGTCTGCGTACGGCATCGAGACCACAACGACGCTTTGGGCTCCTGGAAGGGTCTCGCGCGGATCGATGCGGCGCTCCACCTTTCGGGCGAGGTAGTCCATCGAGCCGTGATGGCCCGCGTCGAGCCAAGCGAGAAACCGATCGGCGTGGGGGGATCGCCCCGCGCGTGCGACTCCGATGCTCCGGAACCCCAAGCTCCGAGCCGCTCCCTTCAAAGCATCGAGCCCATCGTCCTCCTCCGACCCGATGGGCGGGGGAGTGGGGTGCGGCTCGGGCTCTCGGTGGGGGCGCAAAGCGTTCATCGCGGCAGTCTAGACGCCGGGCCCGGTCAGAGGGCAGAATTCCGAGAGTCGAGGAGCTTCCGCCCCATGGCTCCGCCTCTTTGCGATCCGCTGAAACTTTCGGGGCCGGTGGTTTAGGATGGGCTGAGCCCCGAGCTGCCATGAGAGGCCGACGATGACTGCTCCCGAACCGAAACCCGCAGATCCGACCCCCAGAGGGGGCCCTCGCCGCGAAACGTGGCTGGTTGCCGTATGGCCGGGTATGGGATCGGTGGCTGTGGCGGCGGGCTCGTGGCTCTCGAGCGAGCTGGGAGCGCGGCACCAGCTCGATCTCCCGGCGGAGGAGTTCTTCGACGTCGAGAAGGTTGAAGTGCACAAAGGGATCGCTCGGGTCGGCTGGCGGCCGAGCTCGACCTTCCACCTCTGGCGAAACCCGGGCAAGGGACCCGACCTCTTGATCTTCATCGGCGAGGCTCAACCCTCATCGCGGGGACTCGAGTTCTGCCATCGGATCCTCGAGGTGGCGGGTCGATTCGGCGTCACGCGGGTGTTCACGTTCGCGGCGATGGCGACCCCGATGCACCCGGGCGCGACGCCGCGGGTGTTCGCCGTCGCCAACCATGAAGCGCTCCTCGATGTGCTGCGGCCGCACCCCGTCGAGTTTCTCGAGGAGGGGCAGATCAACGGACTCAACGGAGTTCTGCTCGCCGCCGCAGCGGAGCTCGACATCGAAGGGGTGTGCTTGCTCGGGGAAATGCCATTTTTCGCGGTGTCGCTTCCCAACCCGGGCGCGTCCCTGGCCGTGCTCGAGGTGTTCTCGTCCCTTGGCGGGTTCTCGATCGAGGTCGGGGAGTTGCGTGAGCAGTCGGTGTCGGTCGATCGCCGGCTGACGAAGATCTTCGAGAACATGCCGCAAGTCGAGATCGAGATCGACGAAGAGGATCTCGATGACGACGAGGAGGACCTCCTCGCATCGGTCGACTTCATCGATGAGTTGGAAGACTCGGTCGACGAAGGAGAGGAGGCGCTCCGGCGGCTCCCCGGGCCGAGTCGCGCCAAGATCGAGAAGCTCTTCAAGGAAGCGCAAGCCGATCGCACTCGGGCACTGGCCCTGAAAGCGGAACTCGAACGATTGCGGGTCTTCGATCTCTACGAGGACCGCTTCCTCGATCTCTTCCGAGAGGGAAGCTAGGAAGGCTATCGGAGTTTCCCGACAGCTTTCTAGGCCTGGAATAAGCGGATGATTGCGAGCGAGG
>CALEHF010000215.1 GCA_937876125.1 uncultured bacterium
CCGCGCAGTCTTCCCCCGCGCAGTCTTCCCCCGCGCAGTCTTCCCCCGCGCAGTCTTCCCTTTCGCAAACGGCTTCTTCGCTGACCGCCGCTCCCCCATCCTCCACAGCGCCCCAGAAACACTCCACCGAGGACCGAACGCGGACGACGGCCCCAGGAGCCGTCGTCGTTTCTCGCGCCGAGCAGCTTCATGCCGTTCTTCGTCGCTCCATTTGTGCGAGTCACGTCGCCCGGATCGAAGGGTTGCGCGCGATCGCAGAAATCGATCGCGATCGGCTGTATCTGTCGCTCGGCTTCTCGAGTGTCGTCGGGTACCTAAACTCGGTCTTCAAGGTCCCTCGATCGACCGCCTTCGAGTATCGAACGCTCGCACGCCGACTCGACGAAGTGCCGCGCATCGTCGCTGCCTTCGAGCGGGGTTGCTTTCCCTACGCGGTCCTCCGTCAACTCATCAGGATCGCCGATTCCGAGACCGAGGACGCTTGGCTCGAACTCGCGACCGATCTCGGACGATCGGTGGAAGAGGTGATCGTCGAAGTTCGCGACGCTCAGCGGTCGGGGCGGCGGCGTCCTCGGAAGGAATCGCGCGGACTCCCCAATCTCGTCTCGCGACTCGTTCTGGAGCTCACTCGCGAACAACTGGAAGTCGTACACACCGCGCTCGGTCTCTTCGCCACGGAGTGTGGGCTCTCGCGCGCGTCGAGGGCAGCTGAGCTTGGGGACGTCGATGCGCTTGGGGACGTCGATGCGCCAGAGGTGGAGACGGCGGACTGCGATGAGGGAGAGAACGAGCAAACCATCGGTTCTTCGACAGAAGCCCCCGTCCGCTTCACCGTTGAGGAAGGGTTGGTGGCACTCTCCCAGTGGATCGTCGACCGCGGGGGAGTCACCTCGGTCGGACGATCGGATGGCGATTCCTCATTCGGCGCGGCTCGACCGTCCGCCACGCGGATCATCTACCACCACTGCCCCCGTTGCCGCGCCGCCACGGTCGAGACCGCGGATGGTCTGGTCGAGGTGGACGAGGATTCCGTAGTCCGCCGGGCGGACTCTGCAGAAGTGGTGACGATCTCCCCCGAAGAGGAGCGCGAGCTCGAGGCGCTCCCCGACGGGGAGAAGGATCCGCCGAACTCCTCCACGCTCGCCGCCCGCGTGAAGTCCCGCGACGGGGACCGTTGCCAGAACCCCACCTGCAAACGCCGCGGCGGAGTCTTGCATGCACACCACTTGCTCCCCCGCAGTTTCGGGGGGCGCACCTCCTTGGCGAACGAGATCACGGTGTGCGACACCTGCCACGCGCTGGTGCACGCTGGATTGCTGCGTATCGAAGGGACCATCGCTTCCGGGCTCGAATGGCGCCCCAAGCTTCTTCTGGAGGGGAGGGGCGTCGAGGGATGGAGTGCGGGTCATAGGCGCGTGCGAGTCCGCCGGGCGGACTCCGTGGCTGTGATCTCTCCGAATGAGGCCCACCCGACTGTGGCCTCTCCGACTGTGACCTCTCCCCAGGGCACCGCGGAAAGAGTCCGCCCGGCGGACTCTCCCTTCGAGGATCTTCGCACCCGCGCTCGTCGACGAGAGGAATTGGAACTCGCAGTCGCGGCTATTCAGTTCGTCGTCGCCGACGAAGAACGTTCGCGCTTCCTCGCAGAGCGAGCTCTCGAGGAGCTGAGCGCCGGCGTTGCGACAGGGGAGCCTCCTGTCTGGGAGGCGGGCAGTATCGCAAGCCTCGCCCTCCGACGGCGACGTCGCTGGTTGGCGGAGCGGTCGGTCGCGGCGGAAATACTGTGATCGGAAGCGTTCGCGCCGAGCAGGCGCGGCTTCGATATCTGAACGGGGAACAAGGCGTGCTCTTCCCCGCCGGTACGTGCGGCTCTCGAGAACTCTGGGGAGTGCGCGTGCGGAACGGCGGTCCGGCAGGCTGATCACTCTGGCAGGGAGACAACGCGCGACCGGCGAAACCGGCATGAGCGGAGATGAGTGAGGTGAAGCGCACCGTGGGTCGGTGGCGCGATTGTAGTCGCTTCGCGAGTCGATGGTTCGTGGGGGAGAGAGCCGGTAGGATCGCGGGAGAGAGGTGGGCGGGGCCTGGATAAAGCACTCCACGATGAAGCACGAAATCGCTATCGCTGACAAAGCTTGAATCAGTGGAGGAATTCCTACTCCCAACAGCTGGGCAACACCCCCCGCGGAAGGAATGGCAAAATCCCATGAGGGGTGTAACTCAAGTTGAGCAGCGGCATCCCGGATAGCACAACTTCAAGCCAGGCGACTCTGCTCCGACCATCTCCGACTCAGTGACGCTTCTTCGTCTGAAGCCTCGGGTCGAAGTCACTCAGATCGGGCTCCTCCGCCGCTCCACTCGGATCGCCGCGACCTGGTGGCGCCCCAGCTCAATCATTGATAGGCCAGCGGCAATCTCGGGGTAGCCACCACCGGCCACATTCACCCCCTTGTTTCGGAGTTGGTGAAGAAGCCAACGCGGACGCCGGGGTTGCTGAGGCGGTTGCTCTCGGTGCACGACTCCGCGGTGGATGCGCTGAATCGCGCGGTGGCCCTCGCGATAGCGGAGGGCCCAGAGGCGGGCTTCATCAAGCCCGACGTGCAACATGGACTTGGGCCGGCTCAGGCGTGAGTATCCGGGCTTTTCGCGCGCGAGACCGGCCAGGTAGAAGACGCCGCTCCTCATCATCGGGATCGCTCAAGAGCTCCCTGTTATTGCCTGAGATTCCGGTCTCGCCAGCTTCTCAGTCGAGCGGTCGTAGATTCTGAAGTGTCGTCGGTACCAGCTCCGACACCGTCGGGTGGATATGGACCGCACGCGAAATGACCGTGTACGGGAGCTTGGCGTACATCACATCGAGAAGGCAGTGCACGACCTCGTCGCCATTGATGCCCAAGATGGCGGCTCCAAGGATCTCATTCGTGTCGGCATCGACCAGGATCTTGATGAATCCGTCCGTTTCGCTGCGCTCTTCGGCGCGGCCGACGTGCTTCATCAGGCGTTTCCCAATGAGGACCTTGCGGCCCGATTCGCGGGCTTGCTGTTCAGTCATGCCAACTCGGCCCAGGGGCGGGTCCGTGAACAGGCCGTAGCAAAGGATGCGGTCACTGACGCGGCGCGCATCGTCGTCAAGCAAGTTCGCAGCCACGATCTCGAAGTCGTTGTACGAGGTGTGCGTAAATGCTCCGCGACCGTTGCAATCACCCAGGGCCCAGATTCCGGGCACGTTGGTGCGTAGTTGATCGTCAACCTCGATGTAGCCACGGCCGTTGGCGGTGACGCCCGCGGTCTCCAGGCCGAGTGCGTCAGTGTTGGGGATCCGTCCCACGGCAAGGAGGAGATGAGACCCAAGGATCTCCGACGGTTCGTCGTCACAGTCGACCTGGACGGCAACGCCGCCGCCTTTTTTCGCCAAGTGGATGCACTCCGCGTTCAGCCTGACGCGGACCCCTTCCTTCTCGAGAAAACTCCGAACCGCCTCGGAGACGTCGGGGTCGTCTCGCGGGATCAGTCGGTCGCCTCTCTCAACAATGGTCACTTCGCTTCCGAAGCGTCGGTACATCTGGCCAAACTCGAGGCCGATGTAGCTGCCTCCGATGATGATCAGGTGCTTCGGAAGGAAGTCCACCTCCATCATGCTCGAGCTGGTCAGGTAGTCGACATCCTCTAGGCCTTTGAGGTCTGGGACGAAGGGCCGCGCACCGACGTTCAAGAAGATCTTCTCGGCCTCGATCACCCGTCCATCCACGTCGATCTGTTTCGCGCCCTGGAACTTGGCATGACCTCGAATCAGATCGACGTTCTCCAAGCCTTCTAGCCACTGGGTCACGCCCTGGTTCGACTGGCCCGAAATCTCTTTCATCCGCGCCTTAACGCGAGCCATGTCCACCCGAATGCACCCGTCGATCTGCACTCCGAAGTCGGTCCCGCGCCGCGCCATGTGGGCCGCGCGTGCGCTCGCGACGAGAGCCTTGGTGGGGATACAGCCGACGTTGACGCAGCTTCCGCCGATTTTGTCGCGCTCGACGATGGCGACCTTCATACCCGCGCCGTCCAAGCGACCCGCGAGTGACGGGCCGGCTTGCCCTGTTCCAATGATGATCGCATCGTACTTGGGTATCATCGGTAGTCCAATCCCTCAGCCACTGCGTGAACAGCGGCACCTCGGATAGCACTTCAAGCCACGCTACTGCGTCTCCGTGATCAAATCCGCTTCGGGGTTCGCGATGGAGTGGGTCGGGGTCTCCTCGGGGAACGCAAAGCTCATGAACATCGTGCCGGGAGACGAAGCCTTCGTCACCTTCACGCGCGTCAGCGCGTCGCCGCGGCGCGAACTGACAGGGTCGTGCTCCCCTTCCCCGTCAAACCCCTGGTGCTTTGTCGTCGAACTCGACGTTCCAGTGCGCCCCGTCGCAGAACGGCTTGTTCTTCGAAGCCCCGCACCGGCACAGCGTGCAGATCTCTTCGGCTGCGCGTTCGGCGCGCTGCACATCGACAAGCTCCACGCCACCTTTGATCACGTATGGACCACCCGGGGCGACCGTGATGCTCGTCTTTTCCTCGCGGCGGGGCTGTTCGACGCCGGCAATCGAAAGGCTGAGAGCGCCGGACGGGCATTGACTCACCACGGCAACGATCTCTTCAGGCTTCGCGCCATCGGGATCGATCCACGGTTCTTCCTTCATCCGAAAGACACGAGGAAGACCCTCGGTGCAGCGACCGGCATGCGCACAGATGCTTCGGTTGTCGTGCAGCGTGATCTCCGCACCCACATAGGAGTCACACTTGTCCTTGTTCGCATCCGCCGTGACCTTGCTAGAGAAGCCGATCCCAGCGTGCGTCCCATCACAGAACGGCTTGTTGTTCGATCTGCCGCATCGGCAGAGGGCCATCGTCGGCTTGCTCTCCAGTGCACCGTCTGTCGTTTGGAGATGTTCAATGTTGCTGACGATCAGAGGGCCGTCGGGAGAGAAGGTGATCGTGGGCTTTGTTTTTTTGGTCATTGTTCTCTTCTCTCCCCCAATTCTTCTTACCGGCGGCTTCCGTCACTGCCCATCTCCGACTCTGGCCAGCTCCGCTCAGTGACGCTTCTTCGTCTGAAACATCGGGTCGAAGTCACTCAGATCGGGCGCCTCCGCCTTCTCCACTCGGATCGCCGCGACCTTCAACTCCGGCGTCTCCGTGATCGGATCCGCCTCGGGGTTCGTGATGTAGTTGGTCGGGGTCTCCTCGGGGAACGCAAAGCTCATGAACATGGTGCCGGGGGGCGAGGCCTTCGTCACCTTCACGCGCGTCAACACGTCGCCGCGACGCGACGTGACCTTCACCCACTCCTTCGATTTCAGACCGAGCTCTTCCGCATCCATCGGGTGGAGTTCGAGCCACTCGTTCGGTGCGAGGACACTCAAGCCCTTCGCACGGCCGGTCATCGTGTTGGTGTGGTAGGTCGCGAGTCGACGGCCGGTGGTCAAGAACCACGGATACTCGTCATCCGGCACCTCGGCGGGGGGCTGATACTCGACGCATTGCAGCTTGCCGAGCCCGCGGGGGAACTCCCCGATGTGGAGGACCGGCGTGCCGGGGTGATCCTTCGTCGGCACCGGCCAGTGGAGAGTGCCCTTGTCGATCCGCGCGTAGCTGAGGCCATGGTAGATCGGCGACAGGTCGCACAGTTCGTCGAACACCTCTTCCGCCTTCGAGTAGTCGAAGTTTACCGTGGTACCGATCTTCTTCGCGATCTCCGCGATGATCCACCAATCGGGCTTCGCTTCCCCCGGCGACGGCGCCGCGGGGCGCAGACGCTGCACGCGACGATCAGAGTTGGTGAAGAAGCCGTCGACCTCGGTGAACGCCGACGCCGGCAAGACGACATCCGCCATCTTCGCTGTGTCGGTGAGGAACATGTCCTGCACGATCAAGAAGTCGAGAGACTCGAGCGCATGCCGGGTGTGGTGGACGTCGGGATCGCTGACGAGAGTGTTCTCACCGCAGATCCACATCCCCTTCAACGTGCCCTCGACCGCCCAATCGAGCGCCTTGAGCTTGGTGATCCCCTTGTCGGGATCCATCGGCACGCCCCACGCCTTCTCGAACTTCGCTTGGACTTCGGGCACGTCGACCGATTGGAAGCCGGGGTAACTGTTCGGCAGAGCGCCCACATCCCCCGCCCCTTGAATATTGTTCTGACCCCGCAACGGATTGATTCCCGCGGCGCGCTTTCCGAGGTTGCCGGTCAAGAGCGCGAGGTTGCAGAGGCTCTGAACATTGCCGACGCCACAAATGTGCTCCGTAACGCCGAGGGTGTAGTAAATCCCGGCGCGCTCAGCGCTCGCATAGCCCACCGCGGTCTCGCGGATCAGCTCCGCAGGGACACCCGTGATCTTCTCCGCCTCGGAGAGAGTGAACTTCTGAACGTGAGCCTTGAGCTCCTCGAACCCCTCGGTGCGAGTGTCGAGGAACTCCTGATCGACCAGCCCCTCGTCGATGATGACTTTCGCCATCGCATTGAAGAGGTAGGTGTCCGTGCCGATGCGCAGTTGCACGTGCCCCTCCGCCATCTTGGCGAGCGGGATCTCCCGCGGGTCGATGGTGAAGAGCCGAGCGCCTTTGCGCAGCGCCTTCTTCACTCGCACCGCGATGATCGGGTGGCACTCGGTCATGTTCGTGCCGACACAGAGAAGGAACGGACAGTCTTCGATCTCGGGGATCGAGTTCGACATGGCTCCGCGCCCGAGGGATGCCGCCAGACCGGCGACGGTAGGAGAGTGTCAGGCACGTGAGCAGTTGTCGATGAAGTTCGAGCCCATCACCGCTCGCTGGAACTTCTGCAACATGTAACCCCCTTCACCGGGGGCGCGTCCCGAGGCGATCGAGTAGAACGCCTTCGGCCCATGTTCGTCGCGAATGCTGCGAAGCTTGTCGGCTGTGTATTCGATCGCCTCGGCCCACTCGACTTCGACCAACGTGCCGTCTTTGCGAATCATCGGCTTCTTCAGACGATCGTCGGAGTTCACGAAGTCGAACCCGAACTGGCCTTTGATGCAGAGCGCACCTTCATTGACCGGTCCGTCGAGCGCAGGGGTGACGCCGAGCACTTTTTCGCCGTCTGAGTGCAGGTCGATCGAACAGCCGGTCCCGCAGTACGGGCAGATCGAGCGCGTGATCGTTTGCTTCTCCGCCGGGGCACCTTTCGCCGCTTGGCCGACCATCTTGTGGTCCGCGAGCGCTCCGGTCGGGCAGGTGTAGACACACTGCCCGCACAGGGTGCAGGTGCTTTCGAGCAAGCCGCGGTCGAACGGAGTGGCGATCTCTTTCCCGAACCCGCGCCCAGTCATGGTGATCGCAAAGTCCGCCTCGACCTCGGCGCAGATCCGCACGCAGCGGTAGCACGCGATGCAGTGGTCGTAATCGCGCTTGAGAAGCGGGTTGGCATCGTCTTTCGAGCGGTTGCTCACCGCGCCGAGGAACCGATTCCGCGTGACCCCAAAATCCTCCGCCAACAGTTGCAGCTCGGTCTTCCCGACGTCGACGTTGCGCGAGCTGATCTCGGCGGGGTTTTCGGAGAGGACCATCTGCAGCAGGGTCACCTGCATCCGACGGAGTTTCTCGGTTTCGGTGACGACGATCATCCCCTCTTCCGCAGGGAGAGTGCAGGACGCAGCAGGGTTCCGACGCCCCTCCACCTCGACAATGCAGAGACGACACGAGCCGGCGGGGTCGAGGCGCTCGTCCCAACAGAGGTGCGGCACCTTCGAGCCGACGCGCTTACTGACTTCGAGCACCGTGTCGCCGGGGGTGAAGGTCATCTCCACCCCGTCGATGGTCATCATCGGGGGACGGATCATGCTTTGCTCCTCTCACAAGCGCCGGTTGGGCACTCGCCGCGCAAGTGTGCCTCGACCTGATCAGGCCAGTACTTCATCAAGGTTCGGGTGACGAACGGCGCCGCGAGCCCCAGGCCGCAGGCGCTCGCCTCCGCCATCACCTCGTCGAGGTCGGCGAGCTCGCTCACCGCGTCGCGCGTGACCGCGGGGCCACCGCCGGCGTGGGTTCTCATCTCATCCAAAATCTCAGTCGAGCGCGTCGTTCCGATCCGACAGGGGAAGCACTTTCCGCACGACTCGTGTGCGAGGAAGTTCATGCTGGCCCGCGCCGCCGACACCATGCACCGGGTGTCGTCGTGGACGATGATACCCCCCGCGCCGAGCATCCCGCCGAGCGCGGCGAGCGACTTCGAGTCGAGTGGCACGTCGAGATCGGCTGCTCCGACAAACCCTCCGGAGATCCCCGCCATCGTCACCCCTTGAATCGTGCGGCCGTTCGGCGCGCCGCCGGCGTGCTGATTGAGAAGGGTCGAAAGGGGCGTCCCGATCGGCAGTTCGTAGTTGCCGGGGCGGGCGATGTCCCCCGAAACCGAAAACACCCGTGTCCCTTGGTTCTCGCCGAGTCCGAGCCCGGCGAACCACGCTCCTCCTTTGCGGATGATCATCGCGGCGGTCGCAAAGGTCTCGACGTTGTTAATCACGGTCGGGCGACCGAACAGGCCGTGGGTCGTCGGGAAAGGGGGCTTGTCGCGAGGAAAGGGGTGACTCCCTTCGAGGGAGTTGAGGAGCGAAGTCTCCTCACCGCAAATGTAGGCGCCCGCGCCGCGACGAATCACCAGTTTGAAGTGGTGCCCGGTTCCCAAGATGTTCTCGCCGAGGTAGCCGGCGCCGACCGCGTCGTCGATCGCCTTTTGGAGGCTCGCCAGCGTCTCGGGGTACTCGAAGCGCAGATAGACGATGCCGATCTCCGCGCCGGTCACCAGGGCGGCGAGCACCATCCCTTCGATCATCTGGTGCGGTGCGTTGTCCATCACGCAGCGATCTTTGAAGCACCCCGGCTCACCCTCGTCCGCGTTGCAGACGATGTACTTCGGTTGCTTGGTCTCCTTGCGCACCGCGTCCCACTTCACGCCGGTGGGGAAGCCCGCACCGCCGCGGCCGGTCAGCCCGCTCACCTTCAGCTCGTCGAGGATCTTCTGGGGATCCTTCGCCGCGGTTTCGAGGGTGGAGTACCCCCCGACCGCGCGGTAGCCCGCGAGCGTGTCGATCCCCTTCCGAATGTCGGCAAAGATGCACTCTTCGACCCCGATGTTGGCTGGGAGGGCACTGGTCGCGAGGGGGAGGTCGTTCGCACTGCCCGAATCGGCCGAGGCGTACACCCGATCACCGACGAACACCGGCACCGCGATGTCGCAGCGACCGGGGCACGGGATCCTGCGCACCCGCCCCGAGTGCGGAGTGTCGAGGCGCGCCGAGGAGAGTTGGCGCTCGAGGGTGGTCAGATCCTTCAGACAGCACGCCGACGATTCGCACATCCAAAGGTCAGGATTCGTGCCCGGCTCTTCGAGTTCGAAGAAATGGTAGAAAGTGACCGTGCCGTACAGCTCAGCGAGCGGGATTCCGAGGCGACTCGAAACCTCGTGGAGCGCCGGCTCGGGGAGATAGCCGTAGTGGGCCTGGATCTCGTGGAGGATGGAGAGGAACGGCGCCGGCTCACCCTCCCACCGATCGATGATTTCCGAGGCGTTCACGTCATGGAGGTCGGTCTGCGGCATCGATACTTCTTTCCCGTTCAACCCCCGCGCCCGACGGTTGAGGACCGCAAAGAGGACCACGGGGGGCACGCGGTCCGGCGACGTCGATTTCCTCCCGAGAATAGAGAGGGCGGACGAGCGGACCATCGCGCGTAACCGTAGCTCGCGCCTAGAGAAAAGCAAGCAGACCGGCGCCAGCGAGGGGGCGGCTCTGGGACTTCCCGGTCCGGTCTCACCTGACTCCTCTCGCGCGCTGCCCTCCGAGAAAGGCGCTCCCGCCGAACCCCGACGAAGGTCCCGACCCTTGACGATTCCCGCCGAGGTGGTACCCCTAGTAGGGCAGGGCTCTGTCGTATGCTCGCTGACCTTTTATTGCGATGACCTCTTCTCGATCGATGTCCCCTTCCCTCCGCGCAACACGGAGGGAACTGGACGTGGTGGGGACTCGGGCGTCTTCCAGCGAGATCTCGACAGCATTCCAACGAGCGACTTTTTCGCGAGCACGACCTCGATATGGGGTCTGTGCCATTTTGCGTGTCGTTCGGGGACACAATCGAGGGCCGCCGAGGGGGTGGTCTCGGGGAGGATATTCGATGAGGATCTTCAACGGTTTCGTGGTCGCGGCCTGTCTCTGTATTGGAGCAGCCACTGCCGACGGGCAACAACTCGAATTCGCCACCGTCGCCACTGTCGGCAGCGGCGCGAAGGGCCTTGCCCACTACGCTCCGAACAACTCCCTGGTCGTCGCGGTCAACTACTCGACCGGACTCCCCTACTCCCTCGCTGAGTTCCATGACGATGCGACGAACACGCAGTTCGGTGTCGCCGCGGGCTTCGTGGGCGAGATCAAGCTCGGATCGATCGGCGCGCTCGGCCTCGGCGGCTTTACTCCCGGCGACATCTTCAGCGGGAACGGCACGTCCGGGGATATCGTGCGCACTACGGCTGGCGGGGCGACCGTCATCAATCCGTGGATCAATCTCCCCGGCGGGGGCAACGGTCAGATCCGTGGCAGCATCACCCAGGACACGACCGGCATCTTCGGGAATCAGCTCATCGTGGTGACCAGCTCGGGGCAAGTGTGGGTGGTCGACTCGACCGGCGCGACCAGCGCGGCCCCGCTCGCGAGCCTCGGCACCGCACTCGAAGGCGTGGCGGTTCTCCCGAACGACATCGCGACCTACGGACCGCTCGCCGGAAGGATCATCACCGGCGGGGAAGGTACGACGCTCCTCCACGCCATCGATGCCAGCGGTGTCGTGACCAGCTTCAACACCGGGGTGCCCTTGGAGGACATCGATGTCGTCGAAGCGAACTCGAACTTCGTCGGCACCAGCTTCCAGAGCAATACCCTCGTCGGAGTGCGCTCCGATCAGTGGGCTCCCTACGTCGGCGACATCATCCTGACGCGGGAATTCCCTCTCGCAGGCACCTCGGGGCTCTACCGCTTGTTCTGGAACGGCGCGTCTCTCGTGCTGTCGACGATCACCATGGCCCCCGGCTCCCCCGCAGTCGGCCAGTGGGAGCACGTCACCTTCACCACGTACTCCCCGGTGACGCTCTGCCCCACCGATACCGACCTCGACGGAACCCCCGACTGCATCGACCAATGCCCGGGGGACCCGCTGAAGACCGAGCCCGGTTTCTGCGGCTGCGGCATCGGCGAGCTCGACACCGACGGAGACGGCCTCTGCGACGATGTCGACCCCGACGACGACAACGATGGTGTGAACGACGGCGGGGACTCGAACCCCACCGACCCGTTCCAATGCCAAGATGCCGACGGTGACACCTGCGACGACTGTGCGAGCGGGACGGTCGACGCGGGCAACGACGGACCCGATTTCGACGGGGACGGCCTGTGCGACGCTGGGGACTCCGATGATGACAACGATGGCGTCGTGGATGGGGCCGACTCCAACCCGCTGAACCGCTTCGTGTGCGCCGACACCGACGGCGATACCTGCGACGACTGTGCGACCGGGACCTTCAACCCCCTCGACGACGGCACCGACACCGATGGGGACGGCCTCTGCGACGCCGGCGACCCCGACGACGACAACGACACCGTGCCTGATGGGAGCGACATCGCGCCACTCGACCCGTTTGGCTGCCAAGACGCCGATGGCGACACCTGTGACGACTGCTCCGTCGCGGGCAGTCCGAACATCGCGAACGACGGCACCGATACCGACGCGGATGGCATCTGCGACGCGGGCGATACCGACGACGACAACGACGGGATCCCCGACGGCACCGATCCGGCGCCGCTCGACCCGTTCATCTGCGGAGATTCCGACGGCGATACCTGCGACGACTGTGCGGTGGCGGGCATTTCGAGCCCCTCCAATGACGGGACCGACACCGACGGCGACGGCATCTGTGACGCCGGAGACCCCGATGACGACAACGACACCGTGCCCGATGGGACCGACTCCGCGCCGCTCGATCCATTCCTCTGTCAGGATCTGGATGGCGATACGTGTGACGACTGCGCCATCGCGGGCAGCCCGAACATCGCCAACGACGGGACCGACACCGACGGCGACGGCCTTTGCGACGCCGGCGACCCCGACGACGACAACGACACCGTGCCCGATGGGTCGGACTCCGATCCGCTCGACCCCCTCGCCTGCCAAGACCTCGACGGCGACACTTGTGACGACTGCGCCATCGCGGGCAGTCCGAACATCGCGAACGACGGCACCGATACCGACGCGGATGGCATCTGCGACGCGGGCGATACCGACGACGACAACGACGGGATCCCCGACGGCACCGATCCGGCGCCGCTCGACCCGTTCATCTGCGGAGATTCCGACGGCGATACCTGCGACGACTGTTCCGTGGCAGGAATCTCGAGCCCCGCGAACGATGGCGCCGACACCGACGGCGACGGCCTTTGCGACGCCGGCGACCCCGACGATGACAACGACACCGTGCCCGATGCCACAGACACCGATCCCACCAACCCGTTCGTCTGCCAAGACCTCGACGGCGACACTTGCGACGACTGCGCGATCGCGGGCAGCCCGAACGTCGCCAACGACGGCACCGATACCGATGCGGATGGCATCTGCGACGCGGGCGATCTCGACGACGACGACGATGGCGTCGACGATGGCACCGATCCCGATCCGACTGATCCATTCGTCTGTGGTGACTCCGACTCCGACGGTTGCGACGATTGCGCGATCGCCGGCTCGACCAGCCCCGCCAACGACGGAACCGACACCGACGGCGACGGACTCTGCGACTCAGGCGACCCCGACGATGACAACGATGGCGTCGACGACGGCGGCGACAGCGATCCCCTCGATCCATTGGTCTGCGCCGACAGCGACGGAGACGGGTGTGACGATTGTTCTTCGGGCACGGTGGACCCGGCCAACGACGGCGTGGATTCCGATAACGATGGCATCTGCGACGCCGGCGACGGCTGTCCCGACGACCCGACCAAGTCGACCCCTGGCATCTGCGGGTGCGGCGTGGTCGACGATCTGACCGACACCGATCTGGACGGAACGGCAGACTGCGCCGATCTCTGCCCCAACGATCCCGACAAGATCGCCCCGGGCGATTGCGGGTGCGGGGTCGTGGATGAGGACTTCGATCTGAACGGGATCAGCGACTGTCTCGAGGATCTGCCGTTCATTCGGAGCGATTCGAACGTCGACGGGTCGATCAACATCGCCGACCCGATCTTCACGCTGAACTACCTGTTCCAGAACTCTTCGCCGCCGCTGTGCCTCAACTCGGCGGATGCGAACGACGATTCCGGAATTGACGTCTCCGACGCGATTTATACCGTCGCCTACATCTTCAACGGTGGCTCCCTGCCCCCCTCGCCGTTCCCCGACTGCGGTCCCGACGGGACTCCGCTCGAGTCGATCGGGTGCGAGACCTACGACATCTGCCCCTAGGAGGCTGTCGCGAGGGGTCAAGAGCTGAATCGGGATAGGGGGGGCCCTCACGGGCGCCCCCCTCCCACACCACCGGGCATGCGGGTCCGCACCACGGCGGTTCGACGGACATGACCTCAGTGCGGAGCCAAGCGGGGGACCCCCAAGCCTCGCAGGTGCGAGACCGGGAGCGCTTCGGACATTCCTGGACTCCGGCTCTTGCGCCACGGACCAAGTTCCGAGTTCGCGCAGATCAAGGCGCGCTCCTTCGGCAACCCTCGACGCCGTAGCTCCCGGTAGCGAGTGCGACCTCGCTTCCAGTGACGCCACTGCAGCAAGCGGAGGCGTCGCAAGATCCATGAGTCCAGAGCGCGCAGCACCGACGGCGTCTGACACACTCCAAAGTATGCCTTCCAACCGTTCAGGTACCTCGCGAGATCCGCCACCACTTGCCGGAGAGATCGTCCACGATTGCGACCCGTCAACTCTCGGACCCGTGCCTTGAGCCCCCGCTTTGCCTTCGCGCCGAGGCGCAATCGAGGCTTCTTGCGGTGGCTCGTAAAGCTAAAGCCCAGGAACTCGCGGGCCCAGGGACGACCTACCCCACTCTTCTCCTGGTTCACTTTCAATCGGAGTTTCTTCTCGAGAAACTGCGTCAAGCTTGCCAGCACGCGCTGCCCCGCACGTTCGCTCCGCACATAGACGTTGCAATCATCGGCGTAGCGCGCAAAGCGCAACCCGCGTCGTTCCAACTCGCGGTCGAGTTCGTCGAGCAGCAGGTTCGACAAGAGTGGAGAGAGGGGGCCTCCTTGCGGGGTCCCCTCTTCCGTTCGACTCACCAACCCCTCCTCCAAGACGCCCGAGTTCAGGAACCCGCGGATCAACTTCAAGACCCGCTTGTCCTCCACCCGCTTCGCCACGCGGCCCATCAGCACGTCGTGGTTCACACGGTCGAAGAACTTCTCCAGATCGATATCCACCACGTACCGGTAACCCTCCTCCAGGAAACCCTGGGCTTGGGCCACCGCTTGGTGAGCCGATCGACCTGGCCGGAAACCGAAACTCGAATCGGAGAAGGTCGGGTCCCACTCGCCTTGGAGCACTTGCAGTGTTGCCTGTTGGATCAGACGGTCCAGCACGGTTGGGATCCCCAGCTTCCGGGAACCCCCTCCCGGTTTCGGGATCTTCACCCGACGAACCGGTTGGGACTGATACGTCATCGCCAACAGCTGCTCGCGCACCTTCGGCCAGTGAGCACACAAGAATGCCGGGAGCTCCTCGACCGTCATGCCGTCGACACCGGGGCTACCTTTGTTCGACGTCACACGCTTGAGCGCCCTTTGCATGTTGTCTCGAGCCAAGATCGACTCGAGCAACCGGACATTGCCTGGCACACACGATGGCGGGGCAGGGAGCCGTGGGCCCCCTGCCCCGCTTTTTCAGCGACTGACCGCGTAGTCTCGCCGCACGCACCAAAGGCGAATTCGGGGCCCATTGCTGACATTTTGTCCTTGGGAGACCCGTGCGACAGTCCGAACAAACCTGACGCCAAAATCGCTCTTTGGGCAACAAACGCAAAGTCAATTGAACAGGCATCTTCCGACGAACCGTGTAGTCAAGACACACTTCTGTGGTGAAATTGAAGCACCTTCCTCCTCTCACCAGTGATCTCGACGGAGTCATCGAGCGGTCCTTCCGGGGGCCGTCCGACGGGGTTCTTCCCCCCGACAGCGCTCCGTCTCGCGCGTAGCCAAACCGAGGTGTGCACGACTAGGGCCCCCGCCCCGTCCGCGCACTCCGATGGTCTCGTGCGTGGATACCCTCCGACCACGGAGGAACGGGTGAGCTCCATGCGATCAATCATTTGTACGTGTGCGTGCCTATTGGCACTCGTCCTCGGCGTACCTGCCGAGCTGAACGCGCAGCCTGTCAACGACAGCTGCGCCGACGCACTCCCCATCACTGGCGGATCCACCGCGTTTTCGACTGTCGATGCCACGACCGACGGCACCGATCTGCTCGGGTTCTGCGACATGGGCCAGTTCGGCGATGATCAGGCGTACAACGATGTGTGGTACGAGTTCACACCCACCGTGACCAGCGACGTCGAAGTCTCGACGTGCAACACAGCCACCTTCGACACGTGCCTCGCGGTGTACGAAGACGCTCCCTGCCCCGCCCCCGCCAATCAAGCGATTGCGTGCAACGACGACTTCACCGGTTGCATGGACTTCACGAGCAACCTGACGTTCACCGCGAACCTCGGGAGCACCTATCTCATCCGCGTCGGCGCCTTCCGCACTTTCCAGAGCGGAACCGGAACCCTCACCCTCACGGTGACGCCGACGAGCGAAGCGGGGCTGTGCGAAGACGGTGTCGACAACGACGCCGACGGCCTCACCGACTGTGCTGATCCCGACTGTCAGATCGATACCGATGCCGACGGCACCCCGGACTGCCTCGACAACTGCCCGAACGACGCGAACAAGACCGAGCCGGGAGCTTGCGGCTGTGGCGTCCTCGATACCGACACCGATCTCGACGGCACCCCCGACTGCCTCGACAACTGTCCGAACGATGCGAACAAGACCGAGCCGGGTACCTGCGGCTGCGATGTAGCCGACACCGACACCGATCTCGACGGAACCCCCGACTGCTTCGACAACTGCCCCGCGGACCCGGCCAAGACTGAGCCGGGTGTCTGCGGTTGTGGCGTTCCCGACGTGGACACCGATGCCGATGGCGTGGTCGACTGCGAGGACAACTGCCCGAACGACCCGACCAAGACCGAACCGGGCGCCTGCGGCTGTGGCATCCCCGACACCGACACCGACCTCGACGGAACCCCGGACTGCCTCGACAACTGCCCGAACGATCCTCTGAAGACGGAGCCGGGACTGTGCGGGTGCGACGTCCCAGAAATCGACACCGATGGGGACCTAATCTGCGATGGAGTCGACCTCGACGACGACGGCGACGGAGTGGCGGACGCCGTCGACCTCGCGCCCCTCGACCCGTTCGTCTGCGGCGACACCGACTTCGATGGCTGCGACGACTGCTCGAGCGGCACCGTCGACACGGCGAACGACGGCCTCGACACCGACCTCGACGGTCTCTGCGACCTCGGAGATCTCGACGACGACAACGACGGAATCCTCGACACCAATGACAGCGCGCCCCTCGACCCGAACGCCTGTGGCGACTCGGACCTCGACGGTTGTGACGATTGCGTCTCCGGGATCTCCGCACCCCAGAATGACGGCACCGACACCGACGGCGACGGCCTCTGTGATCTCGGCGACGACGACGACGACAATGACGGCGTCCTCGACACGAACGACAGCGCGCCCCTCGATCCGAACGCCTGCGGCGATACCGACCTCGACGGCTGCGACGATTGCACGTCGGGCACCTTCGCCCCCGCCGCCGACGGGCTCGACACCGATTCCGACGGCCTCTGCGACCTCGGCGACTCGGACGACGACAACGACGGCGTCGCCGATGCCACCGACTCCGCTCCCCTCGACCGCTTCGTCTGCGGCGACTCCGACCTGGATGGTTGCGACGACTGCTCGACCGGCACCTTCGATCCGGCGAACGACGCGACCGACAACGACGGCGACGGAATCTGCGACTCGGGGGACCCCGACGACGACAACGATGGCGTCCTCGACGGCGTCGACACCGCTCCCTTTGACGCCTTCGTCTGTGGCGACACCGATGGGGATGGCTGTGACGACTGCGTGTCCGGCCTCTTCGCCCCCGCCGCCGACGGCCTCGACACCGACTCCGACGGCCTCTGCGACTCAGGCGATGACGACGACGACAACGACGGCGTGGCCGATGCCGCCGACCTCGCGCCCCTCGACCCGTTCGTCTGCGGCGACGCCGACGGCGACAGCTGCGACGACTGCTCCGGCGGTTCCTTCGCTCCGAACACCGACGGCCTGGACAGCGACGCGGACGGTCTCTGCGACGCGGGAGATCTCGACGACGACAACGACGGAATCCTCGACACCAACGACAGCGCGCCCCTCGACCCGAACGCCTGTGGCGACTCGGACCTCGACGGTTGTG